>CALABZ010000202.1 GCA_937888615.1 uncultured Lentisphaeria bacterium | reverse complement strand
TCCGTCCATCCGCAGACTGGAAACGGAGATTTAACCCGCAATGATCTCAAAACCGTTTTGTTGACAAAGAAAAGCCAGTGAAGATGCCATAAAAATTGACAGATGAAATCATCGTCGACAAATTTATTTTTCTCGCGTTTAAGATGGCATATCATATCGGAATCAAGTCCGGTCAGGCTGCCGGCCTGTTCAATGAAGTCATCCTGGAGGAAAAATATCTCTTTCCCCCCCCGGTAAAGCGCCATCGATTTATCCCAGTCACGGGCCAGAAGCTCCGGTTGGCTTATGATTCCGAATTTATCCAAAAACGCCTGCTCGAAAATACACTGCATCATGACCATACCTTATTGCCGAAAAATTTTCCATTCATCAGATGTCCAGGTCATAAATTGCGTTTGTCCTGCGCTTTCCACGGAACCGTCGGACATCAGCATGTTTCCCCTTGAACCATGCCGCTCTCCCAATGTCTGCAGCAAACGGGTAGTGTTCGGCGACGAAGAGGCATACCAATATTCGTCATCGACCGCAACCATTCCGCGTTTCTTCAGCAGGGAAACCTTGGGGATAATTGTACTGGTCCAAAACTGATAATTAAATCCGTATGACATGCCATAGCTGTTTTCTGTTGACGTACTGTTTATCTGCCATTTTATTGGGGAGACTACATCGGACGGACAATGCATGATATGCTTTGTGTACTCGTCTCCAGTCATCTGGTCTATGAACTTTTTGCCATTGTTGAGCTGCCAGAAGAGAACATTGTGAATATATCTGCTGTGCCCCAGAAAATCCGGCGCAGGTTGTGCGTTGAGTGACGGATAATAATCGTCATAATCACTGAGGTAAAGAATTAACTGGGCTCCAGTCTGTTTTAAATTGGATACACATTTGCTTTCCCGTGCTTTGTTTCTTGCGCTGTTCAGCGCCGGCAGAAGCATCGCCGCCAGAATGGCGATGATCGAAATCACGACCAGGAGTTCAATCAGAGTGAAAAGTAGATGCAGCTTGTGATCTTTGTACATAGTTACGCTCCTTCAATGGTTTTTTGGGGCATATACTCAATTAGTGTGAAATTTTAAAATTTAACCCTAATTGAGTATAACATAATGTTTACAATTCCGTTTTAAACTTACCGGGAGTTCCATCCCATTCGGCAAATGCGGAAGACTCCGTCAAATGCCCCTTGGTTCTTTGTCCAATCAACATTTCCGAGAAAGGTTCAGCATAGAGGACGCCGATCTTTTGACCGAAATAACGCGCGGATGCCAAAACCGTATTGAGGTGCTCTTCCCGCCTGTCCACCGGGACCTGCGATTTTATAAATGTTTTTACCGCTTCAAGTTTTATATCCATGAAATCACTGATGTCAACAATCACATCAGGGGAAAAACGAATCATCGGTCCACTTGATCCCATTTGCCACGAATACAGCTTAAGGTTCATCCCCGTTGCGGTCAATTTCCGGCATGCGGTATAGACCAATGACGCCACCGCATAATGTTCATTGTGCTGGTCATTGATCTGTTGGGTCAAAATGATTTCCGGATCGTGCTGTTTTATGAATTGGATGACTTCCGCCACACATTCAGGGGTATCCGCTGCGGCAAGGCAGAAATATTTGCCGCGATAACTTTTCATTCCCTCAATGATTCTTTCTTCACCGGCGTTGAAATGCGCCATCAAGGCCAGGCCACGGCTCTGGACCCGGAAATAGGCTGGCTTCAAGTGAAAAAACCTCACTTCGGAAGCTCCCAGGATATGTGCCCCACACCTTGACTCCTCCTCCCTGATTTTCAGTATTTCCTCCGGAAAATATTCTTTTCCGGGATTTTCTCTGAAGTATTCACAATCAGCTGCGAAAGACGCGGCATCAACGGCAACCGCATAAATCACTTCATAACCGGCTGCGACATATTTGGCAATGGTCCCGCCGGCCCGGATTTCAATATCATCATGATGAGCACCGAATGCAATAATCCTTTTTTTCATAATCAGTCCTCAAGTTAAAATTCAACGGCCAAAAAAGTCAAGCGTCTTTCGTAAAGCTTCAGCCTGTTCGGC
Source organism: uncultured Lentisphaeria bacterium (assembly GCA_937888615.1). Classification (GTDB taxonomy): domain Bacteria; phylum Verrucomicrobiota; class Lentisphaeria; order Victivallales; family Victivallaceae; genus UBA5239. The sequence goes on along the minus strand of CALABZ010000202.1, from coordinate 10,138 downwards.
GATTTCAGGCTCCGAACCATAATTGGTTTTAAACTGCATCAAAAGCGGTTGGGTACTTTCCGCAACCGGGCATTGACGCTGATACTCCGGAATTACATTTTGTAAAAAAGGTTCATTGTAACTCAAGCGCCACGCGCCATAAAATCCATCTCCGCCGAATTCTTTGAATTTGTCATAAAAATCAGTCCATCCGACTTCTGGATTAACAAGTTTTACCGTATAGGCCCAATAGGAATTCTCGCAGTTGTCCGGATTTTTCTGTGCTTTCAGCCATGACGTGTTTCCAATCACTTCCGAATAGGCGGCTGCACATTTTTTTCGGCACGCTATAAATGTTTCCAGTTTTTCCAGCTGGGCATATGCCACCGCCGAACATAATTCAGACAACCTGTAATTATATCCCAGGGATACGTGTCTGGCGAAATCCGGTTTGACAAGTTCGTTTTTATTAATCCTTGACTTTCCCGGCTCCGCGCTTACATTGCCGTAACCCAGGCTGGAAAAGCGCCTTATCGAAACAGCATGCTCAGGATTGGAGGTAATGACCATCCCGCCTTCACCGCACGTCATATGTTTGGAGTTCTGAAAAGAAAAACTGGCAATATCGCCCAGGGTTCCAACCATTTTTCCCTTGTATTTTCCCCCGAAGCATTGAGCATCGTCTTCAATGACCGTCAACTTATACTGATTCGCAATTTTGTTGATCTCATCATAGTCGGGGGATAATCCGTAGAGCGCGACCGGCATTATGGCTTTGGTCCTGGAAGTGACGCATTTGCGTATGGATGTCGGGGATATCAAAAAAGTATCCGGATCAATATCCGCGTAGACCGGTGTCGCTCCGGTAAATAATACCGCCATCGTTGTCGCGGTCATCGTCAAGGGCGGCACAATGACTTCAGCGCCTGGTCCAACTCCCGCCGCCACCAGAGCCGCATGAAGCGTTGCCGTCCCGTTGGCAAACGAAATAGCGTACTTGGAATTGAATTTTTCGGCAAACATTTTTTCCAGTTTGGCGGTAAAGCTCACCGATGCGCTGCCCGGAAACCCGCTTTCCAGGACTGCGCTTAAATACTCATACTCTTTTTCATTAATCCGCCATGATTTTTTCTGCATCTTTGAAAATCCTTTAAATAACTTCATCTATCATGATTTTACGTCCGCCCGCTTCCCTTGAAGCTATACCAGCCAATACAATTTTATTCAGGAAAACCGTTTCATTGAAACTTTCCGTTCTCTTTCCCGTTTCAATCAGTTCCACAAATGCCTTCATCATATTCACAATACTGTAGAAATATGACTCCAGCGTCGGATCTGTATAAAGCATAGCATATGGTGGAATACTTTTGCCGGAGTGACAAGTCAGACCAATAGGCAGGCTAACTCCATCCAGCACCTGTAAAACAGCCTGCAAACCGTTCCGGTAAGTCAGGCAAACTGTATCGGCCAGTTCCCTTCCGCAATTTTGAACACTCTCGATATCCCGTCCGAACAGCCGGAACAGCGGGTCCAGCAAATGCGGCGCATATCGAATCCATGACACCGGGCTGATGCCGTAAACGGTTTTGACTTCTGGAACCGCAAGCGATTTTTCCGCCTTCTCAACTTCCGGAGCAAAGCGGAACGATGACGCCGTCATTAACGGATATCCGGAGCCGGCGGCTTCCAGGAAGTTATTCAGGTCACTCTGATTATGCGCCAGTAACTTATCCATGTATATCGGCTTACCGGTCTGGAACAGCTTTCCGGCCATTTCCCAATGATTCCAGATATCATCCCTGGCAAAAATGATTGCATCCACATTTCCCGCCAATTCTTCGATGGAATCTGCAACAGATGGAATATTGGCAATTCGAGCCGCATTTTCAGAAAGCGCACGATCTTGCGTCCAAATGCAGGAAACCCGGGCATTTCCGATAAACTCTTGATTCCGGTGATGTTCCCTGAGATACTTTCGAATAATTTCGAACGGGCACTTGCGTTCCAGAGCCTCATCATTATAACCATTAAATACTGCCGAAAACGAATAGGGATGCCCATTGCCCTCGTTCATTCCGATCATACCCAGATTAATCATATTTACCGACCTCATTTGTATCTTGAAAAACCGGCATCGACATACAGATTGTGCCCGGTTATATAGGATGAGGCGTCCGAGGCCAGGAAAACCACCGCGCCTTTCAGATCCTGTTGCTGAATCCCCATTCTCCCCAGCATGGTTCGCTGAGAATATGCCTTGATGAAATCTTCCGGTTGATTCCGCTGGAATCCTCCCGGAGAAATGGAGTTGACCCGAATGCCATATCCGCCAAGGTATGCCGCCGCGTCATAGGTCAATCCGATGATTCCGGCTTTGGCGGCAGTATAAGCAATCGGATTTGGCGTCATTCCGGATGGATAAATGCTGCGGTCCCGCCCCAGCAGGGAAGAAATGGAAGCTATGCTGATAATATTTCCCGTTTTATGCGGGATCATCAGCCTGCTGTATTCTCTAAGCATCAAAAACGTTCCGGTCAGATTGGTTTCAATGAAACTGTTCCAGCCGCTTAAAGTTTCCTTCTCCAGAAATCCGCAAGCCTCTTTGGAATGTCCTCCCGCATTGTTCACCAAAATATCAAGCTTTCCAAATTCCTCCCGGATTTCATCGAAAAGTTTGATGATGCCCCGCTCGGACAGTAAATCCATGCTCTTGGGAATAAATGACGCGGGATAAACCTGATTCAACTTCTTAGCCGCCAAAGTTGCCTTCTCAAAATCCCGCGAGGTAATTATCACCCGTGCGCCAGCTTCCGCCAGCCCTAACGCTATTTCCTCTCCGAAATTCTGACAGCCTCCAGTCACTAATGCGATCCGGTTTTCCAGCGAAAAACTTTTCAATACATTCATAATTAGCCCTTAGTTGATTCTTTGGAAACCGGTTATCGCCGGTTCACCTTCAAGTTTTGTTTCAATATTGCCGGCGGCAATATCAGCCCATATTTCATCCGTGGCTGATAAATATTGTTCGACCTGGTTGAAATTATGCGCATACATGGAGTAACACAGCATACAGGCAAGAAAACCGCGCTTGCCCATCTCCTGCGAATAGTATGCACGGTTGATATTATGGTTTTCAGCAAACTTGAAGTGTAACATCGGTTTGATGCCACTGATACTGATGTCCAGCCGGTGTTTGGCGGCAATTCTTTTCCAGCCATCTTCAATTCTTTCACCTAACGCAGTCAAGTGACGATGTACATTTTCACGTTGGAATTTATCTATCATAGCCAATGCCGCGGTCGGGCCAATACGTTCTGTCCAGTTGGTGCTGGAAATAAAACTACTTTGGGCTGCTTTCATTACCCATTTTTTGCCGATGACGGCGGAGATGGGAAATCCATTGCCCAACGCCTTGGAAAAAACAGCAATATCCGGACACCAGCCTAATCGCAGATGGGCACCGCCGCAGCATATTCGGAATCCCGCTGAAATTTCATCGATTATCAGTGGCACCTCCAATTCCTTCACCGTTTGATGAATTACACTCATGAACTCAGGTTCCGGCATATAATTTCGGATGGGTTCCATAACCACTGCCGCCAGGTCTTTTCCCGCACGCTTAATTGCATTCTTGAACGCTTCAATATCATTGAACCGAAATGGAATTGCCGTCCCGGCTAATTTTTGGGGAACACCATTTGGCTGCAGGCCGGCAATCAGATGTTCCCCTAAAGCATTCCGGGTATCAACATTGGCTGCGAGATACCAGTCTTCCCAGCCATGATAACCACAAAAAACCACTGTATCTTTGCCTGTGGCCGACCGGGCAATTCGAATGGCGATCGCCATCGCTTCGCCTCCTGAACGCGCAAATCGCGCCATGTCGGCCCATGGATGCAATCCGATCAATTTTTCCGCCAGAGCCACTTCCTCCGGAGCATTAAGCGATGATGCCGAACCATCGGCAATCACCCGCATAACCGCGGCATTAACCTCTTCATCGGCATAACCCAATACCGTGGCTCCGATACCCCCGATACTGAAATCCAAATAACGATTACCATCCAAATCTTCGACTTCCACCCCTCTGGCTTTTTTAAAGTAGCCAGGCCATGCGCCACGGGAAAACATATCCGGCCGCTTTGATAATAACTGAGTCATGCCAGGAATAAGATGCGCCGCCTTATCTTGCATGGCCAGACATTTTGCTATTTTACACTTTTCCATGAATCATTAATACCCTTGATTTTGAGGAGGATTTATTTTTTTGTAATACAAAGAATGCAACTAAAAAAATAAAATATCCTATATAAAATCATTTGTTTGCAATCTGGTGATTCTTCTTAAGTTGAACTGCCGAATTACCGGCATTCTTCAATTTCCTTTCTTCAAGCAATTTGTAATACTTGGATAAATGTTCTCGCATTGCGCCGCGGGCCAGCTCTAAGTTGTTTTTTTCCAAAGCATAAACCAGAATCTCGTGGTCTGAAGTTGCAAGCTCACTGTCTTCTACGTTCTCGTCAATAAAGTGAGAAAAGAATATTTGCAGTAAACGTGAAAAGGTGATCAATACGGAGTTTTCACTGCATCGCAGCAGATACTGATGGAATTCCCGATCCGCCTTATAGTCACGCGAAATTTCCTTGGGGGAATTATCCTGGCGCCTGCAGTTGGTCATTTGTCGTAAACATTTTATCTGATAAGGCTTAAGCTTACCGCAAATCAGTTCCAGAGCTCCGGTTTCAATAGCCAATCTGGCTTCCAGCAGCTGACGATACGAAATATCGCTGATTGCAATTTGAAACCCAGGCAACGCGTCAAAATAGAAAAATCCATCTCCTGAATAACAGTTCCCCTGCTGGTTGTTGACTTCAGAAGTCCAAGAAACTTCAGACCGCGCAAACCTTCCCGAATGCTGACTCTACTGGCCTTGAAGAGCATGGTCATTTCTTCTTCCGACGGAAGTTTGTCGCCCGGCTTAAGCTTATTGTCGATGATATGCGACAATATTAGATCGACCATCTGCTCGCTTTTTTGAATATCCATAAAAAATACCTGTTGTTTGTAATACAAAGAAATTATACACGAATTCACAAAAAAGTCAATATCAATTACAATGATATTTCATAATTTTAATGAATATTGGTAATGGGTCAGTCTTTTTCCAGGGTAAACAAAGAAAAATAAATTTTCCTTCCGAATCCTTGAAAGAAAAGAGCACATGGCGTAATATTTTGTTAGCCGACAATTTATTACGAGGAACCATGCGCCTGAAAACTATACTCAACTTTGGTCTGAAATTCAAATGCTTTTGCATCGGGAAGTCAGAGTTTGACAAAAAGAAAGAATCCATTATTGTGGAAATCAAGCCTCGAGCCAACAGTAAACCGCTGTACAGTGTCTGTGGGACCCCATCTCCCGGATACGATACCTTGTCGGAGCGATTGTTTGAGTTTGTTCCGTTGTGGGGCTTCCGAGTATTCTTTCGCTATTCCATGCGGCGGGTCAGTTGCCCGAAGTGTAAACGTGTTGTTGTCGAGATGGTTCCGTGGAGTAATGGGAAAAATCACTTTTGCAATCACTATGCCGCGTTTCTGGCAAGTTGGGCCAAAGAACTCTCATTGAAAAGTGTTGCCGAACATTTTCATACATCATGGCAGACGGTCTGCTCCGCTGTTGAATGGGTAGTCGATTACGGGTTGACGAATCGGACGATTGATATGGTGAGTGCTCTCGGTGTAGATGAAATCGCCTGGCACAAAGGACACAATTATCTGACCTTGGTTTATCAGATTGATTCCAGAGCACGCCGCCTGCTATGGATTGGAGAACAACGGACAAAGGCAACGATGGAATCGTTTTTCAAAGATATGGCTACGCTGAAGCCAGGGTTTTCCGCCCAAATCAAGGTAATTTGTTCCGACATGTGGAAGCCGTACTTGAAGGTGATAGCCAAACATCTGCCCAAGGCAATCAATGTGCTTGACCGTTTTCATATCATGCAGAAATTTGGCAAGGCATTGGATAAAGTTCGGGCAGAAGAAGTCAAGAGATTGCGCAAGGAGAAACTGCAACCGATATTGGCGAAGTCTCGCTGGTGTTTTCTCAAACGCAAAGAGAATCTGACAGAAAAGCAGAGCTTCAAGCTCAAGGAACTTTTGAAAATGAATCTGCGGACAGTCAAGGCATATTTGCTTCGAGAGCAGTTCCAAAAACTTTAGAATTATCGTTCCCCGGCATGGGCGGGGCGTTTTTGGGATCAATGGTGCCACGCGGCAACAGGTATATGGCTGGCTTCACCGGTAAAAACGGTTTTGCCAAGGCGCGTTTTTTGGGCTTCGCAGACACGCCGAGCTAAACTCAATCATTGCTCTCTTGATTCTTTCCGCAGGTTGCGTTTGATGAGAAAAGCCACACCGCGTTTCAGCAGCTCTTCAATGATTTCCGCATCATCATGAGCTGAATCCAAACGCACAAGAATATTTTTCAGGTCAACACCAAGCATTTCTGTCATGCCAAGGGACTGCCGGATAAATTCCAGCGCCCCCTTGTTGCTGTGCTGACTTCCGGGACGCATTTCGCAGTTGAGCATATAACCATGAGTTCCGAGGTAAGCAAAACATCATGGTTCTTGTACGTCCAGGAAACGCCTTCCTTGTTTGAACCAGAATTGTCAAATGGGGATACGTTCAATATCCGGCGGAATATATTTCCCGTGAGGCGTTTTTTCAAAACCAAATTCGGGAGCTCTTTTTACCAGTTCAATCGGGGGCGGTGAACGTCTTCAAGCCAGAGACGGAAATTGACATTATTGCCCTTGCCGGTTTCGGCAAGGGAGTAAAGGCTGGTTTTGCTGGAAATGAACAATGCGAAAGCCGTGATCACGTTGAATTTACTATGCGAAAATTGCAGAATATATATTGCAATCCTCAATGTTCGGATATATATTTTGCCGACAGTTTATTAAAGCGGGGTACGAAATTCGGATGAACAAAAAGAAGGCAGAGAAACCGGTCAACAAGCATCAGAGCTGGCTGACAACTGACGAATATGAAATCGAGTTGCGGAAAAGACGGGCGGAAAAAGAGACGTTTAAAATAGAACCGGTTTCCGGTGGGGGGAAGGATATTTTTCGCGATTACCGGGTATCCGGCGGCAGCACGGAATATAGAATTGAATTCCGTTCGCTGGATCGAAATATCAATACCTGTTCCTGCCCGGATTTCATCAAGAATTTCCTGGGAACCTGCAAGCATATTGAGAAACTGAAGATGCAGTTTCAGGGGACCAAAGGTGGTTCCGAACTTGCGGAAATTTATCTGGATCATGTGGAATGGCGTCCGGTTCTGGATATTTCCGGGTCGATTGCTTCGGGGGTCGTTGAATTTTTAAACCGGTATTTTGACGATGCGGGGAACTGCCGGGAACCGCACACCTTGGCTTTGCCGGCTTTTTTACGGGAACTGGAAAATACGCCGCAGAAAATTTCTTCGAAAATCCGGATATCGGCGGAAATACGCGATTACAACCGCAAATTGAGCATTCTGGATCGTCTTGAAAAAATGCGGCGGACCTATGAGCGGCAAATATGCTCCAGTCACGGACAGTTGCCGTTCCTGCGTTATGCTCTTTACGACTATCAGATTGAAGGGATGCTGCATCTGGCTTTTAAGGGACGGGCGATCCTGGCCGATGAAATGGGTTTGGGCAAGACCGTTCAGGCGGTTGCGGCAGCGGCGGTCATGCATGAATGCCTTGGGATAAAGCGGGTGCTGGTTGTCGCTCCGGCGTCTTTGAAAACCGAATGGGAGGAACAAATCCGCAAATTCACCGATTTGAGTGCGGAGCCGGTATTTGGCGGTCGTTCCGATCGTCTGCGGCTTTACCGTCATTCAAAAACATTTTTTCTGTTGACGAATTATGAGCAGGTGATGCGCGATCATGAAAATATCGTTCAACTATTTCAGCCGGACCTGATTATCCTTGACGAGGCCCAGCGGATCAAAAACTGGAAAACCAAAACCGCGCAGACCCTGAAGCGGATGAATTCACCGTATGTTTTCATTCTTACCGGCACTCCTCTGGAAAACCGGATTGACGACATCTATTCGCTGACGGAAATGATTGACCCCACCGTCTTCGGCAGTTTATTCCGGTTCAACCGCCGGTTTCTTGATTTCGACGAAAGCGGCCGGGCCTGCGGCATGAAAAACCTGCGTGAACTTCACGAAAAGCTCCGGCCGGTCATGCTGAGGCGGCGCAAGGACGATATTCAGGAGAACCTGCCGGAGCGAATCGACAATAATTATTTTGTAGAAATGACTCCGGAACAGAAAAAACGCTATGCCGAGTATGAGGAAACCGTTAGCCGGTTATGCGCAGCGGCTCAGAAACGGCCTTTGACCAACCGGGAATTCGAGCGGCTTCAGCTTGGCCTTGCCGCCATGCGAATGCACTGCGACAGCTGCTATATTATGGACGACGCCATTGCTGAATCGCCAAAAATTGATGAACTGAAACGGATTCTGGAAGATTTTCAACAGAATGCGCCTGAACGTAAAATCATCATTTTTTCCGAATGGGTACGAATGCTGGATTTGGCGGCGGCGACATTGGACGGAATGAAGCTCGGTTATGTCATGCACGTCGGCCGGATACCGCAGCAGAAACGCCGTGAGGAAATCAACCGTTTCAAGAACGATCCCGACTGCAAAGTGTTTTTATCTTCGGATTCCGGCGGGGTGGGCTTGAACCTGCAGGCCGCCAGCGTCGTCATTAACCTTGACCTGCCGTGGAATCCGGCCAAGCTCGAACAGCGTATTGCCCGCGCCTGGCGCAAAATGCAGAAGAATTCGGTCAACGTCATTAATCTGGTGGCTCTTGATTCCATTGAACATAAAATGTTGGGAACTCTGCAATTCAAACAAGGTCTCTCCGATTTTGTCCTGGACGCCAAAGGCAATGCCGAAGATTTCGAACAGGCCAATGCCAAGTCGGTATTCATCACCCGCCTCAACGAACTGATGGACACCGGAATCAGCATTCCCAGGCCGGTTGCGGATTCGGATACCATACTTCGGCAGGAGCTGACCCTGAATAACCCCGGTATCGGTAAATTGCTGGAATTGCAATTGCCGGAGAAACCGGCCTCTTTTCTGGCAATCGGCAGCGCCGAGGCCGACAAACCCTTGCGGGAACAAATCCGCCGCAGTTACGGCGATGGTGTAACGGATCGGCAAATCAACTTAATTACCCCGGAAATCCAAAGCCTGTTGCAAAAACTTGCCGAACAGGGTTTTATCAGTATTAATGACACTGCTCAAACTGTTTTCTGTAATACCGCGGCCGAATCGCCAAAACCTTCCGATCGCAAGCGGCGGTTGAAATTGTGTCAGCCCTTTTTGGATCGTTCACGCCGTAATCTGAAAATGGCTTCCGTTCTGAAAGCCGGAGGCTTTGAAGAAGAAGCCGCAGCTCCTGCGTGGGAAGCGGTATCCGAAGCGGCTATCGCGCTTTATGCTTTCACCACGGCGGAGGTACCGGAAAAGCTGCCGGAACAATTGTCCGCGGACAAAGTCAAGACGCTGGTCCAGTTAAGTCGTGATCAGCAGAATTTCCTGCTCCTTTGCCTGAATAAACTGAACCAGGACGATTCGCTTTTGGTCGAAGAAGCCGCCAAACTCCAGGAAACCATTGAATCTTTCGTCCGTTCCGAACAAATGAAGCCTTGATTTCCATTTCCATTATTCTCATTTCTCGCCTCGAAGGCGAACCGCGTTCAGCTCGTTCCAGAGCCGAAAAATGAACAGGTTTTGGACTTTATTTGAAAACGTCGACTGTTCAACACTGATTGTGCTCGGCGGAATGCCCTGGGCTTATACGAGCCCAGGAAATGCTGAAGGTCTCTTTCTCTGCACTCCAAATCTATAAACATTCGAAGAAATATAAGTCCGAACATGTGTACATTTGGGGGGGATCCTTGCCTGTTTTTTCTGACACTTACTTGCTTCGGGTTGATTTTCAGGCAAAAATTTCGGCTTGATTGTAAGAGCAGAAAATGACTTCCGACTATTTCCGGTGTTTCCCCAAGCCCTTCCAGGCTTGGGGGTATTGCGTTTTAACACTGAATTTTGATTTGCGATGAGAACATCTGCGTAGA
>CALABZ010000201.1 GCA_937888615.1 uncultured Lentisphaeria bacterium | reverse complement strand
TTTTCGATTCTGAAAGTGGTGGTGCTGGCTCCGATTGCGGCGGTCAAGGGACTCATGGCGGCGTTCGCGCTTCTAAAAACCGTTTTGATCGGTGTGAAGGTGGTGGCGCTCGCCACCTGGGCGGCAATAAGCAGTCCGACGGTTCTCGTCGGGGCGGCGTTGGCCGTGCTGGTCGCGGTGGTGTGGAAACTCACCGGAGCGTGGGACATCTGCGCCGGCGCGGTCAAAGGACTGGCTTCCGATTTCGGCACGGCGTTCAAGGCCATCGGGGAAGTGGTCGGCAAGACGTGGGAAACCATCAAAATCGCGCTCGCTTCCGGCGATCTCGCCGGAGCGGCGAAGGTCGGCCTCGCGGCGCTGAAAGTCGTCTGGCTGACCGGCCTTTTCCCCTTGGAGAAGGCGTGGCTCGAACTCAAGAACTTCCTCGCGGATTCGTGGACGGTCGCCGTCTATTCGATCCTGAAACTCGGCAACAACCTCTGGTACGGACTCCTCACGGGACTCAAGCAGATCGGCGACGCCATCGCCGACGCGTGGAGCTTCATCTGGGACGGCGTGATCGGTTCGTTCGAGTCGACCGTCGGCTATCTCAAGAAGAAGTGGATCGAGTTCAAAGGCTTCTTTGACTCCGATGTGGACGTGGACGCCGAAATCGCCCGTGTCGACGCCGAAATCGCGGAGAACAAACAAGCGCGGGAACAAAAGTCCGCCGATGAGGTGAACCGCCGCGCCGGGGAGCGCGAGGCCCTGAATAACGAATGGGACTCCTCCAATCAGGCCATCGACGACGCGATGAACCAGGAGATCAACGAAAACCGCCAAAAGTACAACGACGCCCTTTCCGGGGCGGCGGCGGAGATCGAGGCGGCGAAAGGCCAGTGGCAGAGCGCCATGGACGAGGTGAAGAAACGCGCCGCCGAGAAAGCCACCCAGGTCGAGGACGCGAAAAAGAAGACCGAGGCCGCCGCCGAAGGCACGAAGGAGGCCGAGACCAGGGTCGGCGTCTCCGGCGACAAGGCGATGGGGAGCTGGAGCGCGGAGGAATTGGGCGACATGCTCGGCGCGAACAACGCGCAGGAGCGCACGGCGAAAGCGACGGAGGAATCCGCACGCCAGCAGAAGGAAACCAACAAGCACCTGAAGAAGCTGGAGTCTTCCACGGCTTCCGCTTCAACGACATACGGAGACTGACATGGCGAGAGTCGAACAGAGTTACAGCGCCCACACCAAGGCGATGAACGCGAAGGGCGTTTTCACTTCGGCGGAAATCCCCTATGTGGTGTTCGAGGCGGCGGACGAGGACGCGGCGTTGACCGCGGTCCTTGCGGCGGCGCCGTCCTCCTATGGCGTCCTGCCGCTGGAATCGGTGGAGATCGATTCCCGTGAAAACGATGCCACCTACAAGGTGAACGCCGTCTACAAGAAAGAGACGGCGTCAAGCGATGACGACGATGACGACGATCCCGAATCCACGGTCAGTTTCGACTGCGGCGGCGGATCGAAGCGCATGACGCACAGCCTCAAGCAGACCAGGGCGTTCGGAACGAAGGACGCGGGCGGCGCAATCGGCTGGAACGGAAAGTCCGGTTCGGAGATGGAGATCGCCGGCGTGGACATCCCGACCGCCCAGCTTCGGGAAACCTACACCCGCGTCATGAGGCTCTCCCGCATCACCACCGGCTTCAAGCGGAACGTGGCGGGACTGGTGGGGAAAGTCAACTCCGGCGGATTCAAAGGCTGGTCGGCGGGCGAAGTGATGTTTCTCGGCATGAGCTACAGTTCGCCGGCCAAAAGTTCCACGAAAGTCACCGTGACCTTCAATTTCGCGATCCAGCCGAACGAATCGGGCGCGAACGTGGGCGGCAAGAGCGTCAGCAAGAAGGGTTTCGAATACGTCTGGGCGTTGAGCAAGACGAGCGCCGAGAGCGGCGTCCCGAAAGCGGAAGTCGAGGCCGTCTACGTCGACCAGGTCTGCGAGTATGCCAGCTTTTCCGCGCTGGGACTGTGAGGTAAACATGGCTTTCTTCCCGGATGTGACCAAAGGACAAGCGTTCAAACCGAGCGCATTGCTTTCCAATAATGTCCGGCACATGGTGAATTCCCTCAACGGTTTTCAGAACGGCGGACACGCCGCCGCCAATTCGGGCGTGGTCAGGATTCAGGTCTACAACGCGTCCTCCGGTGAAATTCCGGCGGGGTGCGCGGTGAACTTCAAATCCGACGCCGCGCTCTGCGGCGACGCCGTTCCGGTCGAACCGCTGAAAGACGCGGCGAAGCCGTGGGGAGTAGTCGTGCTGAAACTGGCGGCGAACCAGATGGGGGACTGCGTCATTTCCGGACCGGCGACTGTAAACGTCTCCGGAACCGGAGATTACGCGTCTCCAAGCGCGTCAAGCCCCTCGACCTTTACCCGCGGAGCGTCCGGTTCGCCCGTGCTGTTCGCCAACGGCGGGAGAGCCGTCGTCAACCTCGGCGCAAGCACACAGGACTTGTACGACGGGCCGTTCGCCCTCTCGTATGACGCGGAATCGAAGAAACTGAAGGTCGCCGCCGGCTACCTGAACCGGAACGGCGAATGGAAGGACGTTCCCGCCGCCGAACTCGCTACCTCTACCGGAACGGTCTGCGTCTGTACCATCCTCGACAGCGAGGGAAGCTGGTCGGACCCTGAGGTGAAGATCGCCACGCCGGGACAGTATGCGTTTCCGGTCGGAAGCTGTAAAACTTCCGGCGAATCCGTGACGTTCTGTTCGTTCCGGGTTCCGGTCGCGATCTTCATGGTCGCCGACCTCTGCTCGACCACGAATTGAGGCGGCGGTATGGAATCTGGAAAACTCTGGAAAGACCGGGAGACGAAGAAGCTCATCCGTAAAAAGAGGAACGGACGGCTCATCGCCTGCTGGGTCTGTCCCTGCTGCAGACCGCGCGTGATCGCAAGCAAGATCACCAACCGGAGCAACGGGACGCAGACATGGAATCTGCGTCCGTACCAGGGCGACAAAGTCGGATTGCCCGGACACCGCTGGCGCGTCCGGGACGTGGGCGAAGCGCACCACAACGATTCCGACGTCTCCTGCAGCGGAACTCTGTATTACAGCGGAACCATCGACGGAAACGGCAAGCTGACCGGACTGCCCGACGAATTCGTCTCCGGCTATTCCTACAACGGCTACATGGAGCTGCAGCAGGGATGCGTCCGTGACGACGGGAGCATCGAATGGCCTTGCCCGAACGGATAAACTTTATGGAGAAAACATGTTCACTTTCAACGATTCACGACATACGCACATGCCGTTCGCGTGTCCCGATGAAAACGGCAATCCGAAGGAGTTCTGCTGCATCCAGACCGGCGGCGCATGGAAACTTCATCACTTCACCGGCAAACGCTGGAAACGGATCAAAACCGGACTGTCGGACGATGCTTTCGAATGCGGCCCCTGCGCCGAGTTCGAAGACGGGATGTGGAAGCTTTCGTTCGTCGCCGGAGGCGCGAAGTCCGACCGGCAATTCAAGCTTTACCGGATGCCCGGCTTTGACTCCGAGCCGATGGTTCAAGTCGCCGCGGATGTCGGATTCGTCTGGAAAGACCGGGTGGTTCATGCCGGGCGGCGCGATCCGATCACGATTATGGAACCGGGGCGGACGGTCACGCTGACATTGCACGGCGTCGAATTTCTCTACCGCGTTTCCTACGATCCGTTCCAGCCGAACCGCTTGCTTATTTCGGGGCAATACGCCGATGGAACAATTTTCTCGTGGGCGTATCAGCCCGGTATGAAGATTCTGAAGAATGTCATCGCGGACGGCGTTCCCGCCTACAAATGCGCGTTCTATGGCGGCGACTGTTACTACGCGAAACGCGAGGCCGGATTCGAGGAACGGCATATCGTCCAAGCCGAATTGCTGGAACTGAATGAGCTTCCGGCGGAAGAACACATCGTCGAGACGGAAGAGTTCACCTATGCCCGTCCGGAAAACCCGGAGTTCGAATAATGAGCTGCAACTGTCACGGCAAAAGCGGCGCGGCGGTGACGCGCACGTCTCCCTTCGACCAGTGTTCGACCTGCGCGAAAAAGCATGTGGTGAAAGCGTGGTGCCTCTTCAATGAATTTCTCTATACCGACGACAACCGCGACGCGCTATCCGGCCAGCTCCGGCTTACCGCCGACCACCTGATGTACGACCACCGGGACGCCGCCGTCATGGCCCGCGACCTCGCGATCATAATCGAGGAGAACCGGGACGCGGAAATTACTACCGAATGGGACGATCTGCTGACGGCGGTCCGCGAGGCGTTCAACAGCGACCATCCGGAAGCGGGCGCAAGGCTTGAGGAATTGAGTCAATCCTCTTGAGTCTCGATTTCGGAGCAATCGTACTCCAGCAAATCCTCAATCTCGCAGGAGAGGACTTGGGCCAGGGAACGCAGCGTTTCGGCGGCGGCTTTATTGATGTTCTTGGAACGCAGTTCATATTGCTGAAGCGTCCGCAAATTCACACTGGACTTTTTGCTGAGATCCTTTTGGGTCAAGCCGCAATTTTTCCTTTGCGCCTGAAGCCGGGTCGGCAGATGTTTTTTTCGGATGATGCCGTTAACGGCATCGACGAACTTGTCTTCCGACGCCTCGTGCAGAGCGGGGTAAAGCTGTTCAATGTCACGCATGAAAACGCAATCCCGAATGTTTCGGAAAGGACGGCCGGAATACCATTGAAAATAAGCCAAAACCCAACCGCACCAGTATTCCGCCGAGCAGGCGTATTCCGTTTGAGGTTTCACACCATCCGCCGCAATCCCGGATTTTTGCAAAACCTCCAGCACCAGCTCGGTTCCGGACATGCCGGAAACATATTTCGGCACGCCTTTTCCGAATTGACCGGCGATCCCGGAAGCGATGAACATGCCCAGAAATTCGTCCAAATCCAGATTGCGGACGTTCCCGGCGAAGTCCATTGCCTCGCCGAGATTGCGCATGGCGTCGTCAAGGTATTTTTTATCGTAAGCGTGAGTCATTGGGCAGAATTCCTTCCCTGATGATGTCCCTCATATACAGTCCGTTCAAATCTTCACGGTCAAGTTCCTCGCGGTAAGCGGCGCGCGCCGCATCGTCGCGCTGCCTCCGCAAGGGGTAGTAGACTGAATTTCGGATTTCAGCATATGAGATGAAACGGATGGCGGAAAATGCCTTTTCACTTTTCAGGACAAATTGTTCGCCCAATTTGCCGAGCTTCATTGCGTAAACGAGCTGATGCAATGAGATTTCGTTGTTCACCAACGCACGGGCGAATGAGAAATAGGAATCATCGGCGCGATAGCCGACGATGGCGTCAAAATCATTGATGTCAAGCAGATAATGAGTCGTCAGCCATTCCACCGCGCGGTTCATGACAGGAGTGGAGATCCGGATCATGCGGTAGGTCATCAGCAAAGCCAGCCAGTGCAGGATGGTGTAGTTCTTGGATGAGAGATTCAGAATTTTCAATCCATCGACGGCGATTTCATATCGATTTACAAACCCGTCGGAATTTTCACTGCAAGCCCATTCTTTGGCCAGCTCTATATTTTCCGTGCAGTAGAAGCCGCGCCCGTAATCATTATATGGCTTCCCTTTGCCGAATTCCGGCTTGGAAATGATTTCCGGTGAACCGTGGTAAAGGGTCAGTCCGCTCATAAACGCTCCTTGCAAATACTTCCATAGTGGTATTTGCTGAAAATATACTTCCCTGGAAGCACTTTTGCAAATGTTTTTCAGAAAAAATCTCTAAAACAAGGAATTCTGATGCAGAATACCACTTTTTATGTCGCGGCGAACGAGACGCTCGGCGTGGTCAAGGACTACGCCAACGCGAAGACCGTCACTCCGCCCACGCTGGTGCGCGGCGTCGCGGCCTGTCTCAAGATGCGGCTTTTCGCCAGCCGCGACGGCACGGACGCTTATCCGCCGTCCGCATTCGCCAACATCGTCTCCTGGCAATGGGCGATGGACAATGATTTCAACGAGTCCACCGCATACAAGCTCGTCGGGGACAACGGCGACATCGCGGTCGCGTCCGTCACCGAAAGCATCGACGGCGAGGAGATCAGCTACACCGAAATTTCCATTCCGATGTCCGGGATGAATACGGCGGAGCTGGCGGCGTGGCTCGGCACGGAGAAAAGCAAGTCAGGCCTCGCCGGGGAACTGGTCGGATTCGACGCCAACGGCAGTCAGGTGTTCATCCTGCAGGTAGAGAATTTCACCGTGCGCAACCGGATCACCTCCATCGGGAATCCGACGCCGGTTGATCCCGACTACCTGACCGCAGCCCAGGTCAACGCGCTGATCGCGGCTGGAATCGCCGTCCAGTATTCGGTCGACGGCGCGACACTGTGGCACGATGCCCAAACCGCCGCCGACCGGTTCATCCGCGTACGCTCCGCCAACAGCGTCAACGCGGTATGGAGCGCGGCCATCGGGCTGGTGGTCGGACCGCAAGGCGATCCCGGTACGGATTCGTTCTGTTATGTGGCATATGCTTCGGATTCGGCAGGGACGGGCTTTTCACTCTCGCCGGCCAACGGACTGAAATTCCGGGCGGAAATTCACGTCTCAGAGGAGATAGAGAATCCGGCCTCCGAGGATTTCGCGGAGGCGGTCTGGGTAAAATACATCGGCGACGACGGAATCGGCGTCGGAGACATGGTGAAGAGCGTCTACGACGCCGACGTCGATGGCAAAGTCGATTCGGCGGAGGAAGCCGACCACGCCGCCAACGCGGACGCGGTTCCATGGAGCGGTGTGACCGGGAAGCCGTCAACCTTTGCTCCTGCGGCACATGAGCATGCGATGGCGGACATCTCCAACCCGGTATACCAGAAAGTGTATTCTGCCTCCAATCCGAAAACGCTCTATCTCGACAGTCCGGTTCTGCGGAACACCTCCTCCAATTCCAGCGGCACGATTGAGTTGGAATTCACCGCAATCCAGACGGAAAACGGCGGCTCTGCTTATTCCGTTCCCGACGGGATTCTGCTGACATGGGAATACCACATACTTTGTTCGGCGCAAGTAACCGGCGTTTCGGTCGGGAGCGTCAACTGCTCCATGGTGGGCGTCAACATCCCGGAAACGCTCGAGTTGGTGAACGGCAACGCCACCTGTCACGTGTTCGTGATCCGCGCCCTCTACAAATCCGGTGCGGTGAACAATGTCCGCTATCAGGCGAACTACGCCTATTCGTATGAGGCGTGACCATGCTGATTCCTTATCAATATAACAGGATGGCGGCGGGCGCGACGGTGATTGACCCGAACCGGGCGGTTTACGGAACGCGCGGCGTTTTCACTTTCTTGCGGAACGGTTCGTGCAACCAAAGCTGCATGACGATGCAGGGGCGGTATCTCGTTTCCAGCAATGTCAGCCGGATGGAAGTCTCAAGCGCCGGAGTCGCCGTCCGCACCACCGTCAATTACGGAGGAAGCATTTTTGTTCAGGACGGTGGCATGGTTTCCAGCACTGTTGTCAACAGCAACGGCAGAATTTATGTGAGTTCCGGCGGGACGGCGGTCGACACCGAACTCAACTTTTCCGGGCAGTTGTATGTGAGTCCGGGTGGTTCGGCAGACGGCGGAAACGTCCATTCCTATGGAAGAGTTTATGCGTATTCCAATGCAAAAATTTCTGGATTTCACGTTTCCTACGGCGGAGGGCTTTACGGTCAGGGAACAAGCGTCACATTCGACAGCACGGTCGTTTCCAGCGGAGCGGATTTCAACGCGGGGCAGTCCTCCGGGGTGCAGGTTCTCCATACGACGATTACGCCGAACGCAAGTTTTTGGTGTTACAGCGGCGTCAATCTCTCACATACCACCGTCATGTCCGGCGCTTATCTCGGCGTTTCTTCCGGCGGTAAATGCTATGATGTCGCCGTGGGATTAGGCGGCCGGGTCAATCACGGCGTCTGGGGGCATGATTCGGAAACGGTGGTAACCGGGTCGAACCAGTTCGGGAGTTTCTATCTATCCAACGGCACGGCCTGCAATTATGTCCTTGCCGGTGGAATGGATCAGCAGCTCTACTATTACGCCAGCGCACTCAGCACGGTTATGAGTTCCGGCGGAAGCCAGTTCGTCTCGTTCGGAGCGGTGGCGCAGTACAACACGATTTTCTCGCAGGGTTACCAGCGGATTTTCTCCAGCGGACGGGCGATGGACACCATGGTCGACAGTTATGGCAGCCAGTTTGCGGACTTTTTCGGCACGGCAATCCGCACCACGGTTTGCAGTTCCGGCTGGCTTTATGTCACGAACTTCGGACGGGCGGTCAGCGCCACCGTCGAAAAAGGCGGTTCGTGCTTCTGCTCCTACGGCGGACAGATGACGTCGGTCAACGTCTCCGGCTGGCAGATGTTTTCCAACGGGTGCGGCGGAACACATGTGACGGTGGCAGACACGAGCGCGTGGTGCTACTTGCGCTACGCCTGTTCCGGACGCGACTTCAACGTGTCGAGCGGCGGGAGTCTCCACATCTCGCAGAACTGCGAAGTGGACGGCGTCAACGTGTTGGACGGCGGACGGCTGGAAGTTTATTCCATGTGCCAGGTTTCCAACGTGAGCATCGGAAACGGCTCGGCTAACTTCGGCGGTTACTGCGGATTCACATCCGTGGTTCTCGGAGGAAGTCTTTGGATGTCGAATTTCTGTTCCGTCAACGATCTGCAAATACAGTCCGGTGCGGTGATGTGGATGCACTCAAGCCAATGCCATGCGACGAATGTTGCGGTGTCGGATGGCGGGAGTTTCTATCTTTCACGCTACAATTACGCGACCAGCGTCACGGTCGATTCAGGAGGGCTGTTTTTTGTGGCAAGCGGGGCTTCGGCCTTTGCCGTAACCAGCTCCGCCGGGGCGAACATAACCGTTGAAACAGGAGGATATATCGAATATGTCTGATTTCAGTATCAAATGCGAGTCGGTGGCGGACGCCCCGCTTCCGGCTCAAGCCGAACCGCCGAAGGAGCCGACTTTCGCGTTTCCGCCGGAAGCTCCGACACTGGAGGCGGTCGAAGGCGTCCGCTTCGACTTCAACCATGGGCTTCGCGTCCGTTTCCCGGAAACGGGCGAGTATCGCTGTGTTTTCAGGGATCTCGACACGGACTGTCTGCTGTACTCGATGGATGTGAAACCGGGATGCACGGTCGAGAGCGTGAAGAAATTCTTTATCCGTTTTGGCCTCGAAATCTACCGGAAGGACGATCTCAAGGAACCGGTTTTCAGACACGATCTCGACCTCTCCGACAAGGAGGTGCTGATCCAGCTTCCGGTCGGGGCGTTGGGCGACACCATCGCGTGGTTCAGCTTCGTCGAACGCTTCCGGCAGAAGCACGACTGCAAGCTGTCCTGTTCGATGGCTCCCGAGATCGCCGACCTCTTTCGGGCGCAGTATCCGGACATCGCGTTCGTCACGAAGGACGAGGCGGCAACGCTGAAGCCGTATGCGACTTACAATCTCGGGCTGTTCTTCGGCGGGAACACGGATCACCAGCCGTTCGACTTCAGGCAAGTCGGCTTGCATCGGACGGCGGGCCATATCCTCGGCGTCGACGACCTCGCCGACATGCCGCCCCGCGTCAATCTCTCGGCGGAACGGCGGATCAAGGAAAAATATGCGGTCATCGCGGCGCAGGCAAGTTCCCAATGCAAATACTGGAACCATCCCTCCGGCTGGCGCGAGGTCGTCGCCTACCTGAAATCGCAAGGGTATCGCGTCCTCTGCGTCGACCGCATGACCGAATACGGCACGGACTACACGTGGAACCACATTCCCTACGGCGCGGAGGATTTCACCGGCGATTTGCCGCTGCAGGAACGGATCGATCTCATCAAGAGCGCGGACATGTTCATCGGGCTTTCGTCGGGCCTCTCCTGGCTGGCGTGGTGTTGCCGGGTTCCGGTGATCCTGATTTCGGGCTTCACCGACCCGGTGAACGAATTTGAAACGCCGTACCGCGTCCAGAACTCGACCGTCTGCCACGGCTGCTGGAACGACACGCGCTGCGAGTTCAACCACTTCGACTTCCTGTGGTGCCCCCGAAAAAAGGAGGCCCGGGACAAGTTCGAATGCACGAAAGCAATCACATCGAAAATGGTGATCGCCCAGATCAGAAAAATTCAGGAGAAAAACCATGCAGATTGACCAATACGGCTTCGAGGCGACGAGCGAATATTTCCATCGCCGCATGCTTCAGCCCTACCGGGTGGCCGAGACGGAGGGAGTGACCTACATCTGTTTCGACGACGCGCCGCTCCGCCCGATCCACCGCGTCACCAAGACCGCCGCCGAAACCGTCGTAGAATGGGCCTACGGGGCGTGGGCCGACCGCGAAAGCCTCGTCTACGTCCCGATCAACCGGACACTGGAGGTGTGAATGGATACAAAATACGATCCCGTTCTCGGACAGCTCCGGGAATCCGACGGAGCCGGTTCCGCCGCCGAGGCCGTCGACTACACGATCAACGGGGAACAGCCGGATGAAAACGGCAACTTCGAGGTGACCGCCGAAAGCATCGGTGCGGCGGAGAACATCCACAACCACAACATCTCCGCCGTGGAAAACCTGCAGGCGGAGCTTGACGGCAAGGCCGACGCCGTCCACACGCACGAGCTGGTGTCGGGTGTGGTCGTCGGGGGCGAAACCGTCTCGGGCGAACTGACGCTGGAACCGTCCGACAACATGCTGATTTCGGTTTCGGGACAGGTCGTAACCCTGATGACGGAGCCGTTCGCGGAGGATTCGGCGGAGTCGGTCGCCGACGCCAACGCCGCGAACCCGGAACCTTTGAAGGTGTTTTCCGGGACGCGGGCGGAATGGGACGGCTTCGCGAAGGAATCCGGCGTCCGCTATGTCGTGTTCCTGCACGAGTGAGGCGCAAACATGGCACAGCTTTACACCATCAACGGACTGTATCCGGACCGGGACTTCGCGTTCACCCTGACCGCCGCCGGACTCGGCATCGCCCCGAAGGAGCATCTCCACGCCATCGGGGACATTCACGGACTTTCCAGGGAACTCGCGGCGAAGTCAGCCCTGAACCACACCCACGCCGCGCTTCCCGCGATCAACGTCGGAGAGTTCCGACTGACCGGGAACGTGACGCTCGCGTCCGGGAACGGCGTCTCCGTTTCACGAACGGACAATACGATTTCGGTCGGAGTGTCACCCGTTTCGACCGGCACGGTCGCGGGATTCCGCAACGCGAATCCGGCGCGGCGTCACGCCATGCTGCTCTTTTTCGCCGGGGGCAAACGCTCGGCGGCAGGAGACGCGGAATATTTCATTTTCACGGAGGACGGCAATGCTGCATCATCTTGACCAACACCGGGGGACGCTTCTTTCGAAGGTGTTCCTCTCCGGCTCCGGCGCGGATCTGCCGGTTAAAAAGATTCTGACCTGGACGGCGGCGGACGGAGAAAAACCGGTCTGGCCCGAACCCGCCACGCATCTGCGCATGGAATCGAATTACGACGCTTCCGCCAACGTCAAACTCGAGGACGGCGCGGTCTACGGCCATCCGGTGGTCAACCCGGAGGCGGACGACTACGTTCCGCTGGAAGTGACCGTCACGCCGCACCCGGCGAACTCCGGCTGGAAGCTCTCGGCGGAAAGCTTCGACCTTGGCGTGGAGGCGGGCGCGGTGCATTACGGCCCGGCGACGCTGGACTTCGAGGTGCCCAAGCCGGAGACCGTCGGATACCATCTTCACCGGATCACGGTTTCGCCGGAGTATGGCGAAGCGGAACCGGTCGTGCTGGGCTTCTGGAGCGTCAAGTTCTCCGAGTCGAAACTCGCGCCGACGCACTGGTGGAGCTTCGACGAAAGCGATTTCACCGACAAGGCCGGGGGAACGGCGCTGGTTCGGGAGAACGCCACGGCGGCGCCGCTCTTCATCGACGGCGTGACGAAGAAGGCGTTTCAGGCCTCCTATGTCGCGGAGGGGGAGAATCCGAACCTGTTCTCCGCCGGACTCACGCCCGAATACGGCGACAACGGGCTGAGCGTCTGCGGTTTCGGAAAATTCGCGCGGGGCGGCGAGTTCGGCCTGATCGACCCGTCCGATTCCAACGCCTTCGACGGACACCATCTGGGAATCCGCTGGTCGTACCGCCAGCCGGGCTGCATGCTTCCGGCGGGACACGGGCAGCCGGTTCCGGCCACGACGACCGCC
>CALABZ010000200.1 GCA_937888615.1 uncultured Lentisphaeria bacterium | reverse complement strand
CAAGGTTATGAGGCTGCGGGCGGTTGGAATCCAGAATTCCGGAGGCGGCGGGCGCCGCCGGAGTTCCGGCATTTTTCTTCTCGTACGGCATGAATTAACCGCGAACGATCCAGAGTTTGGCAGTTGCGACCACGTCGGCATGGAGCTTGACGGGGACTTCGTATTTGCCGAGTTCCTTGATCGGTTCTTCGAGCTGGATGCGCTGATAATCGACCTTGAAGCCGTTTTCAGCGAGTTTTTCAGCAATGCTTCTGGCATTGACGGAACCGAACAGGCGGTTGTCTTCAGAAGCCTGAACGGGGATCGAAATTTCGATTTCGGCGATCTTGGCGGCCATTTCCTGGGCGGCGTCGAAATCGGCGCGGCGTTTGGCTTCGATCTTTTCCTTATTGGCGGCGAGGACGCGGAGGGCACCGGGTGTGGTGTGGGCGGCCAGTTTACGCGGCACCAGATAGTTGCGGGCGTAACCGGCGGCTACCGACACTTCATCGCCGGCCATGCCGAGATGTTCGACGTCCTGAAGCAGAATCAATTTCACATTAGCCATGTTTGATGTCTCCTTTCAATTAATAGACCAGACTGATGATGCGGGCGCGTTTGATCGCGGTGCAAAGCATCTTCTGATGGTCCAGGCAGGTGCCGGTGATGCGGCGGGGCAGAATCTTGCCTTTTTCAGTCTGGAATTTCTTCAGCGTTTCGGCGTCCTTGAAGTCGATGTACTCGACTTTGGATTCGCAGAAACGGCAAATCTTCGGTTTGGTCGCGCGTTTGCGACGGCTCTGTCTTCTTTCTCTGTTTTCCATAGTTGTGTTTTTACCTTTATTATTTATTGCCAATTTGCTTGATGTTTAAAACGGGATATCGTCTTCGGTCCCGTCCGTACCGACGTCGAACGCATCCGGCGAGGGCATCGGCGGCTCCTGATAAGAATCGCGCGACTGCTGTTGCTGGGGGGGCTTCTGATAATTGCCGCGCGGCTGTTGCGGGGGAGGCTGTTGCTGATAGCCACCACGTCCCTGATTCTGCTGCCGCGGTGCATACTGCTGCTGTTGTTGCTGAGGCGGCGGCGGGGTACCGCCGTCCATGTCGTCACGGTCATTACGACCGCCGACGAACTGGACACGCTCGGCCACAACCCGGAGACGGCTGCGTTTCTGACGGGTTTCGCGGTCTTCCCACTGGTCGAGCTGTAAACGCCCTTCGATCAACGCGGGAGCCCCTTTCTGCAGGATACGACCGGTGCTTTCCGCCTGCTTGTCCCAGACGATGATATCGACGAAACAGACTTCATCGCGGCTCGTGTCGTTGCCGAAACGGCGGTTTACCGCCAATCCGAATTCGCAAACGGCCGTACCGCTGTTGGTGTAGCGCAATTCGGGATCGCGCGTCAGATTTCCCAACAAAATCACTTTGTTAAAAGAAGCCATAATTTCCTCCCTGCGTTGCTGCGATGATTACTTACCTGCTTCAGACTTCGATCAATTTGGTTCTGGCATCTTTGGAAGGGCGATCATAAACGATAATCATAGAACGCAGAATGCGTTCATCCAGACGATATTTTTCCAGAATCTTGTCATTGGCTTCGCTGTCGGCCTCGAAAATGAAGTTCCAGTAAATGCCGGCTTTGCGTTTGTTGATTTCGTAAGAGAATTGAATTCTGCCCATCGGAATGGATTCTTCGACTTTGCCGCCGAATCCTTCGATCAGCGCGGCAAATTCCTTGCTGAAAGCCTCTCCTTCATCCTCTACTTTGCGGATGTCCAAAATAAAAATTGCTTCATATTTTTTCAAAACCTGTTCCTCCATGGTTTGATTTTTGTTCACCGGAATTTTCCGGTTCTGTTTCTTTCGGGAGCGCCGACCAACCGTTGAAGCTGTTCATGGCCGCGCCCATTCCCCGTGCCAGCACGCAGATTGCCGCGTCCGCCGCCGCTTCGAGCACGTTGTCGAAGACCGGCTGTTCGTCCGCATTAAAACGGCTGAGCACATGGGCGATCTGGTTCTTTTCGGCGGTGCCGATCCCCAGCCGCAATCTGGCGAATGCGTTGGAGTTCAAACACTCGATCAGTGAATCAATCCCGTGATGACCGCCGCTGCTGCCGCCCTGCCGCAGGCGCATTCGCCCGAGCGGGATATCGACATCGTCGTAAGCCACCAGGATTTCTTCGGGGCGGATTTGTTCCGCCGCCGCCAGGGCCGCCGCCGCCTTGCCGCTCAGATTCATATAGGTCTGTGGCATTTGCAGCAACAGTTCCCGGCCGCGGAAGCGTCCGCGGAAACCGATCCCGTTATACTTATTAAACTTTTCAAAAGAACCCGGCAGTTTCTTCAACAGGATTTCGATCAGCTCGAACCCGGCGTTGTGCCTGGTTTTCGCATATTCGGCTCCGGGGTTGCCCAGCCCGACAATCAATCTTACGCGGCTAAGCTCCGTTGCCATCTTCTACCCTGTGCTGCCTGTTTGTGAACCGTAAATTCCGAATCAGGAAAAACCGTTATTCGGCTTCCTGATCTTTCTTCTTCTTTTCCACCACTGCCGGTTCGGCGGCGGCGGGTTCTTCAGCCTTGGTCACTTCTTCTTCCTGAAGCTTCGGCTGTATCACGTGAAACACGACCGCTTCCGGTTCGGCATGAATTTCAACACCGGCGGGAAGCACCAGATCCTTGATCATCAGGGCTTCGCCCAGACCGATGCCGCTGATGTCCACTTCGATGAATTCCGGCATGTCGGCAGGCAGGCAGGTAACTTCCAGTTCATGGATTTCCTGCTGGAGAATGCCGCCTTCGCCCGCTCCGACCGGTACCGAGCCATGACGGAAATGGACCGCCACGGAGCTGGTGGCCTTTTCGCCGCGGATCACTTCGTTGAAGTCGATGTGGATGTAATGGTTCTTCAGGTGGTTGATCTGGACTTCACGGATCACCGCCTGCTTGTCGATGCCTTCGCCTTTCAGGTTGATCATGCTGATGTCATGCCGAGCGATCGTTTCCCATTCGGAAGCTTTCACATAAATCATTTCACCGGGTTTCCCCTTGGCGTAAATGACGGCCGGCACCAGTCCCTTTTTGCGGGCACGGCGGGCAGCGGAAGTACCCTGTTCGGTTCTCGGGGTTACCGCTATTTCGTACGTGTGTTTGCTCATAATTTTCCTTTCGATTCTCTTGGTTAATCTATGAACTTTTTTCTTATTTCTTGATACGGAAAAGTGTGGAAATCGAAATGCCTTCGTGGATGCGCTTGATCGCTTCCCCCAGCAACGGCGCCACACTCAGGACTTTGATCTTGCCATTGAGCGTATTATTGACCGGAATACTGTCAGTCACCACCAGTTCCTCAATGGACTTGTTGGCGGCCAGTTTGGCATATCCTACGTCATTCAGCACACAGTGGCTGATGGCGGCGAAGACCTTGGAGGCGCCCTCGTCTTTCAGTTTGTCCGCGGCGGAACAGAGCGTGCCGGCGGTGGACGACATATCGTCGGTGATGACGCAGGTGCGTCCTTTGACGTCGCCGACCAGGTGCGAAGTAGCCACGGCAGTGGCACTGATGCGGCGCTTGGCGATAACCGCGAGCCCGGCGTCAAGCGCATCGCAGTAAAGCTGGGCCATTTTCACGCTGCCGGAGTCCGGGGACACCACCACCACGTCGGAGCCGAGCTTCTGGTGGAGGTAGGGGGAGATCACCGGACGGGCGTAGAGGTGATCGACCGGGATATCGAAGAATCCCTGAATTTGCTGTGAATGGAGGTCCATGGCGATGACCCGGTTGGCGCCGGCCACGGTAATCAGGTTGGCCACCAGCTTGGCTGAAATCGGCACACGCGGGCGGTCTTTGCGGTCCTGACGGGCGTAACCGTAATACGGCAGTACGGCGGTGACTCGTGCGGCGGAGGCGCGTTTGGCGGCATCCAGCATGATCAGGAGTTCCATCAGGTGGTCATTCGTCGGCGCACAGGTCGGCTGGATAATGAATACGTCGGCACGGCGGACATTCTCTTCGTACTGGCAGAATGTTTCGCCGTCAGGAAACCTTTCCAGATTGATTTTGCCCAGCGGTACGCCCAGATAGGCAGCGATATCGCGGGATAGTTGCGGGTGTGCCGACCCCGAATAAATGCAAATGTTTTTAGGCATTGCCACGTCCTCATCAGTTTGCTTTGACCTCAAACCTCTGACGCGGCGCGGCGGAAAGACACCGGAACGGCGTTTCTGCGGCAACCTTGCGGGTTTACCCGGCATTCCCGGGCAAAAATCCTGTTTCGTCAACGGATTAAGGTCGTAAAATTATATATTTCCGAAGTACTTACTATAATGCGCTTCTGGAAAAATGCAAATGTGAAAACATCTTTTTGGTAGGAAAATGGCATCCCCTACGGGATTCGAACCCGTGTTGCCGGGATGAAAACCCGGTGTCCTAGGCCTCTAGACGAAAGGGACATAGAAATGGCATCCCCTACGGGATTCGAACCCGTGTTGCCGGGATGAAAACCCGGTGTCCTAGGCCTCTAGACGAAAGGGACATATCTAACACGATAATGGATTATTAAGATACTGTGGAATTGCAATATTGCAAGCGGTACTCCAAACTTTTTTTAATCTTTTTTCAACCCCGGTTCCGTTCAGATATCGACCGCGCAACGGCGGCGGCGCCTTTCGGTTTCCGCCGTGCGTCCGATTTGAAGCTTTCAGCCCTTCATGAACGGGAATTGAAGGTGATTCGGGGATCGGTCAGTACGTAGAGAATGTCGGAAAGCATGATCCCGCCCAGCGTCAGGAGTCCGCCGAAACAGAAAAGGGCCATCTGCAGCGGATAATCACGGCTGTTCAAAGCCAGCAGCGAAAGCGATCCCATGCCGTTGATATTGAATACATATTCGGTGATGATGCTGCCCGCGACCAGCCCCGGCAACAGTCCCGCGAACAGTGTGATCAGGGTGATCAGGGCGTTGCGAAGGGCGTGTTTAAACAGAATGACGTGTTCACTCAGGCCCTTGGCGCGGGCCGTGCGGATATAATCCTGGTGCACCACCTCCAGCATGCTGCTGCGCGCATAACGCGACAGTCCGGCGAAACCGGCGTAGCACAGGCAAGTTACCGGCAGGATGTAATGGCGGATCGAATCCCACATGATTTGCCAGGTGCTCATGCCGGTATAAGGACCGCTTGCCATGCCTTTCAGCGGGAACAGCGGGAACAACCCGCCTTCGCACAGGGTGGCTTGCAGAACCAGCGCCACCCAGATGACCGGCAGTGAATACAGGAAAAAGAGGAGTATAGTGGTGGCGCGGTCGAAAAATCCGTCCGGCGCGACGGCCGCATAAATGCCGATGGGGATCGCCAGCAGGTACGTGATCAGGACGGCCCAGAAGTTCAGCCGCAACGTTACGGGGAGGCGCTCCAGGATGATTTGAGTGACGGGGCGCCCGGCGTCCACCACCGCGGAATCGCCGAAATCGCCCCGTGTGACAACCCCTTTGAACCAATGAAAAAGCCCGATGTAGATCGGCTGGTCCAAATACAGTTTTTTGCGCAGGGCGGTATTCTGGCTGAGGACGTTTTTGTCGGAGGACATATTTTCGCCGCCGGTTTCGCCGATCAGGCTGCTGCGGGCAGGATCGCCGGGGGCCAGGCGCAGCAATACATAGCTCACGGTCATGATGACGGTGATGGTGAGCAGCGCCAGGGCGATCCGTTTGACCAGATAGTTTAACACGTTAGAAGAGTTTGTCGGGGTCCGGGCTGTAAATTCCGTAGTTCCGGGCGGCGTTATGCATGATGCCGCGTGCGGTGACGGCGTCGAAGGGGCCGCGGATGACAACCCATTCGTCTTCATCGTCCTCCAGCGGCTGGGCGATCAGCGAGGTCAGGTAATTGCCGTCCAGCAGCATGGCGACTTCACGTCCCTTGAAATTGAGCGCCATCGAGTGCCAGCGGATTGCGCCGGAACGGGAGAAACGAAGACGGAGGTTGTAATAATCTTTGTTGTTCGGCAATTTGATCAGGCGTGCGTCCATGATATCGCTGGAGTGAACGAACTGATTGATGTTGATGTAGATTTTCTTCCCGTCAAGGGTATCAATGGGTTTTTCGATATCGCTGGCGCGTGGATATTTGATAATCTCATGGAAACTGATGACGTATTTGGGCTTTTTGTCGAAAATGGACGACTCCCCCTTGTTGTCGAAAGAGTCTTCGTTTTCATCGGTTTTCAGGTTGTCGCAGCCGCAGAGGAAAGCCAGCGAAACGGCTCCGAATATCAGTAATAAGTGCTTCATGGTGTGTTACCTCAAAAAATTATTTCGTTAAAGACCGGATAATATAAACCTGTTTATCGGATATTACAATTCTTTTTTTCGTTTTAGCCTCAATTGACCGCAGGCGGCATCGTTTTCCGTCCCTTTTTCCAGGCGGAGCGTGACGGTGGCGCCGCGCTGTTCGAGTTTATTGAAAAAGGCCGTGATCGTTTTTTTTGATGGACGTTTAAACGATTCCGAAACCGCGTTGTAGGGAATCAGGTTGACCTTGGCGTGTTGGGCGCGGGCGATGGCGGCGAGTTTCTCCGCCTCCGCTTCGCTGTCGTTGACGTCTGCGAGCAGGGTGTATTCGAGCGTCACCATGCGGCCGATCTTCTCGCGGTAATACGTGCAGGCGTCGAGGATTTCGCGAATGCCGTAGCGGAGTTGGTCCGGGATGATTTCCGCCCGGGTGGCGTCGTCCACCGCGTGCAGCGACACCGCCAGCGTGAAGGGACGGCCGAAGTCCGCCAGTTGACGGATACCCGGTACGTAGCCGCTGGTGGAAACGGTAATCCGGCGCGGCGACATGCCGATCATATCCGGGGCGGTCATGATTTCGAGGGCGGTTGACAGGTTCTTGAAGTTCAGCAATCCCTCGCCGATGCCCATGAAAACGATGTTGTCCGGCAGTTTCCCCAGCCGTCGGGCCCCGTGATGAAGCTCCTCAATGATTTCCCCCGCCTCCAGATTGCGGACCAGTCCGTCCGCTCCGCTGGCGCAGAAACGGCACCGCACCGGACAGCCCACCTGGGTGCTCAGGCAGAATGTCATACGTTCCGGGGAGGGGATCATGACCATTTCCACGCATTCGCCGTCGTGGAGGCGAATCAGCAGTTTTTCGGTGCCGTCGGAGGACATGAAGCTTTCTGTCACTTCGGACGAACAGGGGATGGTATGTTGTGAAATATAATCTTTCAGCGACGCGGGCAAATTGGTCATCCGGGCGGGGTCTGTTATTTGCCCGCGGTAGATCCATTCGCCCAGTTGTCTGGCGCGGAACGGCGCTTCGCCGGCCTGTACGGTCAGGGTTTTCAACTCGTCCGTTTTCAGCCCCCCCAGGATGGGTTTAAGGAGTTTCGTCATCGGGCAGGATCCCCTGGTAAAGGCATAACCGCTTGTTACGGTATTCCATGCGCTCGGGCAGCAGGTTGCGCCAGCGTCTTTCCGGCATTTGCGGAAATTCGGTACTGATCAAATAGACGGTCTTCTGTTCGGGGGGCAGTTCCGTCAGCGACGATATTTTGCGGACATTGCCACCCATATAATAACATTCATTATATAAGTCAAGAATCCTTGATTTATAAATGATTTCTTTAGAGGAAACGCCTTCCCGTTCGAGGGCCTGCCGCATTTCACGGCCCATGTCCTTTTTCGGATGTTCCTGGGCGCGATAAGGAGTGATCAAACTCCACGAAAACAACGAAAAGCAGCTGGTCAGCAGCAGAATCCAGATCCACAGCGGGCGCTGTCGTCCGCCGGTTGCCAGATAAAACGATATCAATACCAGCAGTGCGGCGCCGATGACGGCGACGAGCCGGTGCGACAGTTCTTCGCGGAATTGAAGTCCGTAATCAAGGCGCAGATATTGCAGGCCCCATTCTTCCGGGATAAAATAGAACATGATGATGATTGCCGCCGGAATGATCAGCAGCCAGGCCGGAATCATCATGACCTTGATCAGGCGGTCGCCGTAACGGCGGGTCAGAATCCAGTAGTTCAGCCCGGTCAGGATCGAGAGCGGGGGGATCAGGATGATCAGGTCACGCGGCTCGGCCAGCGGGTTCAGCCAGGTGACAAACAGCAGCGAGATGACGATTGTTCGCAGGAACCTGCTGAAGATCGGCGTCGGGTCCAGCCGGAACAGCGCCACGCAAAACGGCGCCCAGGCCAGAATCGACCACGGCAGGCTCCGCAGGAGCAGATCCAACGGAAATTCGATCAGGTGGCTCGGATATTTGCGCAGTTGTTCGACGACCGGAAAAGAGGTGAACGGCAGTTTGTTCGACAGGATGATGTACGGAATTCCCCACAACAGGATGAAACAGACCAATACCCCCAGCCCGATCCAGAACCCCGGGTAATGGATTTTGCGCCAGATGTTCAGGGGGCGTCTCATGAAGATGAGCGGCACCAGAAAATACAAAATCGCCTGGAATCCGCCCGTATAAAATGCCAGCCCGCCGAAAACCATCGCCGCCATCCAGGCGTGATTCCAGTCCCCGCGTCCGAACCCCAGTCCGAACCAGACCAGCCAGCCCGACAACAGGAAAATCACCATCAGCGTGAGCGGGTATCCCTCCGGGACTTTATCGATGGTGATGTTGCAGCTGATAAGCATGGCCACCGCCACCAGCGCTCCGGTCACGCCGCCGGCGCTCCGTGCCGCCCGCCATACGATCAGGGCGATGATGCCGAGACAGAACACCGACAGCCCCCGCAGCGCGAGCTCCATCGACATGCCCGGAATCTTGATCAGCAGTGATATCAGCCACGGGTACAGCGGGAAGGAGTTGCTGATTACTTCGCCGTGCACGACTGTAATCGGCAACAGTAAATTGGGCATTTCCAGCGCCTGAACGGCATAGTAGCCCTCCTGCCAGTAGAGCTCCCTTTCGTGGAGTTCCAACGGGAAGTATACCACCAGAAATACGGCAACAAGGAGCAACCCGCCCCAGAATGCACTTATATTCTTTTCTTCACGCAGCATTTAAGCTCAACTTCAAATCAGAAATCATCGTGGTCCGGATCGATCATCAGGATTCCCAGCAGAAGGTCGGGAATCGCCGCCGGATGAAACTTTACATCAAGGTCAATGATCAGCGAGAAGTTCACGCCAATCGCCCACGGGTCGATATCGCGCGAACGGTAACGCTCGTCGGACAGCGAAGGAATCCGCAGGGCGCGGTCGACCAGTTCATAATTGCGCTGCCAGCCGGTTGCTTCGGAAATGCCGTAGCAGTCGCGATCGTACCACAGGATACCGTAGCTGAAGCCGTTGTACACGCCGCCGCCCCATTGACGGTCGAAACCCAGTCCGAAGACCCCGGCTTCCCCGGTTTCACCCTTGAGCTGGAAGAATTCAGTGACTTCGACGCCGGCGCCGATTTTGGGACCGGCCCCGATTTTCAGGGTCAGCAGGTCCAGTACATCGCACAGGCGGTTGGGCACGTACATCAGCAATCCCCAGCCGAAGCTCTTGAGATTGTTGTCGAACCCGCCGTTCATCGAGGTATTGTATGCCCCGGCGATGGTTTCACGGGGTTTGCGGCTTTCCAGAGACGCGGCCTGTTGCGCGTAGATGCTTCCCCCCATTGCTACCGTCAGAATCAGTACAGCCCAAAATTTTTTCATAATGCAGTCCTTTTCAAAGCATTTGCAATTTAAAAATAAACCTTAGGGGAGTAATATAACGCACCTGTGCGTGGACTTCAATAACGTCAATGGACAAATCGTCCTGAAAAAATGCAAAACAACCCCATTACCACTGATTTCCCGCGTTTTTTCGGAAAAGTCATTTGCAAAATTGTACAATGGGTGTATCTTAAAACCCATTCGCCTGCGGATGGGCCAAAAGGCGATAAACAACCCTCGACTATGAGACGGAAAAATGGTGATTTTGCTTCACTGTTTGAAAGTTATCCCGATTGTTTTGTCCCTCGCCTGGATCTTTGGAGCTTTCGCGTTCTATTGGCGACGCGAACGGCGCAGTCCTATTTTGCCTCCCCGGGATCATGCTGAACCTCCGGTTTCAATCCTGATTCCCTGCCACAACGAAGAACAAACCATTACACGGACCATTCAAGCCCTGGACCATCTGGAATATCCTGAATATGAGATCATCGCCATCAACGATGGTTCCCGGGACCGCACTCTTGCGGTTCTGCATGACCTGGCCAAAGACCGCCCCTACCTTCGGGTGGTGAACCTGCTGCAGAACAAAGGAAAAGCGGCGGCTTTGAACATTGGAGTCATGTCCAGCCGCCACGACTACATTATTTGTATTGATGCCGATTCCGAACTGAATGCCTACGCCCCCTCATGGCTGATCCCCCACCTGGTGAATTATCCCCGGGTGGCGGCCGTCACCGGCAATCCGCGGGTGAAAAACCGCGGGACGCTGGTCGGGCGTATTCAAGTCGGCGAATTTTCGGCCATCATCGGAACCATCAAACGCTATCATCAGGTGATCGGCAAGCTGTTTGCCCTGTCCGGCGTGATTGTGGCGTTTAAAAAACGCGCCCTGCTGGATATCGGACTGTTGGACACCAACTCCGTCACCGAGGATATCTGCGTGACCTGGAAGCTCCAGCGTAACGGCTGGGATGTCCGTTATGAGCCCCGGGCCATCTGTGATGTGCTGATGCCGGACACCCTGAAAGGACTCTGGAAGCAGCGGATGCGCTGGGCCCAGGGCGGTTTCGAGGTCATGAGCCGTAATGTGGACATCCTTTTCTGGCGCGGCCACTGGGGCCTTAAGATTCTTTACGCCGAATACCTGATGTCGTTGTTCTGGGTGTTTTCCCTGCCCGTGGTCCTGATCGCGGGGTTGCTGGTGGAGGACGCCTTCGGTGTGCCGCTGATCGTCGAATGGACTTCGCCCCTGACCTGGGGAATTTTCCTGACCGGGGTTTTGAGCTCCATGCAGTTCATCGCGGGATTTATCGTTCACGGAAAATATGAAAAAGATGCGGGATGTTTCGGATACTGGACGATCTGGTATCCTTTCATCTACTGGATATTGAACAGTGCCGTATTGTTTGTGGCCATCCCGAAGGCTTTGTTCGGGCACAAAGCGCAATTCAGCACATGGGTCAGTCCCGATCGCGGAGGCCTTACATATGGAACAACAAAGTCTTAAAATACGTTGTCGGAACTGGCCCCGGACTTTGATCGAACATATCCTGACCCTCGCAATCTGGGGTGTCTGGGTGTGGAGCGCCAGCCGCGCCGGCATTGATTGGCAAACGGTGGTGTTCAAGGCCCCGGCGCTGCCCGTGGCGTTGGAAATCGGCGCCGCCGCGAGCGTGGTTCTTCTGGTCGTCCTGTGGGTACGTGCGCACTACGCCCTGTCGCCCAATCGTTCCATGTCTTTGGAGTTCGAGCTGGATCCGCAGGCGGAACAGAAATGCCTGGACCTGATCGGTTGGGACGCCGAAAAACAGGCCCTGGCCCAGAAAACCCAATGCTTCAATGTCAGTACGGGCCGCGAAGACCTGAAGTGCCGGATTTCCCTGTAACACGTTCAGTTCAACCGTTGTTCGCCGGGAACGTCATGAGTTAACGGAACGCGATTTCCACCTTTTTTACCCGGGGCGAATTGCCGCCGTTGGTTGCACCGAGCGCCAGTCGGTATTGAATGACCCGGTCGCCCACGGCGAGCGGATAATTGACTTGTTGACTCCCGGTGAAATAATCCTGATCATAACCGGCCCCGAACCAGGGGGTGTCTTTCAGCAATTCCGCCGTCGCGGCGGTGCGGAGCTGGAGTTTTACCCATGTTTTGGGTTGTAACTCCATGTCCAGACGGATATCGGACAGTCGTTCCGCGCCTTCCGGGATATCGAAAACACGCGAGGTGAAGAACTCTTCTTCGCCGCCGTCCATGATATTGTAGGGGGACGCCGTCACCATTCCGAGTGCGCCGATGGTGGGCAGTTTGGTGGTATTTTTCGGTTCGAATCCATCCGGTCCGTTCCACCAGACTTTCGAATTGGTGATATGATTGCCGTAGGAACGGTGGTGGCAGACCGCCAGGTCGATATAACCGTCTTCATCGAAATCGCAGGCCATACAGCCGCTTCCGGCATGGTTAAAAATGCGCTGGCGGCGGTTGATTGAGAACCCTTCCGGGCTGTTCCAGTAAATATAGGCGTCGATATCGCGGCTGTGCGCCGCCTGATAGCTGGTCACGAAAATGTCAAAAAGTCCGTCGTTGTTGAAATCGGCCACGACGAGGGAGTTGCTGGAGCTTGCCGGCAACATGCAGCAGCGTTCCTGGCTGTAGCCCTTCGGCCCGCCCCAGAAAATATAGATTGAGGATTCGTAAGGGTGGGTCTTGGACCACGAACCGTGGGCACCGATGACAAGGTCGAGGTATCCGTTGCCGTTCAGGTCTGCCGCGCGGGCGCAGCAGGCGCCTTCGACCGGCAGAAAAGTCACACGGTCCATCGAGAACCCTTCCGGCCCGCCCCGGAGAATCATCGACCGATGTCCCTGAATTTGCGGAACGAAAAGGTCCAGATAGCCGTCGTTATCGAAATCGGCGGCACAGAGGAAACGCGCTTCCCCGAAGTTCTTCCGGTCATAGCTTGAATCATTGTTGAAATCCACCCGGGACGGGATATAGCCTTTTGAATTGACGTCCATGTTGATGATCTGCGACGGTTCTTTCGGGTAGCCCTCCGGACCGCCGTGGAATATCCGCAATTCCGGCTGTCTGTATCCGGAGAAAATCAGGTCCAGATAACCGGTCCGCCGGAAATCGCCGACGACACAGCCGTGCGCCCGGAGGGTTTCGACGATTTCAGGCCGGTCGCCGTCGAAGCCGTCCGCGCCCTGATAATAAATAAAGGAGCCGGGGTCCAGGTGCGGAGCGCATTCCGCGCTGTTGGCAAGCACCAGATCGGCCCGTCCGTCGTCATTCAGGTCGGCGCAGACGATATCGACCGCCGAATGGCCGGGCAGTTCGATTCTGCGGTCCGGTGAAAACGAGCCGTTCTCATTGAGATAAATATAGACAGGGACATCTCCTTGACGGCGCCCCCCCATATTATTAATGAAAAGGATTCCCGGTTTCGGATCGTTGCCGAAGCGTATTTTCCGCGCGCCGATGGCGTTGTGCGTGGTGAAACTGCGCGGCGTCAAGTCGATATTGCCCCGGCCGTCAACCGGATAGACGATGGATTTACTGCTGAACATCACTTGATCATTGCCTTGGGCGAAGACCAGCGAACACCGTCCGTCTCCGTCAAAATCGATCAGGGCGATATCCCGGACATTTTTCGTCGGCAGCATTCGGCGTTTTTCCCAGTCGAATCCGTTCGGGGTTCCCGGAATCAGGATGCTGTTCTCCAGGTGGTCTTCCTCCTCCGGGCATACTGCAAGGACCAGGTCGTCGTGTCCGGCGTTGGTAACCCGTCCGGCCGCGGCCACGACCACGCCCGCCACGGGAAAAGAAAACGCGGCTTCCAAATGCCGGGCGTTGTCGGCACGATAAAAGACGACCCGGTTTTCTTCGGGTTTATAGATATAAGGTATCCCGGCGATGGTGACGACCGCACTACGCCAGCCCGGTGCATAGCCCCGCTTAGTGGCGGTGGTCAGGGACGGTGCTTTGGCCATCGGCAGGTCTTCGGCGCCGACTTTGCTGTAGCGTTCGGCGTTGATTCCGTCCGGCCCGCCCCAGTAAATGCGGGGCGCGCCCTGACGCATGCGGAGATACAGGTCGGCATAGCCGTCGCCGTCCAGGTCCGCCGCGGACATGCTGAACGCCTCGACCGGCAAGTCAACGAATCCGTCGGCGAGGTAGCCGCAATCGCCCTTCGAGAAAATCCGGATGTATTTGGCGTTGAGAAAAGCGATTTCGATTTTGCCGTCGCCATTGAAGTCCCCGGCCGCGACCCCGAGGGAATCGGGGGCGTAGAGCTCGGTCTTGCGGTTTTCGCTGTAGCCATCGGCGCCGCCCCAGTAGAGATAGGCGGAGACATCCGCCTTGGCGCCGTCGCTCTGATTGGCCACGATCAGTTCATCGTAACCGTCATTGTTCAAATCAATCATGCAGCAGTCGAAAGCCCCCAGCGCGGGGAGCTGTCCGAGCTCCGGTGTGCCGAGCGGGTCTTTGACCAGCGAAAGATGTGGACACTCGTCGATTTCCTGCCCGTTGGCGTAGAAAATGTCCGAGAAACCGTTGCGGTTGACGTCGAAACGGTGAATCCGCTGCAATACGCCGTTTTTTGAAACATAGAGATTCTGACCACCGTTGCCGAACGTGCCTTGTCTGAAATCCTCGAAAGACGAATCACCGACTTTCTTTACTGCGATAGACATATAAAATACAACTCCTTATTGCCGATAAAGCTTACTTCTTTATCAATACCGGCATGTGAATAGTGCTTAGCGTCAAACCCTGGTATTTCTCACGCGGCTGAACTTTGCAGAACCTCAGCGCGATGAATCCCGCGATCAGCGTCATCGGCAGTCCGAAGGCGAAACTGCGCACGCCGGGCTGTCCGGCTTCCAGCCCGAAATGGCTGTACAGACACCATTGCAAAGCGATGGACGCCACCCCCAGCAGGGCGACCCCGGTCAGGGCGGCGGTTTTAACCTTGAACGATTCGCGTTTCTCCGGTTTCAACAGCCACTCCGCGCACAGTCCCAGACCCGCCAGACACGGGACAATGAAGTAAAGATATGGCAAGGGACCGGCCCAGCCGAGCGGAACTTCAGTCAATCCGGTCGCCAGCATCTGGTTGATCCGGATCACCGCGGCATGTGAGGACGCATACCAGACCTTGCCGATAATGGATTCGCCGAGCCCGAAAATGGTCAAACTCCAGATCAGCGTCGTACTGGAACGCTTCGAGAGCACCGCGAACAGATAGGCCGGCAGTACCGCCGCGCCGATCAGGGTGGCGAACAGCGTTCCGATCTCATTGACCGCCGCCATCAGGAAGCGGGCCGACCAGTCGAGGGAGATTCCGAAAACGATCGCGAAAAGACCGATCAGGATGGTTGCGCGCCGGGCGATTCTGACCTCGCCGGTATTGTCCAGTTTTTTGTTGATGAACCGCACGTGGAACTCCTTGAGCCAGACGGTCGCCATCGAGTTGATGCCGGAGTCCAGCGTGCTCATGATCGCGGCCAGCATCCCGGCGATGAATATGCCGGACAGCACCGGCGGCACGTGCGTTCCCACGAACTGAAAAAACACGGTGTCGCCATTCTTCGGGGCGTTGCCGGGGTTTTGCCCGTAATAGGTGAATATGGCCAGGCCCAGGAACCACAGGACCAGTACGAACGGAATTGCCGTCACCGTGGAAACGATCTGGGCTTTCAGCCCGGCTTTCCAGTCTTTGGTGCTGAGCAGGCGCTGGACGTTGATCTGATCGCTGGCGGCGCTTTCGATCGGAGCGAGGAGCGCGCTCCACAACAGCAGCCAGAATGAGAGCCGGATGTACGGAGTCAGTTTGTAGAAGTCGGGATTGGAAAACTCGCTGAGCCCATGCCCCTGCTGAAACGCATAACGCACCGCTTCCACCGCTCCGCCGTCGATTTTGACGCAGAGAATGACGGTAATGACGACAAAACCGCCGAACAGCACAAAATACTGAAGCACATCCGTCCATACCACCGCTTTCATTCCGCCCATTACCGTATAGACCGTGCCGACGATCCCGACCCCCAGAATGGTCAGCCAGGTGGGCCAGCCGTAGGCCCCCTCGAAGATTTTGGCCGTGGCGAAGAGTACGTTGCCGATATAGAGTACCCGTCCGTAAAAGCTGGCCGCGGCCAGCAATGTCCGCACCGACGAGCTGTAACGGAACTCAAGGTATTCATACGGCGTGAAACTGCCGAGCTTGAAATAGAAACGGGTGAACAGCAGATATCCGGGGATCACCATTACCGGCATCAGCAGCAGGTTCAGGACGAAAAGACTAAGCCCGTGGTTGTAGACTTCACAAGGGACCGTGACGATCGATATGGCGCTCAACAGCGACATCATGCACGAAAGTCCGATCGCCAGGAACGGCATATTCCGTCCGCCCAACAGGTACGCCGTGGCGTTTTTTTCATTCTTCGAGAAAAATGCGCCTATGCCAAGTACCAGTACCATGTAGATTCCGATGATCAAATAATCCATCCATGGTATATGGATCATTCCCGTTGCTGCTTCCGGCATTAATTATTTTCCTTTCTTTAACTTAAGGATTTGTTGAAAAATCGGCGGATTATGTAGGTAGGGCGCTCTGTCCCCAGAGCGCCGTTCACTTCGGCTTTCCGATCGTATCCGCCTTCGGAATACAGGGTAGTCCATTCGAGGCGAACGGCTGTCTGGGGACAGACAGCCCTACCTGGCTTTTCCTTCATCCATACACACTTCCCTGAATTCAAACCGATTGTCGTCATATCTCAATAAATCTCGTCAAGATTTTTCATGCTGCTTTTGACTCTGCCTTAGATTAATGGAGGCGTGATCAGAGGAAAAAAGCCCTTTGGATCTGCAAGTCATCCACATAGTTCATGGAACCCCAGCGCGTACCGTCATCCTTCAGGTAATCGTCCGAAGTGGCATGAATGGTCATGAGTTGTCTGGGAGAAAGCACCCCGATGTGGCCGTCCAGAAAAGACATGTTGGCCATTTTGCTGTGCCGGAAATGAACCCCGGCGCTTCCATTGCGTAAAACACCGTAGAACTGGGTATTGCCGTAAGAAGTCGTCCACGAATCCGCCATAATCGTAAAGGTGCTTGCGTTCTGCACTTTTTTGGTGACGATATAGCGCCGGGTCGGACCGGAGGCCAGCGCCACCAATTCTTTCCGGTAAGGCGTACTGCTGGAGGCTCCTCCGGGGGCTGTGGTGTAGACCCCGTAAATTTTGCTGTAATAGTTTTTCGTATCGGGGTTTTGCCACATACTTTCCGGGGGCAGAATCGGGCAGACCAGTGTTTTGCTTTCCCGGGCAATATAATTATTGATTTCCAACTGATCCGCCCAGGAAATCCGACTGTCCAGTTCGGAGTAAAGCGGCATAAAGCCGTCCGTATCGTTGGCATACATATTCATCATCAATTGATTCGATTTGAGGTTGGAGGTGCATTTGATGGCACTTGCCTTGTTCCGTGCCTTATTCAACGCCGGCAGCAGCATTGCCGCCAGTATCGCAATGATAGCGATAACAACCAAGAGTTCTATAAGTGTGAATTTTTTACCATTCTGAATTTTCATCTGCAACTCCTTTTTTTTTGGGGATTTTGTTTTGTCGAAATTTTACAGTAAAATTATCTATATATTGTTGATTTTCAGATTTATAGCGACTTGTTTGATTTCTTCTTCAATGAATATCGAGCACTCGTGGCTTTGTGCCGGTAGGGCGCTCTGTCCCCAGGGCGCCGTTCACTTCGGCTTTCCGATCGTATTCGCCTTCGGAATACAGGATATTCAATACGAGGTGAACGGCTGCCTGCGGAGAGGCAGCCCTACCAGATTGATCCGTCTTCCGGTCACGTCTTCCAAAATCGAAGTTCTCTGTCGTCATATTATGATAAATATCCGTCATTTTGTCGTCGTGATTCTTCAGTTCTGTTCAAATCATCATATATCATGGTTTATTACTTGTTTGAACGAAGTTCTTTCGCTTTTTTGATAATATCGAAATAGGCCGGTTTACCTGTAAGTTCCAGCGTTTCATAAAGTTCGGCTTCTGCGATTCCGGGGTCGGCTCCGATCGCCATCATATCGGATTTGAAGTCGTAACCTTTTTTGGGGAAAGCCATTTCCCGGAACACTCCGAGGCTGATCGGTTTGCCGGCTGCTGCTTTCAGTATTTCATTTCGGAAATCGCCGTCGATCATGACCACGCCGTCCACACTGCCGTCGGCGAACCATTTGGCGTAATGAAAAGGCACCCCGTAGCGCCAGGCGCCCACGGCGGAATGCGTCGTCGGGCGCTCATTGGAAATCGCCGAGAAATAAAGCGGCCTGCCGTTGGTCAGCTTCTTGCAGTTGAGCAGAAATTCATCGATTGCATCGGCGCGGAGCCCATTGAGCAGTTTCCGGTCGTAATTGTCCTTCCAGATATCCTTGCCATAGCGTTTCCGGTAAAGTTCGCGCAATTCCGGATTGAATCCGTATTTATCCCCTTCACCGTGGCTGTGACTGCGGAGGTTGAACATAAAGCCGTCGAAATCATATCGGGTCAGTTCTTCGAACCGCGCGACCTTGTGACGCATTGTTTCCGGAACGGCGAATTCGGCGAAACCGTACAGATATTGGCCGTCATCCGAGGCGCCGAGGGCAAACCCCAGTTGCCGGTCCTTGTAATCCCAGGCCCAGCTGCCAATCTCGCTGAACAACAACGCGGAGTTTTCCGCTTCCTTGTCTTTCTCTACACAGTATCCGATTTCAGTGGGGATAACGGCTCCGGCGGTATCGAATACCCGGCTCTTGGTGGATTTGCTGAAGAGAAAGACATATTTGCCGTCCTCCGGTTGCGGGGTGGAAAAGGCGAGCTTGATATAGGGGGCTTTTATTTTCAGCCCGGAAACTGTCAATTTCCAGCGGCCGTCCGGCAATTTCTGGGTTTTCAGCGTAAAGGGTTTCGTATACGGGGTGTATTTCCGGTTGTCGGCGCTGAAGAGAATCCGCACGTTGTCCTTCGTCACACGGGCCGGAAAATTTCGGGGGTGATCGCTGGTAATCTCCAGAGCGCCGATTTCCCGCTTCCGGACGGCGGCGAGTTCATTTGCCGGCAGGGTGCGACTCATCGAATAACCTTGCGGGAAATCCTCGAAAAAGGGATCTATCAACGGGTATTTGATGGCTTTGCCGGTCGTTGGATCGATCATTCCTTCCACCGTAACGACCCCGGCCGCATCGTCCCAGAGATTTTCCCAGGCCCAGACTTCGAGGTTGTATTTTTTGCCGAGCCGGATGGTTTCTTTCAGGGGGTCGTAGGCATTCAGGGTTTGAATCAGGTTATCGACCTGGCCCGGATAGAGTTTCTTGTCGTGGAAGCGGCCGCGTTCGCCGTATCTGGTGCATACTTTCGACGGATAAAGGGTCAGCCCGCAAACATTGACCCGCAGGTAGATCCGGTCGATGCCGCCTGCCGCCATTTCGGCAATCCGTTTTTCCCAATGATCCAGCGGATAGACCGAACTTCCTTTCGGCATGTCATAAAATACATAATCCAGAAAATCAATCGTCGACGACACAGTCAGCGGTTTTTCGGCTGCCATCAGCCCCAGAACGCAGCAGATACCTGCCAGTAGAAACAGTTTTTTCATTGCAATCGGTTCCTTTGGTTTTTTTACGAATTACGGAGATATTTCAGCGGTTTTTCAACGGAAAAAATGCTTGTGCATATTCAAGGCCTCAACGTATTTTTCCATGTTCTCGACCTGATTGTGGGCGTGGATGCGGAACATGTCTTCGGCTTCCGCCTGATTGCCGGTATAAATGGCTTCATACAACTCTTTGTGCCCTTCCAGAGTGGTGCCGAACAGTTCCTCAAAATCCTCTTTTTTAACGGATTTCCGCAGATCGCGCTGAAAGATCGTGATTTCCGTGACGGTATGGTTCGCTTCCGCCAGGGATTTGCCCAGATAGAAGCTCACCGCCAGATTGCTGATGGTCTGCAGACGCGAGAAATTTTCGTTGCCGCAATGCTCGACTACGCAGGAATGAAACCCCAGGTCTGCCTTGAATATGCCGTCACGGTCCATGTTGTTAAAGGCTTGTTCCATGTCGTCGTTGTATTGCTTGAGCTGTTTCAGGACTTCGGGCGGTCGGGTTTTGGCCAGTCTCCGCGCCGCGATGGGTTCGATTGCTTCGCGCAATTCGTTCCATTGGATCAGATGGTCGACGGTGAATTCTTTCATTTGATAACCCCGGTAGGGAATATATTCGAACAACCCCCAGCCGACGATCTGGTTCAGCGCTTCACGGATTGCACTCCGGCTGACCCCGTATTCCTTGGCCAGAACGGTTTCGCGGATGGGTTGCCCCCCCTTGAACCGGCCTGCCGCCAATTCCCTGGTCAGCCTTTTGATTACGACGACCATGGCGGTTTCGTTTTCAACGGGTTTGGCGGGTTTACGGACTTTCGGACGTTGCTTTTCTGCTGTGATCATACTGCGGTTTCCAAGTGATTAATCGTTGCCTTTATTCTAATAATACAGCGGAGTTTTAAATTTGTCAACCGTTTTAATAAAAATAGTCGACTATTTCTATAAATGCACAGAAATCGTGTTTGCGGCGATTTGTCGAAAGTGGTAAATCGAATCGTAGAAGTTTTTGGAAAGAGAGGTATGGGGAAAAGAACCTTTTTGCAAAAATGGTTTTCTCCCCGCATAAAAGCGCAGTTGAAAAAATATTATTATTGATTCATTTTCAAATAATTGCCGTTTTTCTTGGGAATAAATCCGGAATTACAGGGGACTTTTCAAAAATCGCCGGAAAAACAGTTGCGAAGGCCTCTCCACTGTTGTATCATTTAAACAGGATAACTGAAAATGGAAATCTATGGTAGTATCAAAAGTAATATGAGTGCGCCAAGCGAAGCTGGCGCGATCCAGCCGGTTAAAATCCGGCACAGGTAATGACTGGCAGGTCAGCCTGTTACCATAGGGCGCGCTTATGAGGGTAACCGAAGTAAGCGAAGCCGCCTGCGGGAGATATCAGACCGCAACGCGCAAGCGTGAGGGGATAGAGCCCCGAAATCATTATGATTGAGGTAGGTCGACGGTGTTCATATA
Source organism: uncultured Lentisphaeria bacterium (assembly GCA_937888615.1). Lineage (GTDB taxonomy): Bacteria > Verrucomicrobiota > Lentisphaeria > Victivallales > Victivallaceae > UBA5239. Next base: position 3,486 of record CALABZ010000200.1, on the reverse strand, counting down.
CCGGAAGACAACAGAGTTGGCGCAGAAAGTGCCTCGCGTCGAGTCCGCCTCCGGGGTCTGAGACCGTGGTATGATATCGAATGGACGGCGTCGGAACTTGGGAGATCCGGCAGTCTCCCTCAGCAGAGGGTAATCGGCGAGCAATCGCAAAGAAAGGCGTTGAAACGGGCTGTCGGAAGTCGGATCAGTTCATATTAGAGGCGTAAACAGGGTAATGCCTGTTGAGGGCGGAAAAGCTCACTCGAAGGGACTGATGTCAGTATGCAATGGAAAAGGGAAACACAGCCCTGACACAGAAAAGGAGAAGCTGTGCAAACAAAGCTGGACCAAATATCCAGGAAAGCGAAGGAAGAAGACAAGTGCAGATTCAATAACCTCATGCACCTGCTGAATCCGGAAAACCTGAAGGAATGCTTTTATCTGCTTGACAAGGCGGCAGCTGTCGGAAGCGATGGGGTCCGCTATGCGGACTATGAAAGCAAACTGGATGAAAATCTGGAGAATCTTGTCAGGCGAATGAAAAGCTGGTCCTATCGACCGCAACCGGCAAGAAGAATCTATATTCCCAAAAGCAATGGAAAAACCCGGCCTTTGGGAATCCCGTCAATCGAGGACAAAATAGTCCAGATGGCGGTGTCGCGGATACTGACGGCCATCTATGAAAATGACTTTATGGATTTTTCATATGGCTTCAGGCCGGGGAAAAGTTGTCATGACGCGCTGGAGCGGCTGGACTACATGATAAAATGGAATCCGGTCAACTACGTCATAGATGCGGATATAAAAGGATTTTTTGACAATATGGATCATCAATGGATGATTAAAATGCTGAAAGAAAGAATCGCGGACAAAAATCTGCTGCGCCTTATAAAAAGGATTCTTAAAAACGGATACCTTGAGGACGGCAAATATTATGAAACGAAACAGGGAACGCCGCAAGGCGGAGTAGTGTCTCCAATCCTGGCGAACATCTATCTGCATTATGTAATTGATCTGTGGATGAGAAAAATTGTCAAGAAGCGGACACAGGGTTTCGTCGGAATGGTACGCTATGCCGATGATTACGTAATCTGCACCAGACGCAAAAATGAGGCGGAAGAAATTCTGCAGGCGTTGAAACGGCGGCTGAATAAATTCAAACTGGAATTAGCGGAAGACAAGACTAAATTGATAAGGTTCGGACGATTTGCGGAAGATAAGGCAAGAAAGAACGGGAGCAGAACGGAAACATTTAATTTTCTGAGCTTCACGCATTATTGCAGTAAAGACCGCAAGGGCGGATTCCGGGTAGGGCGCAAAACACTGCGCAAGAAATTTACCGTCAAAGTAAAGGAAATGTACCAGTGGTTAAAAGAATCGCGACTACAGAAACCGATACAATGGTGGAAAATCTTGTGCTCGAAACTGAGAGGACATTACAACTATTATGGTGTTAGCGGAAACTATCGCAACATAGAGAAATACTACCAGCTAACGCTGAAATATGTGTTTAAATGGCTGAATCGAAGGAGTCAGAAACGGAGTTTCAATTGGGAAGAGTTCCAGAAATATCTCGAACGCTTTCCACTGCCGAAACCTCGAATAATCCATAACTTGTACCAAAACCGGAGCTATCGTGGTGAATACTGACAAAGAGCCCGTTGCGGGAAAGCCGCACGGCGGGTTCTGTGAGGGGCTGAGACAATCCCTCTCATGGTTTGATATTGAGGCACTCCGCAATCGAAAGAGCGGAGAAACAGTGAACGCAAACAAAACCTAAAGGAAGGAAAGTCAAAATTGTCTACTCGACAAAATATGAAAATTAAAAGGTCTTTCGCCACCGGGCGCTGCCCGGACGCGCTCCAGCGCGCGGACAGCGCTGGTCGCCCCTTGGGCGAAACAATCGTAAGCCGTCAGGCGCTGGAAAGCATATCCGCCCGGTCGGAAGCGATGTTGAAAAATCACGCAGTTGATTTTTCAAGGTTGAGCGAAAGGCCGGAATGGCTCACCATCGGTGGAACCATTCTCGAATGTGCCGAGTCGAGTTCTCCACAGTGCGCGCTCCGGCTCCGACGAGCTTTTGCCTAAGGGCTCATTCTCGCCGGAGCAACCCTATGGATAACTCTGATTTTTCGGAACTTCCGCAAAGGAAAAACGGAAATAGGCCGTTATTATCCTTGAAATCAATGACTTAAATGCAACGTGGCTATAAAGATTTTGACAAAACCAAATCTATCATAGGAGAACTCCCATGAAAATCTCGTTTATCCGATTCGACGCCCCTTTAAAAATCTCTCTGGTTACCAGCGACGAAGATATTATCCTGAAACCGGACGAAGTCCTGATCGAAAGTGAATATTCGGTCATCAGCGCCGGTACTGAAATCGCCAATCTGAAGGGACTGCCCAATACTTCCGGCTGTTTTCCGTTTTACCCCGGTTATTGCGGTTCCGGCAGAATCCTCGAGATCGGTTCCGCTGTTGAAAATCTGAAACCGGGCGACCGGGTCATTATCAACTGGGCCGGGCACCGTTCCCATGTTGTCAAAAAAGCCGCCGCCGTCACCAGAATCGACAATGATTCCGTCGACATGCTTGACGCGGCATTTGCCCATATCGCTTCATTCTCATTTCTCGGGGTGCGCAAACTGCAAATTGAAATGGGTGAATCCGCCATGATCATCGGACAGGGTATCCTGGGGATATTTGCGACTCAACTGGCAAGGCTGTCGGGGGCGATTCCGGTGATTGTCACCGATTTCGACGTACAGCGTCGCGAACTGGCGCTTCGACTCGGCGCGGATTACGCGTTTGCCCCCGACGAACCGAATCTGGCGGATAAAATCAGGGAAATTACCGGCGGCAAAGGCGCTGACGCCATTGTCGAAGTCACCGGTATCGCGGCGGCGCTGCAGCAGGCGTTGGAATATATCGCCTGGCAGGGGCGCATATCCCTGCTGGGCTGTACCCGGATTCCCGACGTCAACATTGACTTTTACAGACAGGTGCACAAGCCGGGCGTGACCTTGGTCGGAGCCCATACATTTACCCGTCCCCAATTTGAATCCCGTCCCGGCCAATGGACCGAACAGGATGACTATCGGACCTTTCTCAAATTCATTGCCGCCGGTCGGATGTCGGTGCGCCCGGTCATTTCCGAAATCGTTTCGCCTGTCGACGCTCCCGCAGTATATACGAAACTCGCGGAGCTGAAAAATCCGCCGCTCGGCATTGTTTTTGACTGGAAATGCTAAATGGCGGCATTGCTTGCCGCGGTCGGATATATCAAGTGGCCGAACCGTTAATTTTCGGTGAGCGACCAGACACGCAGGGTGTTTTCGTCTGAAAACATGTTTCCGGCGGTGGCGTAATCAATCATGCCGCCGACGCGGCGGAGCGGATTCACCACGGCATTGTCCGGGCGTTTATCCTCCGCCAGGACAAGCGGCCCGCTCATATACGCATTGAACATGCCGCACTGCGAGTGAATTTCCCTTGGCATGAGGTC
>CALABZ010000199.1 GCA_937888615.1 uncultured Lentisphaeria bacterium | reverse complement strand
CACTTCGAAACCGGGTTCGATACATTCAAGTTCGTTGATAATTGTCGAATTGAAAACGTTCACGCCCTGCAAACAACCACAGCCGGAACCACGGCCAGGATTGACGGAGCCGTCCTCGAATGGCTATGGGAAAGCCCGACCCCGGTCACGTCGGCAACCCTGAAATTGGACGCGGACGGAACCGTGGACACGGAATTCATGGCGGACGGGAAAAAAGTCCAGCCTCCGTTCCGCAATTTTCGCACACTGCGTCTCCGCCTGACTCCTCATCAATCCGCTGTGTTGAAAAAACTGGAATTATCGGCCGAAGTCCCTTTCGTTCGCAATCCGTCGACGCCCTGGAGTGGATCAGAACACAAGGAAGAGTTCAAAGATAACGCCTTCATAGCCGACTGGGATTACACAGATGCCCCCACCTTCAGCAGCGGTCCGAACGGCCTTGCCATTTCGTCCGGCAAAGGGTACACGGTGCATTGGAATGCTATACGGCATTTTCGTTCGGAGAAGCCGGTGAACGGGCTTGAGTTGACCGTCCAATGCCGGGCCGACGCCGCCAACTGGAATTCATCGGTAATCGCCGGAATCTCCCGAGACGGCAAAAATATCCAATGGAGCGCTAATACCGCCGCCCTCGACCGCAAACGCAAACAGTTTGACCTGACCCTCCCGGTCCGTTTTGATGTCCCCACACATGAATTTTATGTCCACCTGCAAATGCATGACGGCAGCGGCTCAAACGCCAAGCGCGTCACCGCATCGATTCAATCTTTAACCCTGAAAGGATCCGACCGATGAAAAAACTGCCGGCACTGAGCCTGTTGCTACTGGCACAGCTCTCCGTAAACGCCTTGACCATAACTCATTCGCAAGTGCGCGGCGACCAATTGCCGTCCAACTCGAATGGTACTGTATTTCCCGAGAGCTGGCGCGAAATGGACCAGTTCTACCCGCGTTATTACCAACCCTCGGCCACCATTCAGGTTTTTCTGAAAAACGACAGCGATACGCCATTGCGGAGCCCGCAGGTGAAACTGAACGGCAAACCGGTAGAAGAACTCACCACCCGCCCGGATTACGCCGGACCGGTCATCTGGCACCGCGTCAACCCGGAAATCATTCCGTCCGGCGGCACCGCCATGGTTTACATCCGCCTGCGGGAAGCCCCCCGCACGGCTCCGGTCGTCACCATCGGCGAACAGGAAACCACCGTACCCATTACATCTGCGCCATTCCGGATCACCAGCGCCGCATGCAATGAATCACTCGACCGCCTGAATATCTATCTCTTGAAGGATGCCTCGAAAGACGTCCGCCTTGAACAAGCCTTTATCAACGGCATTCCCGTCGGAATCGAACAGGCCGTCAACACGAATTTCTCGTTCTCCGGTCCCGCCTGGATTCAGCTCAAACTTGACAAGCCGTTCCGTCACGGACAATATTTTGAACTCAAAATCAAGGGTGGCGACAAGGTTTCGGCGGTCCAGCTAAGGGCGCTGCCCTCTCGTTTCCTGCTCGGCATGGTCGGTGGCTCCGGTCCTAAATATACCGACAAGCTCTTCAACCTGGCGTATATTCTGCACTCATCGCCCACGTTTCCCGAAAATTTTAAACCGGAATCCCAAATCATATGGCGTCCGATTCCTTCCGAAAAACGGATCATTCAGGCCGCCACCCAGCTTCCCCCCGATCAATTTATTTACGGCAACGCCGACGAACCGGATGCCCATGAACCGCCCGGTTTGCCTTATATGGAACGTTGCGGCATCAACATCATGCGGCAGGTCGAGCCGGTCATGCGTCTCCAGCGCCTCTACGATCCCGTCCATCCGACTTCTTTGATGATCGACCGCACCTATGCCCCCCACAATTGGTATACCTATGGCGAAGTGCCGGACCTCCCGTTCAATGACTGTTATTCGCCCACCCAGTTTATGGGTTACGACCCGCATGTCGTCGCCCAGACCGTACCGTTCCTGCTGAATGCCTTCGCACCCCGTCCCGTCAATTTGATGTTGTGGGCCTGCGCCAATACCGGGCACAGAGTCAGCCGAGCCCCCTCCCCGGACGAAAATGAGATGCAGGTTCTCTATGCCCTCGGCTCCGGCGTAAAAGGCATACACTACTTCGTCGACTGGACTTCCTATCCCAAAAAAACCGAAGGCGGCTTCTTCATCGGAGCCAGCCGCATCAAACCGTTGTGGAATCAACTCGGGCGCAACAACGCCAGAATCGTTCGCATGGAAAAATTCCTGACCAATTCCTATCCCCTTCCCATTGCGCAAAGTTCGAACCCGCCCCTCTTGTGGAGCGGTTCATTGATGAGCGGCAGCACGGAACTCCTGGTCTTCGCGGTAAACCGGAACGTCACCGTCCCCGGAACGGATCGCCTGACCTTTCCGTACCTGCGCCCGATCGACGGGGAAATCACCGTGACCCTGCCGCCGTGGTTCAAATTCCGCCGGGCGGTAAGCGTCGCATGGGACAAGACTACCCCGCTGAACCTGACGCCGCATGACAGTAAACTGGTCATTCCAGTCCGGAATCTCCGAACCGGCATGGCGGTGGTTCTGTCGTCCAATGAAAACATCGAAACCGAACTGCGCCTTGACGAAGCAAAATTAAATCTCCTGAAAGCCTCGGAAGCCCTGCCGCCGCGGACTGGTGCTGTAATCGCCCAATTCAGCAAACCGGACAGAACCATAGAGCTGTCCGATTCCGGCAAGATGGAACTGAATTTCGGCAGGAGCGAAACCCTCAAGCAACTGAATCGGCTCGACATTACCAATGCCGAATTGTGCCAGGAACCGGACCGGGCCCTGGTCCTTTATTCTGACAAGGCCGACCGGAAAAGCCGCGCGGAAATCATCCTTGAATTCACCGCTGAAAAACCGGTAAAAAATCTGAAAGCCGAATTTCAGGGCGAAAACACACCGGGGTATCACGCCAACATGACCCTTGAACTGATCCCGGCCAAGGGCAAAAAAGTCATGGACGAAACGTTCAAGCCTGAATGGTTCTCCGGTGCGAACAAGCGGGAAAAACTCATTGCCGCCTGTGACGAACCCGGTAATCATTTCACCATCCGCATCCGTCTGAAAACACCGAATATCGTACATTCCGCCGAGTTCGCGGCTCTGGCCAGAACGCTCACCCTCACCTGGGAGAAGTCCGGGGCGCAGGAGTGATCAACTTCAGGATTTCCCGGCAGACGGGACTGTCCGTGTCGTACATGCCAAGGTTCATCTGTCGGTGGTCGTGGTTTCTGACCGGAACCACTTCCGCCTTTCCCCCGGCC
>CALABZ010000198.1 GCA_937888615.1 uncultured Lentisphaeria bacterium | reverse complement strand
ATACAGAGGAAAATGGATTTTGAATTCCCGCATCCGGACGGTTTCCCCGGAATCCATCAGGATTGCGGAATAAGATTTGTCGCCGACCTGAAACATGGTGGTTTTGGCGTATTTCATACTGCCGGGTTCGCCGCGGTAAAGGTCGAAACCGCTTTCGCCGGTCGGTGCCATGTGGTACATGCGCCCGGCATGGGCGGTCAGTTCCACCTCCAGTAGAATCCTGTTGGAATCGGTCTTGAACTGGAGCGCACCGCCGGCGGTGCAATCGGCAAGCAGATCGACGGATAACGGCAGTCTCTTCCGGTCATCCAGCGGGAGCCGCCGGTAAATGTGTTCTTTATCGAACCAGGGAAATCCGGCCAGCCGAAACGGTTTTTCGATGGGATCGTGCCAGACGATATCTTCAACGGCGCCGCCGGTGATTTCCGGGACGCGCATATTGGCATCCAGTTTTCCGATGTCTTCAGGCATGAGGGCCTCCTTTGCAAAAGCAGAATAAGTTCCTGAAAAAATAAACCATGCCCGCGATTATGCAAAGGATTTTCGCAAAAAAAAGGACTTTTCATGAAGCTTGATCTTCCATTTATTCTTCGACGGCACTGGCGCCTTGCCAGTCGGAGTCCAGAGGTGAAACGCTCTGGTCGCCGGAAGGCGAAATTCCGAATACCTCGAAATAAGTTTCAGGACACTTCATTATATCGGCGAAAAGTCGGTGAACGATTTGTCAAAACGTTCTTCCGGGTGTATCTTACAGGCGAATTAATAAAAATGACAATACGGAAGGATTTTTATGTCGAAAGCAATCATTTTCCTGGCAGACGGCATGGCCGATGAGCCATTGGTCGAATTGAATGGAAAAACGCCGGTGGAAGCCGCGCATACCCCGGCGATGGATGCCATCGCGGCGGCGGGGGCTTCCGGGACTTTTCTGACCCTGCCGGACGGTTTGCCGACCTCGTCGGATGTGGCGAACATGTCGGTGCTCGGCTTTCGGCCCGAGCTGAACTACCCCGGCCGCGGCCCCATTGAGGCGGTCAGCCAGGGCATCGAACTGAAAGAAAATGATATCGCCTGGCGCTGCAATCTGGTCACGGTGTCCCCGGAAGGCGTCCTGCTGGATTATTCCGCGGGGCATATCGACAACGCCATTTCCACCCGGATCATGGAAATGCTGCAGTTGGAGTTCGGCAGCGGCAAGGTGAGTTTTTATCCCGGCGTGAGCTATCGCAATCTGCTGGTGCTCCACGGCGAGAAATTCTCCTACCGCATCGACTACCACAAGCCCGATTCCTCGCAGGGAATTCCGGTGAGCGAACTGGGTTTGATCCCCCTCAGCCCGGAGGCTGAATACACGGTGCGGTTCCTGAACGAACTTTCGGCCAGAGTACATGATTTCCTGGCCGAATGCCCGGTGAAATCCGAGGCCACCGACATCTGGCCGTGGAGCCCCGGACGCCGCCCGGATATTACGGCGTTCAGCGAACTTTATCCCGGTCGTACCGGCGCGATCATCAGCGCGGTGGACGTGGTGAAAGGAATCGGCAAATGCACCGGCATGGAAGTAATCGACGTGCCCGGCGCCACCGGTTTCATCGACACGAATTATGAGGGCAAAGTAGCCGCCGCCCTTGAAGCGATCAAACGCCACGATCTGGTTTATCTGCATGTCGAGGCCGTTCCCACATGGGTGATCTCAAGCTGAAAATACAGGCGATCGAGGATTTCGACGCCAAAATCATGGTACCGGTAATGGAAGCGCTGAAAGGTCAGGATATCCGGTTCGCAATCCTGCCGGACCATCCGGTGCCGATCAAACTGCGCAAGCATACCACGACGCCGGTGCCGGTGTCGATATGCGGTCCCGGCATCGAACCTGACGGGGTCGAATACTTTTCGGAACAACAGGCTCCCGGCGGCAGGCTCGGCTTTATGCGCGGCATGGAACTGATAGAGCTGTTGCTGAAAAAATAAGCTTGACAATCTTTTGACAATTCTTTTTCATTGTTTTGACAACTTTTGATTTCGCCCTGCTATAGTGATACTCAAAAGCGGAATTCATCATAAACGAAGTAAACCGACAAAATTATGGAGGAGAGCTCATGAAGATTATCACATCATTGTTCGGCGCGTCGCTGTTGACGCTGGTCCTGCTGGGAGCGAACACCGTTACGCCCGAAAAACTGGGCGGCGCAAAGCGTTTGCTCGCGTATCTCTCCACCGACAAACCCGTTTACCGAAGCGGCGAAACGGTCCGTTTGCGCGCGGCGGCGCTTCAGTCGGACAGCAATTTGCCGGTTCGCGATTCCCATCAGGTCCGGTTTACGGTTACGGGACCGCGCGGCGACAAAGTTTTCGAAAGTTCCGCGCCATTACAGGATTCGACGGCGGGCGTCGGCTGGACGATCCCGTCGGGAACCCCCGGCGGCACTTACAAAGCCGAGGTTACAGTGGGCGGTTCGGCTCCAACTGAACGTAAATTCGAGGTCCGAAGCTACACGCCGCCGCGACTGCGCAGTCAAATTGAATTTCTGCGCAAAGGCTATTCGCCGGGCGAAGAAGTCTCCGCCACACTGCAGGTAACCCGTGCCGAGGGCGGCATCCCCGCCGGGGCCAAAGTGAACGTCAGCGCCACCGTTGATGGCAAAGCGTTCTTCCAGGCCGCCGACCTGACGGTCGATAAGAACGGCCTCTGCGAGGTAAAGTTCAAACTGCCGGAGAAACTGGAAAGCGCCGACGGTTCGCTGGTGTTTTCGGTGGCCGACGGCGGCGTGGTGGAAAACGCCGGCAAAACGATCCCGATCCTGTTGAACAACTTCAATATCGATTTTTACCCGGAGGGCGGCGACCTGATCGCCGGACTTGAGAACCGCGTCTACTTCCAGGCGCGCCGCGCCGACGGCAAACCCGCCGATATCGCGGGCAAAATCCTCCTCGACGACAAGGAAGTCGCTTCCCTGAAAACACTTCATGAAGGGCGCGGCGTCTTTTCGCTCAAACCAAAAGCCGGGGCCAAATATGTGCTCACGCTGACCGAACCCGGCGGCGTTTCGAAACAATACCCGCTGCCGCCCGTCAAACCGGAAGGGGCGGTATTGAAAATCCTGAAAACGGTCTATCAATATGATGATCCGTTGACTGTCGAGATCGATGCCTCCGCCGCGTCCAATGCGGCCGCGGTCAAGCTGTTCAAGCGCGAAACCGAGCTTTCCGCCGTCCCGGTGGAACCCGGCAAGAATAATAAGGTCACGCTCGATGCCAAAGACGCGGAAGGCGTCCTGATCCTGACAGTTTTCAATCGTCAGGGCGACCCCATCGCCGAACGCTTGGTCTATCGCGTGCCGAAGTTCGCGTTGAAAATCAAGATCACGCCGCAAAGCGATGCCTTCATCCCCGGCGGTAAAGTCAAGCTCAAAATCGAAACCACCGACGAGAAAGGCTCTCCGGTCGAAGCCATCGTCGCCCTCTGTGTCGTAGACGATTCAGTCCTGCAAATGATCGACCGCCGCGAACAGGCTCCCGCTCTTCCGGTGATGGTATATCTGGAAAATGAAACCCTCGACCTGGCCGACGCCGCGGTCTATCTCGACCCGCGGAATCCATTGGCGGATACAGCGGTCGATCTGCTGCTCGGTACCCAGGGCTGGCGGCGGTTTATCCTCGTCAATTATGACGAAATCGTCGCAAAGCCCGAGCTCGCCGCCGCCGCAAAACGTGCTCTTGCATTTATGATGCCGGAGATGCTGCGCAAGGTATACAAGGCAAATGTCATGTTCGACATGGCTATTGTCGAGGAAAATGCGCGATTCGGAAATGACGTCAAAGCTTTGCCTGCTCCACCAAACGCCCCCGCTCCCACCCCTGCCCCGAAAGCGGTCGCAAAAAATAAGGTCAAATACGACGAGATTCTTTTT
>CALABZ010000197.1 GCA_937888615.1 uncultured Lentisphaeria bacterium | reverse complement strand
CAATGGTGGAAGAAGAAATGGGCGAATTAACCGCGAAAATGAAGGAATTTTTGCGAATTGTCGAAGTGGTTCGACCGTCCCGGCTTATCAACGACGCTCTGTGTTGGTGCGGATTGGGACGGCCGTTGAAAGATCGGGAGAAAATACTTCGGGCGTTTTTTCTGAAAGCGGTATATGACCTTCCGGCAACGAAGGGGCTGATTGAAAATTTGAAAACGAATCCGAGTTATCGCATGCAGACTTTGCGGGTGGGGATATCGCTCAGAAGTGCCATCCGAGGCAACATTTTGCCGCGCGTTTAACTTGTTTGCAGAGGAAAAAGTTCCTGATGCTATTCATGCGGTAATCGTTCAGGAAAACTACACAGAGAAGTGGGTTGGACATGCGAGTGTGAATTCAACAGCAATCATTGGACGCGAAAAAGCGTGCCGGAAGAATACTCCGAAACTCAAGCTCAAAAAGAAGCGCGGACACAAAAGCAAAGCGGAAAAGCGGCAATGGCTGACGCGGATAAAAACGATCTGGTCGCGTGTCCTGAAAATATCATCATCGACATCGGCGTCAGAAAACCCGGTGAGCGGCTGGTCCTTTATCTGGATGAGTTGGCTTTCGGCAATCCGCAAAAGGCCAAAACGCAGCTTGCTCCGGGGATTTTCGAGGCAAAACAGAAACTCATTGATGGGCGTGTCGCCGCGAGAGTCAGGCAGATTGAAAGTGGACTGACCAAAGCCCGGAAACAGATCGCCGCAGTCTCGAAAAATCCGCTGAATCAATTTATTTTAGATGCCTTGAGTAAGGATATGGAAAAACTGAACGGCCTTCTGAAGAACACTCGTGGAGATAAAATTAATTTTGACGAGGTGGAACCGCTTTTCGCCAGGATCGTCTGTACGTGCGGTGACTTAAGTAAACTTAACGCGGAATTGGCTTCAAAAGCGCCGATGCTTGTCTATGATGTGCCAAATCTTACGTCCGGGAATTTTTGGATATTGCCCTCTGACGTACTCATTCCGGGGCGTATTTCCGACGTTCTCGAGATACGTGCTTGCAGGGGTGAATACGAACCGGCTTCCCTGCTCATAAAGCCGTTGCGGAATATTGATCAGTTCGCAATCAAAAGTTCCGATCTTGTCGGGCCCGGCGGCAAACGCATCAAGGCGGAGAACATCGACATCAAATATGTGCAAGTCTGGTATCAGGCGGGCGGTTCCGGAAAATCAGTCAACTTTAAAGAGGGGTCGGTGTTGACGCCGGAATTGTTGGTCAACGATCCGAACTTGGTGAAGGTTGACTATGAAACGCAGCGAAATTCCCTCAAATTGACTTTTCCGGACGCCGTGAAGTACGTGGACATCAGCGACCCCCGGAAGATTGAACGCAAGGTGTTGGATAATTCCGAATTTCCGGTCAAGGATGCTCCGGCGCTGATGCCGGTGGACCTGAAAAACGGCAGCAATCAGCAAATATGGATAACCGTACATGTTCCAGAGGATACGCAGAGCGGACTTTACGAGGGGACGATTGAGCTTAAAGGCGAAAATGTGCTTCGTTTCATCAATCTCAAGGTGGAGGTGCTGCCGTTTGAGCTGAGCGATCCTTATTATACGGCCTCCATCGACTATCACGCTGAACTCGCGGAAGAGGGAACGATCGGTTCATACCAGAAAAATCGTACCCAGATGTTGGCCGAACTGAAAGACATGCGGGCTCATGGGCTTACCAATATTCAGCATTATTTCCGGGTAAACGAGAAGGCGTTGAAAAATATAACCGCCCTGAGAGCGCTGGCGGGATTTTCAAACGATACCCTGTTCCTCAAGGGGCACGGCATCAATTACCTCAACGACGATGAGGCTTATATTGAGCAGAGCCGGGCGCGGGTAAGGGAAATTATCGACATGGCGAAAAAATCCGGCGCCCGGGAGGTGTATTTTTACGGACGGGACGAAGTAACCGGAGACACCCTCAGAAAAGAACGAAAATCCTGGACCGCCACCCGCGAGGAAGGTGGAAAGATTTTTTCGGGCGGAAGACCAAGCTGATGGACAATGGCGGCATCGAACTCGGCCCCGGAAAACGCGCCGACCTGGCCATGTACGCCAGCACTACGCCGATCGAAGACGGCCTGATTTTGTGGTATCCGGAACGAAAATTCTTTTTGTTGGGTAAGAAAATTGAACTCGAAAAATGTTGAAATTACTGTCGCCGGGAGGAAAAAACTTTCTCCCGGCTCCTGGTGTCAGAGCGGAAACCCGGTCAATGCGGAAATCATCGCCCGGGCCGGTTTCGAATGGATCGCGCTTGATTGCGAACACGGTGAGGCGGAATGCGGCGACATTGCCGATTTCTGCCGGGCGCTGAAGCCATTCGGCTGCACCCCGTATGTCCGGGTGAAAGCCAATGACACACTGGAGATCCGGCGCGCGCTCGATCTGGGGGCCGAAGGCGTTATCGTGCCGCTCGTGAATAATGCGCAGGACGCCGGGCGCGCGGTCCGGGCCGCGCATTATCCGCCGGCTGGAATCCGGGGCTTCGCCTTTCACCGGGGAAACGGCTGGGGCGTTGATTTTGACGCATATCTTGAACGCAGCAGGCACGAAATAAAGGTGATCGTGATGGTCGAATCAAAGGAAGCGGTTGAAAATATCGACGCCATTCTTGGTGTCGATGGTGTTGACGGGGCATTCATCGGTCCTTATGATATGAGCGGTTCCTACGGCATCCCCGGCCGGACCGACGCGCCCGTGATCCGGGAGGCGTGCCTGAAAGTCGCCCGGGCATGTCGGAAAGCCCGGAAACTGGCCGGTCAGCATATTGTTCTGCCTACCGACGAAAATATTGCATTTGCCGTCGGACAGGGGTTTTCATTTCTGGCGCTGGGCATGAATACGGTTTTTCTGGGGCAGGGGGCCGCACGGGCCATGGAGATGTCAAAATGCCGATAAATATTGCCGTAACCGATCTGGAATATCGGAAAGCGTACGAAATTTTCAGCCGTCAGACCCGGTTCAACTGCCTTTGTGCGCCGACGCCGGAAAACGAATTGGCCGATTTTATTCGGAAAAATGCGGTTGTCCGTGTGATTGTCGGGGTCGAAAAATATACCGGAGAACTTTACCGGGCCCTGCCGCCGGGAGCGGTTATTGCCCGTTTCGGCGTGGGGCATGACGGCATTGATAAGAAACTTGCGGGGCGGAACGGGCTGTTCTGCACCAATACGCCCGGGGCCTTGAATGATTCCGTCGCTGAATGCGCCATCGCCCTGATGCTCGCCTGTGCCCGCGAATTGAATCAGTGCGCGGTCGAAAGCAAAGCCAACATCTGGCAAAGTCATGTCGGCCTTGAACTGAAAGGAAAAACCTTGACTATTATAGGCTGCGGCGCGATCGGGCGCGAAACCGCCCGCATGGCAAAGTCCGGCTTCGGCATGAGAACCGTGGGATATGATCTCTCGGACGCGGGCGCTGCCGCTTTTGTTTCGCTCCATATTCCCGACCTGCCGTCGACCCGGAATTTCATCAACCACGAGCGTCTCGGTCTGATTCCGGGCGGCGCAATCCTGATAAATACCGCGCGTGGCAACATTGTGGATGAGGACGCGCTGTATGATGCACTGGTACGGCGGCGGTTAAAGGCGGCCGGGCTTGATGTCTTTAAAAACGAACCCTATATTCCGCAAAGTCCGGGCAAAGACCTGCGGACGCTGGCCAATGTTTTGATGACATCGCACATCGCCAGCAGTACCGGCGAAGCCTGTGGGCGCATGGCCGAAAGCGCCCTCCGAAATATTCAGCTCCGGACCGAGGACAAAATCAGCGAAATGAATCTGATCAACAGGCAAGAGATCGACATCGAAACGTCATGCCGGTCCTTGTAGGCCGGTTTTTTATTCGCCGGAACCGTCGCGTTTCAGGTTTATCGGGGCGCTCCAGGCGTAATTGCCGGCGCGGTCCTTAAGCTGGCAGCGGATATACGTAAGCCCGGCATTATCGGGGATTTCGACCGTATAGGAGGCCATTTCCTTCGCTTCGCCTTTTTTCAGTTTTTTGATGTCGGCCGTTTCAAAATCCGGCACGATCCCGCACTGTCCGAAACTGCAATCCCCCATAACGATCAGTTCCTGACACGGGGAACATTCGATCGAAAAAATATGATCCTTGAAATCAATCCGCCGGATAACCGGCCCCTGTGACGCATAAAAAGACCCCTTCTGCAATGCTTCCATTATCGCCGCCGCCGTATTTTCCCGGGCGCAGATCATGGTCCAGCCCCTGAAAAAATCGGGCGTCCGATGCGTGTCGTCCACCGCAATCGCCGGGAGTTGATAACCCAATTGCAGGATATTATCCCAGATCGCCATATTGTAAGCCTTGCCGATATAACGGGTGGAGGTGTTGTAAACTTCTATTGCAATCAGGTTTTTGAGTTGCATGATATCGTTGCTGTTGAACCCGCTCCAGTAAGGGTGCGCCAAAATACATTTGCCGCCGGCTTCGATCACCCGGTCGATCGCCTCCTGATACGGCAGGTCGGAGGGATTTTCAAAGTCTTCCGGCACATTCAGCGCCACCAGGTGCAATAGGATGCCGCGCGGCCCGACCGGATGAATTTCCATCCCGCTGATCAGCAGTAAACCGCCCGCGTCGATTTCGCTGACTTTATTGGTGATGCGATGATCGGTTGCCGCCAGGATGTCGTAACCTTCGGCCCGGTAGAGATTCACCACCTCCTGAATGGGATACGAACCGTCCGAAGTCGTGCTGTGGGTGTGAAGATTAGCCTTGTAGCTGTTGAGTTCTTCGCCGAAAAAATCGATTTTCGCTGTCATTGCTTTGCCTCTTTTAATAAGTAAACCGCCAGCAGTACCGCCGGCTCCGTGCCCGGGTTTTCCGGTACGTGTTCAATGCCTCCGTCAAAAAATAAAATATCGCCCTCCGACATGTTTATTTTTTTCGCGCCCAATGTGAAGATGATGTCTCCTTTTAAAATAAATATGAACTGATCGCCGTCGGTCGTGACTTTTTCCCGTTCCGCGCCCGGTTCGACAGTCAGGATCAGGGTTTGCAGGTTGCAACCGGCGCTCTCCGTATCCAGGAGCGTTTCATAGCGGAAGCCCTTGCTGTTTTCGCGTTCAAGCTGGAGACGTTCGTTTTTTCGGACCAGAATCCATGCTGGGGAATCTTTCTCGCCGATACCGGCCAGAAGTTCCGCCGGCTGAACCTCCAGGGCGGCCGCGATTTTCAAAAGTACCGGCAAAGACGGAATCGTCCTGAAATTTTCGATTCGCGACAACAGTCCGGCGGTCAATCCGGTTTTTTCCGACAGCATGGCGAGAGTCAGGTTTTTCCCTTTGCGGAAAGACTTGATCGCGGAACCGAGTTTTATCAAATTTTGTCTCATAATGAACTCATCCTGAATTATTGTTGAATTTGGTTCAATATACAACCGGCTTCAACAAATCGCCACCCTGATGTTTTTCTTTTCCTGCGCCGCGGCCAATGCGCGATTGATATCGTCGAGCGGAAACTTCGCGCTTATCAGCTCCTCGTAAGGATATTGATCCCGGGTTCTCTCGATAAATTTCAATGCCGCGATCAGATGTTCCGGGCGGTAATTATGGATTCCAGACAGCGTGATCATTCCTTTGGTCATGCGTTGGCCGTCAAGCTCAAAAGCGGCCCCCGGAAAAACCAGTCCGGCTGTTACGCAGCATCCGCCGGTGCGCAGCAGCGACACCCCCGTCGCGATGCTCCGGGGATTGCCGCAAACCTCCAATACCGCGTCCGCGCCGAAGCCGTCGGTATTCTGTTTGATAATGTCCACAATCCCGGACGGTCCGTATTCATTCAGTGAAAGAGCCGACGCGCCGAATTTCTCCGCCATAGCCAGACGCACCGGATCGATATCGATTACGAAGACGTTCCGGCAGCCGCGGTCGCGCAGAACCGCCGCCGCGTAAATGCCGAGCATTCCGGCCCCCTGAACTACGACCCGGTCGTCGCCGTTCAGGTTCATTTTTTCCACGCCGTGCATCACTGTGGCGAGGGCGCAGTTGATCGGTGTCACTACTTCATCGCTCAAGGCGTCCGGTACTTTCAACACGGTGGTGCCCGGCCGGATGTAAACGATTTCCGCGAAGCCGCCGTTGAAATGCGGCCACTCCAGAGAGGAGGCGTGTCCGTATTTGAACAGGTGCAGGCATTTCTGCGGCAGATGCCAGTCCTTGCAGAAGACGCATTTGCCGCAGCTTGCCGCGATGCTCCAGGTAATGCGGTCATTTTCGTGCAGGGGCTGTCCCAGCGCGTCCGTCGTTATCCGCGTTCCCATTCGGATGATCCGACCGGTGATCTCATGTCCCAGGATGGCGGGAGTATCTTCGCTCCGTCTTCCGGTGGCGGTATGAATATCCGAACCGCAGATGGTTGCCATGGTAATCCGGACCACCAGCGCCCCGGGGGCGGGCTCGGGCACCGGATACTCGCAACATTCAAGGGGCTTGCCGGGCCCGGTGAAAATCATCGCCCGCGCCAATTTCATTCTGCGAACTCCCGGTCAAGCAGTTCCGGCAATTCGGCAACGCTTTTAATGATATGGGTATGCCTTGTCGCTCCGAGCGAATCCGCTGTGTGACTGCCGGACAAAACCCCGATCACGCCCCGGACTCCGGCCCGGCTGCCCGCCATCATGTCGAACGGCGTATCTCCCAGCTTGATCACGCGGCGGACATCCTGTACCCCTGTCGCCTCCATCGCGCGGAAAATCATATATGGCGCCGGGCGGCCGAGCGGGACGTCGTCCGCGCAAATACTTGCATCCAAAACACGGTCATCCCAGCCCAGTGCCTCAAGAATGATATTCGTCACTTTCCGGTAAAAACCGGTGGTGGTGACGACTTTTATCCCCCGACTTCGCAAAACGGCAAAAGTTTCCTTGGCCCCCGCAATGGCCCGGACTCCATTGTCCCGGTATCCGTTTTCCAGCGCATTTCGAAATGATTCGTACACTTCTTCAACCCGCGCTTCGTTGCCCGCCCCGTATTGGCGTTCGACAAAATAACGAAAAACCTCGACTTTCGAGGCGCCCATCCGGGAAATCACTTCGCCCTCGGTCGCGTTGAGTTTCTTATCCCGGACAGCGTGCATAAACGCCGCCAGTACTTCATCGCGGTCTTCGACGGTGGTTCCCGCCATATCAAAAACCGCCAATTCAATTGCACTGCTCATAAAATCACCTCTGTTAAAAATTGTCTTGCTATAATAATAAGGTCTGGAAGGCGAATTGTCAATCACTAAAAAGTGAGTATTTGTAAAAATAAAGGCATTCTAACAGAATCCTAATAAAAATAGGTCGAATTGGGCATTTATGTTAGAATTGTGTTAGAAATTGATTGAAAAAACGTTTTTTTCAAGTATAATAAAAGAATGAAACCTAAATCATTTGTTTACAAATATTCAAAAATAGAAGGTTCTATATGGCAGTTCTGTTTGCATTGGCGTGTTGTTTGTGTTCGGCGGTGAACGATTTTGTTTTCCGCCTGTATGCCCGGAAAACCCGTTCGCGCGGAGCATATGTTTTAATCATCGGATTGGTATGGACTTTGGTGTTTCTGTTTTTTACCGACTGGCGTGTTGACTCCTGGGGCGAAACCCTGATCTGGGGGATTATTTCCGGGATTTTTTCGGTGGCGGCCAACATCCTGCTGATCGAGGGGATGAGCGATAACGACGTGGGGATATGTTCGACCATTTACCGCTTGAATCTGGTGGTGGTGGCGCTCTGGGCGTTTATTGTGTTGGGAGAAACGGTTACGACCGCGAAAATTTCCGGTATCTTATTTGCATTGGCGGCGGTTTTCATGTTTTTCCTTGATGCGCCCCGTGGTAAACGCAGGGGAGAAGTCGAACGGGGGTTTTACCTGGTCGGGCTCGCATCTTTATTGCGGGCGGGCATGGGGTTGAGTTACAAATACGCATTCCTGCAAGGGGCGGACCGAACCGGACTGCTGGTGATAAACGGGGTCTTGTGGGTAATCGGCGGCGGCCTTTATATCCTGTTGAAAGAACGGAATTTAGGCGGGAAATTCAGCCGGAAAAGCTGGAATTACGGCACGATATCCGGGCTGCTGGTGTGCGGAATCGTTTTGTTTATGGCGCTGGCGTTGCAGCATGGGGATGCGGCGGTGGTGCTGCCGCTGGCGCAAATGAGCTTTCTGGGAACCTGTGGTTTGGGGATATTATTTCTCCATGAAAAGTTAAGCCTCAAAAAGACCGTCGGCATTATTGCCGGGGTTATTTGCATCCTCTGCATGAGCCTCGCCTGATAATGGCGGTTAACTACGTTTTATCGGAATCGGAGTGCGGCTACCGTCAATGGGGGGAGATGTATTCGACAACTGCTGTCCGTTGTTTCCGGCACCAGCGGCGAAACGATGAACTCCGATCCCGGAAGCAACCCGGAGGGCGTATTCAGTTCCGACTCCTCCGGAATCCCCGTCACTGGCAGTTCGATCGTTTTTGCCTCCTCCGCCGAATCGTTGCAGGCGGTGATAAGTGCAACATATTCCAGGACTTGAGAGAATTACGATCAGGAGCATGGTATACGTTTTCATGACCTTATTTCCTTTGGCGTTGAGTGGGGGGAAGGTCGCTCTGTCCCCAAAGCGCCGTTATTGATCCGTCTTCCGGACACGTTTCTCGGAATGTAAGCTCTCTATCATGGAAACACGCCCATCTATGCATTTTTGTCTTTGACCGGCGGTAAACTTAAAGCACAATAGAGGTTCTCTCATTTTTTTACTCTTGAGAATCGTTGATGATATCCCATTCGCTGTATGGAGTAACTTCTTGTCCTTTCGGTTAGTATACAAGGATTTCAGCCCCAATTCAAGCGCTTCGGCTTTTGGAAAACCGTATTTTTATATTTTTTCCGAAAAACTCGTTTCCGGCGGTTGTTTTTTTGCTATAATTGACTTGCAGGCGGCGGATGCTGTGCTATATTGGCAAAACTGAATCTTAACCGGGAAAATAGAATGCGTTCTTTCAAGCTTGGCAATGCCGGGATGCGCGGAGTCATCGGAGTCGGTCTGACCGTGGAGCGCGCGATTGACTTCGCTTCGGCATTCGGCACGATGGTGGACGGCGGTAATGTATTGGTCGGATTCGACACCCGATCGTCGTCCAATATGCTTTATCACGCGGTTGTCTCCGCGCTTATGGGGGCCGGATGCCGGGTTTGTGACGCCGGAATTATGCCGGCCGGCGTCATTCACTACCTGACGCCGCAACTGGAGGCGGCCGGAGGGTTGCTGATCGGCGGCGGACATCAGACGATGGGCTGGAATGCGGCGATCCCGCTGGCCTCCGACGGCAGTTACCTGAACTATATTCAGTTCCAGGAATTGTTTGATATTTATCGGAGTCACCAGTACCGGCAGGCCTCATGGGACGGCATTCATTCATTGGAAAAAATCCCTGCCGACAGCATCGACCGCTACCTCGACGCCCTGTGCAAAGTGATTGATGTGAAGGCTATAAAAAAAGCCGGCTATACCGTGGTCGCGGACTTCTGCAGTGGTTCCGGCAGTGTGCTGGCGGATCAATTCGCCGAACGATTGGGGATTCGTATGATTGCGATCAACCGGATGTTTTCGGGTGTACTGCCGCATGAACCGGAGCCGCGTCCGCGCAGCGCCTCGCAGGTACAGGCGCTCATCGCGCCGCTGAATGCGGACGCCGGGTTTGTTTTTAACAGCGACGTCAGCCGGGTATCGCTGGTCAGCGATATCGGCGAGGCGCTCAGCGAAGAATACACCGCTCCCCTGGCCGCTGATTACCTCCTGGCGAAAAGTCCGGGGGCGCGGGTCGTTACCAATATTTGCTCCAGCCGTTCGCTGGACGACATAGCGGCGCGTCACGGGGCTGAACTTTACAAAACCAGGGTCGGACAGGCCTGGGTGATTGACCGGATGGCCGAGCTCGGCGCGAAAATCGCCTGTGAAGGCAGCGGATCGCTGACCACCGACAAATGGGTGCATGGTTTCGATGGATTTTACGTCATGGCGCTGATCCTCGAGGCGATGGCCGTCAGCGGCAGGAAACTGTCGGAACTGCTTGGAGAAATTCCGCGTTATCATATTGTGAAAACCAGCATCCGCTGTCAGGCCTCCCATGCCTACAGCTTGATCCGCAATGTCGCGCGCGAACTCAAGGAAACAACCGAGATCACCGAAGAAGACGGTATCCGGCTGGAATGGGAGGACGGCTGGGTATCGTTGCGGGCCGCCTCCACCGAGGGGGTTATCCGTATGATTTCCGAGGCCCGGACCCGCGAAGTGGCGGTGGACCGGGAATTCTATATGCGTGGTTTGATCGAAAGGCAGGTGGGGGACGTATGAAATTCCGGCAGAATTTGAAATTCGGCACCAGCGGTGTGCGCGGGATCGTCGGAGAATCGTTGACGCCGCGCCTGACGGCGGCATTGGCGGCGGCTTTTGGTCGTTATATCGGCGGCGGTCGGGTGCTGGTGGGGCGTGACACGCGCCCGAGCGGCGAAATGTTTGAACACTCGGTGATCGCCGGATTGCTCTCCGTGGGGTGTCAACCGGTCCTGTTGGGGATTGTTCCCACGCCGACGATCCAATTGATGGTGAGGGAGGTCAAGGCCAACGGTGGCATCGCCATTACCGCCAGTCACAATCCCGGCGAATGGAACGCGCTGAAACTGATCGGCGGCAAAGGGACTTTTCTGGATGACCTGGAGGCCGGTGAGCTTTTTGACGTTTATAACCAGAACGACTTCAACCCCTGCCGGGAAAGCGAGTTGCGCACGATCTGGCAGATGGAAGATGCGTTTGCCGTGCACCGCAAACGGATTTTCGACAATATCGATGTCGAAGCAATCCGCAAACATCATTTCAAGGTGGCAATCGACTGCTGCAACGGGGTCGGCGCCATATATTCGAAGCCGTTCCTGGAAGAGCTCGGCTGCGAAGTGCATACACTGCATGACCGGCCGAACGGTATTTTCGAGCGTGTTCCCGAGCCCCTGCCGGAAAACCTTGGCGCTTTGTCCAAGCTGGTGAAGGCGAAGAAATGCCAGATCGGATTTGCCCACGACCCGGACGGCGACCGGCTGTCGCTGGTGGATGACACCGGCAAGGCGCTTCCCACCCATTATTCATTTCTGATGGCGGCGGACCATGTGCTCAGCGATAATCCCGGCACGGTCGTCGCCAATATCCAGACCTCGATGAACCTTGAGGAAATCGCCTCCACCTACGGTTGCGAGGTCGTCTATTCCAAAGTCGGCGAAATCAATGTCGTCGAAAAAATGATTGAGGTCGATGCCGAACTCGGCGGCGAAGGCAACTGCGGCGGCGTGATCTGGCGGAAAGTGACACCCGGCCGTGACAGCTTTGTAACGATGGCGCTGCTCCTGGAAATGCTGGCCATGTGCCGGGAAAAAGTGTCGGATATCGTCGCCGACCTGGATCATTACAGCACGACTTCGGTTAAATTTCCGTGTTCCCCGTCGGTTGCGCGCGAGATTGTCCGCGCCATGACGCAGCGTTATTCAGACAAGCGTCTGCTGGTCATCGACGGGCTCCGGATCAACTACAACGACGGCTGGGTGCTGATTCGCCCCTCGAACACCGAGCCGGTATTGCGCCTGACCGTCGAGGCGCTCTCCCGTGAGCGCATGAACACCCTGATCAAACGTTTCGAAACGGAACTCAAGGAACTTCTGGAACAATTCAATCGTACATCTTAATATAGGGAGCAGACAATGACAAAAGAGCCGAAGATTTATCTTTTCGACATGGACCACACATTAATCGACAACGATTGCGATGTATCATGGAAAGAGTTTGTCGTTCGTCATAACCTGGGGCCGGCTGATTCCATGGAAAAGGCCGACTATTATTACCGCGAATACTGCGCCGGAACCCTTGATTTCAACGACTTCATCAGATTTCAACTGGCTGAATTCAAAGATAACAACGAGGTCGAAATGGCCTCGCTGGCCGACTGGCATTTCAATGAATTCGTCAAGGACAAAATTTACCCGGACGCCATGAAACTGGTGCGTTCGCTGTTGGCCGCAAACAAGATCGTGGCGATCCTCAGCTCCACCAACCGCGTCGTTGCCGCCCCGGTGGCCCGTGCGTTCGGCATCCGCTATATGCTGACTCCCGACCTCGAAATGGTTCGCGGCAACTGGTACACCGGTTATCTCCGCGGCGGATATCCGGTGGGGCTCGGCAAAGTGGGCGCCGCCAAACATTTCTGTTCGATTTTCAAGGCTTCGCTGGCGGAATCCGCCTATTACGGGGATGCGGTCCTGGACCAGTATCTTTTGAGTGAAGTCGGCTTCCCGAGTGTCGTGAATCCGCACCCGGAATTGGCCGCGCTGGCGAAGAAAAACCATTGGCCGGAACTGACATGGACAAGATAAATTTTGATGTCGCCACGCTGAATGAACAACAGCTTGCCGAGCTGATCGAGTACCATAACCGGCGTTACTGGGAGGAGGCGTCGCCGGAGATTTCCGACGACCGCTACGACGAACTGCTGCGGGCGCTGAAGGCGCTGAACCCCGAACATCCGTTGCTGGAAATGGTCGGCGCCCCCGTGGTGGCCGGTTCCGGCAAGGTGATTCATACCCGGCCGATGCTGTCGCTGGACAAGGCTTATTCGCTGGAGGAAGTCGTCGAATGGGCCCTGAAATATATCCGCAACGAGGACGAGGAACTGCTGATCCAGCCGAAATACGACGGTATTTCCGCGAACTTCGACGGTCGGGTGCTCTCGACCCGCGGTGACGGCGTGACCGGCGAGGATATTTCCGCCAAACTGCCGCTGGTGGAACTCGAAACCATTGATTACCGGGGGGCTCTGAATCGCCCCGCGCGCGGCGAGATCGTGATCCGCAACGATGATTTCCGCACCCTTTATTCCCATATCGTCAAAAAAGGCGGCGGGACTTACAAAAATTCGCGCAATGCCGTGGCCGGCATCATGGGTCTCAAGGATATTGGCGACATGCTTCGCCAGGGCGCGCGCCTGACATTGGTCGACTACAATAAAATCAGCTACAAACTGCCGTTCCGCGAACTGAAAGCGCGCTGGCATGAGATCGCCGCCGAGATTGAGGAACTGCCGTACCCGATGGACGGGATCGTGATCAAACTGGCGGATGCCGGTTACAGCGCTTCGCTGGGGGCGACTGCGCACCATCCGCGCGGGCAGATTGCATTCAAATTCAGCGGAATCCGCCGCGAAAGCAAACTGCTGGAGGTCAAGTGGAGCTTCGGCAAGAACTGTCTGACTCCGGTGGCGGAGATTGAGCCGGTCGAGATCGGCGGTATTACGATCCGCCACGCCACGCTTCACAATGTCCAGAATATTGAAGACAAAGACATTCATATCGGCGATACGGTGGTGGTGGAACGCGCCGGGGACGTGATCCCGTATATCGTGGAGGCGATCCCGGGCGAGGAACGGAAAAGCGTGATGATCGAGCGGTGTCCCTCCTGCGATTCGATGTTGGAGCGCCGCGGGCCCGAGCTTTGTTGTGTGAACCCGGATTGTTTCGAAACCCGGCTTCAACGTCTTTGCGCGGCGGTGCGCAACATCGGCATTGAACGCCTTGGCGAACCCAATATCCGGCGGATGATGACCAAACTCAATGTCCGTTCCCTGAATGATATTTTTGAACTGAAAAAAATCGATATCCTGCAATTGGACGGATTCAAGGATAAATCCGCCTCGAACTTGCTCCGCGAAATCGCGGCGGCGCGCGATGTCAACGATTACCAGTTAGTGGCGGCGTTGAATATTCCGAACGTGGGCGTCAATGTGGCGAAGATGATCCTGACCGAATATACGTTGGAGGAGCTCCGGCAGTTGACGGCGGAGGATTTGGCGAAGATCAACGGCGTGGGACCGGAACGCGCCGCCGCCGTTTACCGCGAACTGCGGGACCAGGCCGGGTTGTTGGACGAATTGCTGGCGGCGGTCCGGCTGAAAGTCACCAAGGGAAATGTCAACGGCGAACTCCCGAAAATCTGTTTTACCGGCAAAATGCCGGAGAAACGCTCCTATTATCAGGACCTGGCGCGGAAACGTGGATTCGAACCGGTCGACGATGTGACTTCCGAACTGGCGCTGCTGGTGGCGGATGATCCCGCCGGGGGCAGTTCCAAACTGGCGAAAGCGCGCAAGAATAATATTCGGATCGTGGCATTGGACGAATGGCTCGGAGAGGAAAAGTCCGTCGAAGAGCCCGCGAAAACAACAGAACAACCGGAACAGTTGGAGTTGGGGTTTTGAAAAAAAGGCCGACAGAACTGCCGCTTCAGCGCCAATGGAGTTTGCTCCAGCCGGGGGCGGTGTTCAGAAGCGCGGACAATCTGGAGGTCGAAATCATTTCCACCGGACTCTGGAACCGCGAGGCCGGACCGGATTTTCGCGATGCCCGTATCCGTATCGACAACCATGTGGTGACTGGCGATGTGGAGATTCATCACCGTGCCTCGGACTGGTTCCGCCATAATCATGAACCGAACCCCGCTTACTATAATGTGATCCTGCATGTGGCCGCCGTGGACGACCTTTCCACTGCCCAGCGTGAACAACTGCCGCCCCTGATGTTGTTGGCCTCCGCGTCTGAAAACAGTGAACTGAAACCGGAGATCAATGTCGGCAAATGCGCCGCAGTTCTGACGGGAAAGCCGTTCGCCGAACTGCTGAATTTTTTCGAGGAAGCAGGGATGGCGCGGTTTTACGCCAAGGCGGAAGTTTTCCTGCGGCAGGCGTTGCTTGAAGGAATCGAGAAATGCACCCTGCGCGCATTGTTCGAAGCGGTGGGGTATAAGAATAACCGTGAGAATTTCATTGAGTTGTTCGAACGTTATTTCGAGTATGATGAGGCGGTTCGCCGCGTCGATTTTGAAGCGATTATCTGGGGCGAATCCGGTCTGCTTCCCGACCCGGCGGTCGATCCGCCGGCGGCGGAACTCCTGAAATTCGAATCGGCCTGCTGGGACCGCTGGTGGAGCATCCGCCGCAAAGCGCGTCCTGAAATCCACTGGCGGCGTGACGGCGTGCGTCCTTCCAATACCCCGGAACGCCGGGTGGCGGCGGCGGTCATGCTGATCCGGCGTTTCGGCGAACG
>CALABZ010000196.1 GCA_937888615.1 uncultured Lentisphaeria bacterium | reverse complement strand
TGTGTATGGAACCGGGAAATTGAAAAGACGGCCGGGCTCAAGTCGTTGAAACAGAATATCATTGAAGGAAAACTTATCCGTTCCCTATGTTCCGCCGCCTGCGAGTTCCCGGATAATTTAGAGAAGATCGGACCGCATTTGAGTTGCCTCTTGCGGCATCATGGTTTGCCGGCGACCCCGGATGAGGTTGATATTGAGTATTTTCAGGGATTTTTCGATGAAATTTTCGCCGGATTGGGCATGCTGAAACCTGGCGACTATAAAAGAATGTTTATTGCGGATTACAATTATCAGAGTTACCATAATTTCAGCAGGCGAAAACATTTTCTGCTTCAAACCCTCTCCTGCCCGCCTCATTATCCGGATTCGGATTATCTTGTATTCGAACCGGGGAGCGCCATTTTTCCGTCCAAATACGATCTCTGCATGGAATTAAGTTCCCTGGGTATAAGCAAATACTGTAAAGAACCCGAATTTGCGGCTGACTTCCTGAGCTTTATCGCCTCCGACGAATCGCAGCTTTTTGTGCATTCCTGTATCAACGGAATTCCGTACCGGAAGAGTTCACTGAACGTTCTGCCGGAAATATACCCGCAGCTTACCCGCCCGGAAATCAATTTGTTCCTGGATAAAATAAGATTCGGGCATTATGACTGGCAACGACTTTTTACGATCGATGTCATTTCGTATAAAATGACTGAATTGTTTGCGGGAATCGTTGACGGAAAAATCAACTCAAGTGACATGGCGGCGGAAACGGCATTAAAAATATTCAACGAAAACTTGAACTTAATTATCAACCGAAAATAAAGAATCTTTCCCAACAGGAATGGAGGTGCGTCTACTGAAATCCGGCTTTTCTGCGATTTTCGATGAAAAAGTAATAGCGGATGTGTCAACGTTTGACACGTGAGAACATGAGTTATCAACAAGAAAAAGTCAAGACTTTTGAAATTGGCTCAGGAGGTTTTAAAATGAACCGGAAAAACAACAATGCCGATAAGAGCATTTTTACACTTATCGAGCTTCTGGTAGTGATTGCCATTATAGCAATTCTCGCATCCATGCTTCTCCCTGCCCTGGGAAAAGCCAGAGAAAAATCCCATGCGGTAAGCTGCCTGAATAATCTTAAACAGATGGGCACCTGGACGGCTTTTTATGGCGAAGAACAGGATGGGTATTTCTGGCCGCAATTGAGCGTGCGCGCCGACACCGGCGGCTCTGTCGGCTGGCAGGATTGGTATGCTTACCCCCGCGTCAATTATATGCCCCATGGGGATATTGTGAGATGGCGGCATGGCGGCTACGTCAACGGATGTCCGAGCCATCTCAACAACGATCTGAATGCCGATTACGGAAATCGTTACTACAGCTATGCGGTCAACAATTACCTTGCCACCACAAACAATAACGGCGCTCTTCCTCAAAAAATGGTCCGGATAAAAAACCTCAGTTCCATTTTCTGGATCACCGATGCAAGCAACAGCATTTGTTTTGCCTATTGGTTTTATGCCACTCCGCAACGCGCCGGATTCCTCCACGGCGATTCGTCCAACTGCCTTACCGGGGAAATGAATGTTCTTCATGGAGATGGACATGCGGGTTCTTATCGGCGCGGCGGGGTCTCAAATTCAAATTATGCCATACAATAGTTTTGCCATTGGCTGAACCATTATTTCAAGGATCAAGGATAACATAATGAAATCCGTTTTTCTTCTTATAAATGTGCTGATTCCGGTGTTTCTGCAGCAAACCTTGCTGGCGACCACATATCAACCCGACCTGAATAGCATAAAGTTGATTTCCTGCGACTCGCCGTCGGTTGAAGACCGGGTTATTACGGCCTTGCCGCAGGGAAGCGGCTCGGTAATCGTTCCGACCGAACAACTTGACTTAAGTCAATACGACCGGGTGGCGGTAAGACTGACGCCCTTATCCGGGGAGTTCCATCCGGGGTCGTTTATCGCGTCGCTACGGGCGAATAAACAATATCATCCGGCCAAATTTGAGCTGCAGCCGGTTTTAGAAAAAGGCAAACCGATCGAAATAGTTTTTAATATTGCCGGATTGCCACGGGAAAAAGTTGATTTTTTCCGTCTTTATTTCAATCATAACGGAAAAATCAATCAAATCATAAAGTTTAAACTTGACAAGGTGGAGTTTTACAGCGCGATGATGGTAAGCAAACTTCCGGCGGAAACATATCAACGTAAATTGGATAAAACGTATATATTTCCACGGATCCAGATAAAATACAGTTTATTTCTGAACTACTATTCCGTCGCGGTCCGGGACTTCTGGATCGAACGCCCTCTGTTCTTTAATCGGGAGTTGGCCGCCAACAGCCAGGAGTTTAAAAAGAAAGGAAATTTGGAAAGTTTCAGGAAAAATGCGAATATTGTTTCAACTTATCTGGATGGTTTTTCGATCCTGGCCACCAGCAAGAGTTACCTGGACCGGACCCTGGCGTCGATGCAGTATGCCGATAAGCTGGGACTGAAAAATTTCATCATGCCGGAGGTATCCCCGGCGGTTACCGCTCTCGGGAAAAATGCGGTAATGAGCCAGGACTATGATTTCATATTCAAAATTGCCAAAGCGGCGGAAAAATCGCCGTCGGCGTTCCGGATCAATGATAAAGTGGTGATCTCCTCCTACAACGCGGACCTCATCAGGCCGGAACAGTGGGTTCCCATTATTAAAGAATTGAAGAAACAAAACAATGATCGTCTGCTCTTCATGATTGAGATAAGGACCATGTTTTACCCGGCCAATTCCGAATATATCAGAAACGGGGGAAAGATATCTCTGGAAAAAGTCCGGGAATTGAAAAATTTTATCCGTTCATATTTGAACGTTGCGGACGGTATGCTTTTTGCCGGCTGCAACCACATCGTGAATGAATCGCCGAAAATTTCCTCTTATGAATTTGGCGATGAATTTTACAAAAACATTCTGATTCCCACGATAATTTCGGTGTTCAACGAACCGGAGTACCGCTCGAAATATCTGGGTTTGAGCGCCGCCAAGGGATATTTTTATACGCGCCATGCGGCAGCCGGACAGAGCGAATGCGGTACGCAGACATTGCGTCAGAGTCTTGAAGCGGCTCTCGGCGCCACCCCTGACTTTATCATCATGCCGGAGTGGAACGAAGCGAACGAAAATACTCATATTGAACCGACTGTTTATGATTCCCTTACCAATCAGCGGGTTATAAACCACTATCGCAAAGCGGCCGCCCGGCCGGAGGACAACAGCGCCATCCCCAATTTGCTCATCAGTTACCGGAGCGAGCTGGTATATGGCGAAAACCTGACGATCGAACTGTTGAACCTTCCTGACCCCGATTATAAAGCGGAAAACGTAAGAATAGAACTTTGTCTGGAAGACTCTTCGGGAAAAGTCATCAAACGCTTTGCGCCGCTCCTCCTGAGTAATCGCGAGCTGGCGGAAAAGACCCTTGATGTTGCCGTCGATGATTTTTGCGGCGAGCGGGTCCTGATCCCGGGACTGTCCGTTTCCGTCAACGGTGAAATGCGGCGGATCAAGGGCTTGTCCTGTATCATGCTCAAATCCCCGCCGAATATGAACAAAAAATATGTAAAACAACCGATCCGCGACTTGTGCGACGCCAGACAGACGGAATTCCGCTGGGACAGGACGGACGACGGGATCAAGGTCAATGGCATTATCGAGACTGGACATCTGTTGAATACGGTTGAATTGCTAGAGAATAATATTCCCGTTGCCGCAGTGGATGTGAAACAGGAATATCAATGCGGACCCGATGAGGTTTTATTGCGCTTCTGCTGGAACAGCAGCGTAAGTTCGGACAATCCGGTTTCCTGTGTGATAAGGCCGATTTCCGGTTCAGTCAGCGTGGCAGGGCATAGGTATGTGGCGATGAGCGAAGCAAAAAGAGAAAAGACCAGTCAAGACGGTGCGTCCATTAAAACTCAACTGCGCTTTAATCCACACATTGAAGAATTTTTCTTCAAAGCAAACCGGAATTCTGAACTGGAAATCAGTGTCGACGGACGTAAAGTCAACTTCACGGTTGCTGAACTTATCAAATTCGGAATATACCGGAAAGTGTTCAGCAATGACGATATGATTGCCGTCGAACAGGTTCTGAGACTGCCGGAAGTACCGTATCCGGTAAATAAGAAGTGTATCGATTTCACCTTGGCGGCAAAATCGATATTCGCCAACCCGGTCTATACGGTAAGGGCGATTGCCTCCGACGGGAAAATGTTTCGCAGTGCACCGTTTCTGCCCGAAAAACTCTCCGGCAGGAAAATATCCATGAATGTCTGGTCATACTCCAGACAGCAGGTTGTGACGCTTGAGTTGCCGGAAGAATACGGTAATCATGTACATTATGATTTCACACCGGAAGCCGGTGACGTCCTGCCGACGGCGCAATGTACACGGTTTTTCTATGGAAAACTGGGCGGTTTCGATGTGTGGAGCAGGAGTTTCAATGCTCCGGATACCGCATCCGCTCCCGCCTGGAAAATTGAAAACGGCAGAAACGTGCTGGCGTTTGACGGAGTCGGCAATTACCTGACTTTCCCGCCGTTCCTGATTTCCGAACAATCATTTACGATTGACTTTTCCCTGATGACGCAGGATCATTCCAAACAGGTCATTTTTCAGACTTACAGTTCCGCGCATCCCGGTTTTCAACTCCTTCTTGAAGATGGGCATTTGAGCGGGTATTTTCTGAACCGGAAAGGAAAAGGGTTCAAGTTCCAAACCAAGGCCACTCTGACTTCCGGCAAATGGTATGACATCCAGATATGCTACGACATGAAAAATCTCTCGTTCAAAGTCAATGATTCACCGGCGGAAGCATTTGAGTGCAACGGCTTGCTTTATCGGCAGCCCTGCCTGATCTTCGGGGGATCTTATCCACCGAGAGATGCCCGGCGCTTTAAAGGTTTGTTACGTTCCTTTTCTGTCAAAAACTATACCGGCAAAGAGCGGCTTAATAGTTCTGATAGGAAAGCGCTTTGAGTTCGCCCTTGAACCGCGTGACGGCCTTCGGCGGAACCGCTGTCGAACCTCGACGCCAAAATGCGCGTGCAGATGCGCACCGAAATCA
>CALABZ010000195.1 GCA_937888615.1 uncultured Lentisphaeria bacterium | reverse complement strand
GACCGGCGCCCTCCTCAGCATGTGTTGGGCCAAGGCGCACGGCATGACATTGATGGTACAGGATTTGACCAACCCCATGCTCAGCATCATTCCCCACATCCTGTTGGCCGCACACGCCGGGACGATCATGGGGGTGGAATGCAATGCCGCCCAATTCTACCCGGCGGCTTCGGCGGCGGAAAGCATGGTTCATCCGGGAATTTACAAACGTGCGAACGGCGTGGTGGATTTCTCGACGCTGGCAGGGCCGGGATTTGGCTACCGTGTTGATGAAATCGGGCGTCAACTGCCGTTGCCCGTTTTTAATTCAAGCATATAAAATGACAGAAAGACACGCACAGGGATGGAAAACAAGAAAAGGAACTGTAAGAACATGCATACGATTATGATCATCAATCCGGGGCACTTCCACGCGGGACTCGTTTTGCGGGAAATGCATCCGCGGATTTCGCCCGATGTCTACATTTATTCGGAAGCCGGACCGGACCTCGACAACTACATGAAACTGGTCGAAGCTTTCAATACCCGCAAGGACAACCCGACCTCGTGGAAATTCCACGTCTACGCCGGACCCGATTATCTGCAAAAAGCCGTCACGGAGAAAAAAGGCGACATCGCCGTCCTCGCCGGACGCAACGACCGCAAAATTTATGACATCAAAGCCCTCCACGACGCCGGGATCAAGGTGCTCAGCGACAAGCCGCTGACCATCGACAGCCGCGGCGTCGACACCCTCGCCGAAATCGTTTCCGGCGGCGAAATCCTGCTCGATATCATGACCGAACGCCACGAAGCCACTTCCCGCATCCAGAAAACACTGCTGGCCGATGATGCCGTTTTCGGCGGCTTTGCCGAACAGGACGAGCCGGTTATCTTCAAGGAAAGCGTCCATCACCTGGCCAAGCTGGTCAACGGTGCGCCGCTGGTGCGTCCGTGGTGGTATTTCGATGTCACCAAGCAGGGTGAGGGCATCATCGACGTGACCACCCACCTGGTGGACCTGGTGCAATGGATGACCGCCGGAGAAGCGGTCCTGAATTTCGACGAAGATGTGAAAATACTCTCCGCCAGACGCTGGGCCACCGAAGTGCCGAAGGAAAGTTTTTCGATGGTGACCAAGCTCGAATCGTTCCCCGAAGCCCTGAAAGACTGCGTCAAAGACGATGTCCTCCAGCTTTATTGCAACGGTGAGTTCACCTATACGGTCAAGGGATTGAAAGTCAAACTGGTGGTGATCTGGAACCTTCAGGCGCCCGCCGGCGGCGGCGATACCCACCGTTCGTTTATGGTCGGCAAAAAGAGCACGCTGGTCATTGATCAAGGCCCCCGGACCGGCAACAAGCCCGAACTCTATGTGGAGCCGAAAAACGACAGCCCGGAATTCCGCCAGGCCCTCGAAGCCGCGCTCCCGGAGCTGAAAATCGTGCCGGAAAACGGCCGTTACCGCATTGATATTCCGCAGGAAATGCGCACCACCCACGAGGAACATTTCGCCAAGGTCCGTAACGAGTTTCTGGAAATGCTGGCCGGCAGTGAACCCGCAAATGTCCGCAGCAATTTGCTGACTAAATACAAAACGCTGTCCACCGCACGGGACATGGCGATGACGGCAACAAGGGAGGAAAAGAAATGAAAAAAATGCTTCAACTGATCGCAGCGGCCCTGACGGTTTTGACCGTGGCGGTGTCCTGCAAAAGCGGAGCGGAGGATCCCTTTAACGGCCTGATCGGGAGTTGGCAGGCGGTTATGGTCGCGGGTGCGCCCAAAATCACCTATGATGTGCGCCAGCCGGAAATCACGTTTCGTGAAGACGGATTCGTCAGCGGCTATACCGGGTTGAATAATTTCGATACCCGTTTCAGTGTCGACCATGAGAAAAACCTGACCCTGAACGAAGTCGTTTCCACCAAAAAAGCGGGGACTGAACCCGTCATGGCTTTCGAACGTCTCTTTATGACCGGATTGCAGAATACGGCGCGTTTCGACGTGTCTGGCGATACCCTGACTTTTTTCGGCGCCGACGGCAGCAAGGTCATGACATTCAAGAAGAAACCGGCCGGTCAGCCGTAAACGGCACGGTCGAATACGGATACTGCGCGTCTTGAATTTGCCGGAACATGGTTTATATTTCCTGAATAACAGGAGAGCAAACCATGTTTGACTTTGAAATCATCGATGCGCACATCCATCCATTTCTGGACACGGAAAACCGGCTGTCCGTTTACGACCGCCCGGAGACGTGTCCTGAAATGATGCGCGAACTGCTGGAAAGCGGCGTTTCGCGCGCCTGCGGTTCCGTTATCAAAGCCGCCGACATTACGGACTTCGAATACATCCGCAAGTGCAACCGCGACACTCTTAAACTGCGTGAACAATACCCGGATTTTTATCTGCCGGGAATATCCATACATGCCGCGTTCCCGGAGGAATCATGCCGGGAAGTCGAGGACATGTACCGCCATGGCGTTCGTTGGATCGGCGAGCTGGTTCCCTACATGGTTGGAACCCAGGAGTTTTCAGTCAAAGCGCTGTCGCCGGTTTACGAGCTGGCGCAGGAACTGGGAATGCCGGTCAACATCCACCAGGCGGATTTGAAGGATATCGAAAAAATCCTGCTGGATTTCCCGAAATTGAAAATCGTCATGGCCCACCCCAACGAAAAAACCGTGTATCTGGAACGGTTGACGTTGATGAAGCGTTTCCCGAACCTGTACCTGGATATTTCCGGGACCGGACTGTTCCGCTGGGGTATGTTGCGTTATGGCGTCCGCGAAGTCGGGGCGGAACATTTCCTGTTCGGCACCGATTTTCCGATCTGTAACATCGCCATGTATATTTACGGCGTTCTGGCCGAAAAGCTCGAGCGGCGCGAACAGGAACTGCTCTTCGCCGAAAATTTCCTGCGAATCAGCGGTTACTGACCGGAACAGGGGGGCGGCGAATGCATTTGCAAACCCATGTCATGAGCGGCTGGTGTGTGGCGAACTGTTTTCGGCTCTCCGCCCGCGAACGATTCCTCGCCATGCTGGCGGCGGGATTGCCGGACCTTGACGGGGTCACCTATGTTTTCGGAGACGAAGCGTATTGGGCGACACACCATGTTTACGGACACAATCTGCTCTTCGCATTGCTGCTTTCGGGTGTTCTTACCACATTCTGTACGCACAAAATCAAATGTTTCCTGCTTTTTCTCGCCTTGGTGCATCTGCATCTTGTGATGGACCTGCTCGGATCGGGCGAAGGCTGGACCATTCCTTACTGGCTGCCGTTCAACGGGACCGAGTACGCCTGGAGTTTCGGCTGGGATTTGAACGCGCTTCAGAATAAGCTTGCCGGGCTCTTTTTCCTGCTCTGGTGCGTAGGGATCGCCATATATTGCGGGCGCACGCCGCTCGAATGGTTTATGCCGAAGCTGGACGCGCAACTGGTGGCGCTGGCACGAAAGCCCTTCCGCCGTTTCAGGCGGAAGGAATAAAACGACCGGATCAGGCGTTTTTCACCGATTCCTTGGTGCTTTTGCGGCGCTTGCGTTCGAGTTCGGTCAGGAAGAGCTTGCGCAGACGCATGGACTGCGGGGTAATCTCGACGAGTTCATCCTCTTCGATGTATTCGAGAGCCTGTTCAAGCGAAAGCTTGCGGGCGGGGGCAATCTTCATATTGCGGTCCGATCCGGCGGCGCGCATGTTGGTCAACTGCTTGGCGCGCTGGATGTTGACGACGATATCGCCTTCTTTGCAATGCTCGCCGATGATCATTCCTTCGTAACAGTCGTCGTTCGGCTCGATGAAGAAGAATCCGCGCTGCTGGAGCCCGTCGATGGCGTAAGCCACCGCTTTGCCCTGCCCGGCACTGACGATAGTACCGGCGATACGGCGCGGAATTTCGCCGCGCATCGGCTCATACCCGAGGAAACGGTGCGAAACGATCGCTTCGCCGGTGCTTAACGTGAGCGCGCGACTGCGGAAACCGATCAGGCCGCGGGTCGGGATCTTAAATTCAATGAGCTGACGGGCGCCGCGGGATTCCATGTTGAGCATTTCGCCCTGGCGCTGACCGGCCAGTTCGATGATTTTGCCGGCGTATTCGTCGGGTACGTCCACCGAAAGCAATTCGACCGGTTCGTTGGTCTTGCCGTCGATTTCTTTGCAGATGACCTGCGGCGGAGCCACGGCCATTTCATAACCTTCACGGCGCATGGTTTCGATCAGGATCGAAAGGTGAAGAACACCGCGTCCGCTGACCTTGAAGCTTTCGCCGCTGGCGCCGGCGTTGTCCTCAACGCGCAATGCCACGTCTTTTTCCATCTCTTTGAGAAGACGCTCACGCAGGTGGCGGCTGCTGACGTATTTGCCTTCGCGCCCGTAGAACGGCGAATCGTTGACGCGGAACGTCATTGACAATGTCGGTTCGTCCACCGTGATCGGCGGCAGCGCTTCGGGGGATTCGGCATCGGCGATGGTGTCGCCGATGTCGATATTTTCCACACCGACGATGGCGCAGAGGTCGCCGCAGGGGACGGAATTGGTTTCTTCGCGAGTCAGTCCTTCAAAGGTGAAAAGCTGTTTGATGGTAACGGGTTTGACCGCGCCATTGCGTTTGATGATAACCAACGGACGATTCAGGGCCAGGGTTCCACGATGGACCCGGCCGATTCCGATACGACCGACGTAGTCCGAATAGTCAAGCGTGGTGATCTGCATCTGCACCGGTCCTTCGTGGATCGGCGGCTCGGGAATGTATTTGATGACGGCGTCCATCAGCGGCATGATCGAATTGCGCGGGTCCTTTTCGAGGTCATTAACGGCCCAGCCGTCGCGGCCACTGGCGTAAAGGACGGGAAATTCGAGCTGGTCGTCGTCGGCGTTCAGTTCGCAGAAAAGATCGAAAACCTTGTTCAGCACCGCCTGGGGGCGGGCGTCCGGCTTGTCGATTTTGTTGACCACAACGATGGGTTTCAGTTTCAACTGCAAGGCTTTATCGAGTACGAAACGGGTTTGGGGCATGGGGCCTTCGGCGGAGTCCACCAGCAACAGTACGCCGTCGGCCAGATTCAGAACGCGTTCGACCTGTCCGCCGAAGTCACTGTGTCCGGGGGTATCGATAACGTTGATCTTGATCCCCTGATAGCGGATGCTGATATTCTTGGAAAGAATGGTGATGCCGCGCTCGCGCTCAAGGTCGTTGCTGTCCAGGAAGCACTCATGCATTTCCTGGTTTTCGCGAAACATTTTGGCCTGCATCATAATTTTGTCGACCAAGGTCGTTTTACCGTGGTCAACGTGGGCGATAATCGCAATATTTCTAATCTCGTTCATATAATCCATTTGGCTATAAATTCAAGCAAGCCTATAATATAGCATTGGAATTGATGTTTGTACAGGGCAAAAAACAGAGATCGGTAAAAATTTTTCAGGCATCGAAAATTCCGCAGACCGTCCGACGGGTAATCACATCCGATTTGAGGCGAAGTTTTAAATTTCCGGTCCGGTAAACACGAACGGCGGAATTTTCCGCTTCGGCTTCGCCAAGCAGTTCGGATAGTAGATCCGGCTCGGCGGCGAAGAAGTCCGGACGGTACGCGCAGTCCTTGCGCCCGTCGAAAATCGCCGCATAAAACATCCCCACCTCCACCAGATCCTGAAAGAAATGACTTCCGTAAGAGAGTTCCGGCATGACATGCGCGTCCTGATAAGAAACTTCGCAAATCGCCGCAATGCCGCTGATTTCCGCGAAATTCACCGGTACGCCAAGCTCCGGTGAACTGGTTCCCCAGCGGCCCGGCCCCAGCAGCATGACCCGGGCGCCGCCGTCATCGGCGGTCAGCAGTTGATTGAGCTTGCCGACGGTACGCGCGGTACGGTATTTGCCGTTGAAATCTATTTTATAATACTGTGCCGGGTCGACCAGAACCACATAGTCGAGCACAAGGTCGGCCCCACCCCCCATCGTGTGACCGGTCAAGGCGAAAAAGGTGCGTTCCGGGGGAATATCGGGAATCACGACTTCAGTACTGCCGCCGCGAATCTGCAGGGGACGGCATTGCAGGAGGTTGACGGCATAAGCGCCGTTTTCGGCAAAATTGACGGTAAACTCGATATCGACCGGATAGCGGTAGACCCGCTCCAGCGTCTGCAGAATGCTTTTCATATCCGCAATGAACGGAGCGGAGGAGACGATTTTGCCGCAATTGCAGAAATAGACGTCGCGCATCATGCCGCGTCCGCGATAGTAATCCTCGGCGACGGTGTCGTGTTCGCACAGCAATGCGCAAAGCCACGGCGGCAGGTGCGGCACCGCGTCGGCGAGGGGAACGGAGTCGAGTTCGTTCTTTTCGAGGTTCAGCAGGTCGATGGATTTCTGGGAGAAGCGGGCGCGGTCGTCATCGCCGGCCACCGGCATCAGTTCTGGCGCGCTCAGCGATACCAGACGCGGGTAATCGGATTCGACCCGTTCGACCGCGCGGGTTCCCAGTCCGGCCACCAGCCGGAGCAGTCCGTCGGCGGGGTCGATGTCGTCGTGCCAGACGTAGGAATTGTGCGAATAACCCACCCCGGCGGCACAGGGCATAAAAAAACCGTCATAGTTCGAACCGGAAACGCGCTGGACCAGGATCGCCATCTGTTCATCGTTGCGGTCGAGGTGCCGTTGGCGGCGGTAGGCCAGCGCGGAGGGGTTCATCGCGCTCGCGTAGACCCGTTTGACGGCGTTTTCGAACGCTTCCAGACGGCGTTCCGGCAGCCCGGCGTTGACGCAGAAGACGGATTCGTACTTGCCGGCGAAGGCATTGCCGAAACTATCCTCAAGCAGACTGCTGGAACGCACGATGATCGGACTCTGGCCGAAATAATC
Organism: uncultured Lentisphaeria bacterium; assembly: GCA_937888615.1. Classification (GTDB taxonomy): domain Bacteria; phylum Verrucomicrobiota; class Lentisphaeria; order Victivallales; family Victivallaceae; genus UBA5239. Next base: position 2,834 of record CALABZ010000195.1, on the reverse strand, counting down.
GAGCATCCGGCGAAACTGGTCGCGAAGCCCTTCGGCGAAACGGCCGGTCATGATTTTGCGTCCAAGTTCGGCGGCGGCGGTGAAAAATCCCTCGTCGGTGCGCTGTTCCAGCCGGAGTTTCCACCAGCCGTTGCCCACCAGGTACGAGTAAAAGACATCCGCGCCAACGTAAAATGAATCGTGGGGCTCGATACGCTCCTGCAATTCCGGAAGCTTGGCGGCGACGATTTTGCGGGAGAGCAGAACTCCGGCCGCCTTGCCGCCGACGGCCCCGGAACCGACCATGCGCTCCTTGACATTCAGGAGGTCGATGGTGGCAAAATGCATTTCGGTCATTTCGGCGATTTTGGAATCGCGCCCCATCAGCATGGAAATGAGGCGGCGACGGGTTTCCGGGGATTCGATGCCGGATTCAAGTTCGCGCCGCGCCTCCATAAAGGTCCGGTCCCAGTTGTCCAGCGAACAATCCACCGGGCTGACGCCGCGTTCGTTCAGGATGGTGTAAAAGCGCTGGGCCTCGACCGAGTCGTTCAGCGGGCGCATGTCCTTGCCGTCGTCGAGCAGGCGGTGGGGCATGAACATGGTGGAGTTGTAACGGTTCCAGACCTTGAGGGGTTGTACGTACATGACGCCGCCGCCGGAGAAAACATCGAGCAGGAGCTGGGTGGTGTCGCGAATCCGCGCCACGGCGTCGAATGAATGGCGGTTGCGGAGAATGCCGAAGTAAGCGACGGTATTCATTTCAAAGAGATACGGGCAAGTGACCTGAAAGAAACACCCCATCATCAGGTCCGAAGCCCACGCGCTTTGCAGTTCCGACAGCGAATCGAACACATAAAACGCGTCCTCGCCCTCGGCGGCGATGATCTTATGGACCTGTACGGTAAAATTTTCAAAGCCGACTTCGGGGTCGAGGCGGAAAACCTTCAACCCCTCGCGTTCCTTGAGCAGTGGGGGGTGGGCGGCGAAACGGATATAGATCACGTTACGCCGGTCCGCGATGGCCTGTTTCACGTAAGGACGGACAAAGTAGCGGTACTCGTCAAGGCTGCCGAGCTGCCAGACCACGTTGTCGCCCATCCGGATCGAGTCGACGATCCGGTCGAAACCTTCCAGCCCCGAGTGAATGCGTTCGAACGTCGGCATCGGGTGCGGCCCCCCGTCAACCGACGATCTGGCTGTCGCCCTGCGACAGGAAAATACCCTGGAAGTTCATTTTCAACTGTCCGGGGTTGTCCGAAGCGGCCAGCGCGTCTTCCTCGGTGATGGTGCCTTCCTGAACGTGGTCGTACAGATCCTGGTTAAAGGTCTGCATACCTTCGTTGCGGCTGGAGGCGATGGCGCCGGGGAGTTTTTCCAATTTATCGTCAAGGATCATCTTAGCGACGAGCGGAATATTGATCATGATTTCGCAGATGGGGGAGCGGCCGCCGCCGAAAGCGCGGGGCACCAGGCGTTGGGAAATGACCGACACCAGGTTGTTCGCCAGCGATTCGCGGATCTGGTCCTGTTCGTCGCGGTTGAAAAAGTCGAGGATACGGGTGATCGACTGCGAAGCGTTCGAGGCGTGGAGTGTGGTAATGACCAAATGCCCGGTATCAGCGGCCTGCAGGGCGGCTTCGAAACTGTTGCGGTCGCGCATTTCACCGACCATGATGATGTCGGGGTCTTGACGCAGACAGTGTTTCAGGGCACTGGCGAAAGATTCGGTGTCAATTCCCACCTCGCGTTGTTCGAAGAATGATTTTTTGTCTTCGAATTCGTATTCGATCGGGTCTTCAATGGTGATCACGTGCTTGTTCATGTTCTGGTTCACGTGCTCAAGCATGGCGGCCAGCGTGGTGGATTTCCCGGAACCGGTGGTCCCGGTCATCAGGATGATGCCGCGCGAACGTTCGGAAAGCATACTCAGGACCGGCGGCAGGCCAAGTTCTTCGAAAGTCATGAGCTTGTTTTTCACATAACGCATGGTGATGCAGATGGTGTTGCGCTGGCGGTGGATATTGAGGCGGAAACGCCCGACTTCATCTTCCAGGTGGGAAAGGTCGAGGTCGCCGATTTTGTTGAATGACGCAACCTGGCTTTCATTGGCGACTTCCTTCAGGAAGTGCATCAGCATTTCGTAGTCCGGGACGAAGTCGGTGGCGACCATTTCGCCGTCGAGGCGTACCGAAACCGGAGCATTCTGTTTGATATGGATGTCCGATGCGCCGTTGGTTACCGCATAATCGAGCAGATTGTGCAGAATCGTGTTTGCCATAGATGATCTCCTTGCTGCTGAGGGGATAATGTTATTTATTGTACGGGCGCATCAAGGTGAGCATTTCGCGCACAGCCTGGTCGATACCGACCATGACGGCGCGGGCGATAATGCTGTGCCCGATATTAAGCTCCTGCAAATAAGGAATTTCAAGAATTCCGGCGATATTCTGGTAATCGATGCCATGACCGGCATTGACTTTCAGGCCGACTTCGTGGGCGTGATGCGCGGCGGTAATCAGGCGGTTGAGTTCGGCGCGCTGTCCGGCCCCGGTGGCATTGGCGAACGAACCGGTATGCAGTTCGATGTAGTCGGCGCCGATCGAACGGGCCGCGCTGATCTGTTCGCGGTCCGGGTCAATGAAGATACTCACGACAATGCCGTTCTCCTGGAGCTTGCGGACCGCGTCGGCGAGGTGGTCGAGCTGCCCGCAGACGTCGAGGCCCCCTTCGGTGGTCAGTTCCTGGCGTTTTTCCGGGACCAGGCAACTGCTGTGCGGCTTGACGCGACAGGCGATGCCGACCATTTCAGCGGTAGCGGCCATTTCCATATTCAGGAAGTGAACGCAATTTTT
>CALABZ010000194.1 GCA_937888615.1 uncultured Lentisphaeria bacterium | reverse complement strand
AAAATCAACTGCGTGATTTTTCAACATCGCTTCCGGTCGGGCGGATATGTTTTTCGGCGCCTGATGGCTTACTTTTGTTTCGCCTTGCAGGCGACCAGCGTTGTCCGCACGCTGGAGCGCGTCCGGGCAACGCCCGGTGGCGAAAACCTTTTTAATTTTCATATTTTTCATATTACTTTTGACACTACCCATCATAATTTTGATTTCAGCAAAACTTTTATCATTTTATTCATTCAAGCAGGACGCCCAACCCCGTAGGCATCCTCCCTATGCATTATCTGTCATATAACCATATCTGCTGACATGCCGCGGAAGGATAACCGATCTCACGCGCCGGAGATTCATCCCCTTCGAAATTCACATGTCCATCGACAAACGCAAAATTACTACCCCTCCCGTGGCGGCTGTAGCAATAATTCTTGAATCCATACTGGGCGTAAGCCACCCCGTCTACCGAATGCAGGGTATTCGCGGCGTTGGCAATTTCCAGCGCGTAAATTTTGGAGGAAGGATTTTTGATTTCATTTGCTTTCCGGCCCGCAGTACCGTTCCTCATACTGGCGTTTACGGTATAACTGGTTCTCGGCGCGTCGATGAAACCGCCATTCAGCTCGAATTTGCTCCACCCCGCCTTGTTGTTCGAGGGACAAAGCCATAGCGAGTTCCATATCCGGTTCATCGAGGGATACGAGGGATCGCGTTTCGGATGAATATAGCAATTCAATTTGTACACGAAGTCATTGCTCATCGGACACACATAACCGTCGTTGTCGTCCTGATAAAAAGCACCGGCACCGGAAACCTGCTTCATCTGGTTCAAACAGGAGGTCTTGCGGGCGCCTTCCCGCGCATTGTTCAGGGCCGGCAGCAGCATCGCGGCCAGTATCGCTATAATAGCTATTACAACCAAGAGTTCAATAAGTGTGAAACCGCATTTTCTCATAATGTCCTTCTCCATGTTAAAGTGATATCCTTAAATGTTAACTTATTAAAATGGTTTTCGGTTTTTCCTGTTTCTCAATCTGTTCAATCAAGTGCTGAAGTGCGGCGGCGGTATATTCGTTCAGGTTGCTGTCGTGGTAAATCGTCGGCACCGGCAACGTATAATAATCAAAATGGCGTATGGTCCCCAATACGATATCGATCGGCCGTTCCAGCCCGAAATGCCCGAAAAGGAGGTAACTTATTTCCCGGGCGATCCGGATATCCTGACAGACCAGGCTGTCGAAAGGAAGCTTCTTACGTTTCATGACCGGCATCATCACGTCGAAAATCCCGGTAAACGCCCCCTTGCCGAAATAACAGATTTCGGGGTCGAACGGCAAACCGTTTTCGCCAAGTACTTCCTTGTAGACCTCAAAAATCGCTTTGGAACCATAGTTTTCCGGGTTTTCCTCGACAAAACCGATCCGGGTTTTGCCGGAACGGATCAGTTGTTCCATCATGGAGGCGATCCAGCTTTCGGTTTTGCAACGCACGTTGGCCATACCGTCAAGGAGCCTTTCGCTGTAGTTTCCCAGGACCACGCACTTCGAATCCAGGGATTTCGCGACTTCAACAATATTTCGGGAGATATCACCGGTCAGGATGATCCCATCCACCCGCTCGTCGCGCAGGATCGGCGGCAGGTCATAGATCGTCTGCTCATCCCCCTGAAGTTTAACCAGCAACAGATGGTAGTGGGCCTCATTGACCGCCCGGGCAATTCCGTCAACCCAATGGGCATAGGCGGGGTCGCCGAACTGTTTGTTAACGATGACGAAAGCGATGTTGCGGGTAAAGCCGCTGCGACTTTTCAGGATCAGATCCTGAATATTGTAATTGAGTTTGTAACCGAGTTCCTGACAGGACGCCAGCACCTTTTCGCGGGCAACGGGCGAAACGACTTTCTTGCCGTTCAACACCCGCGAAACCGTGGCTTTCGATACGTTGGCCTTCGCGGCCACATCGTCCATGCTTATCATAACGTCACCTTATTACTGTAACTTGTTTCACGTCGATAACATTATACAGGAGATCGTCGTATTTGTCAAGAGTCCGAATTCAAAAAACCGGAAATTTTTTTCAAAAATCATCTCATTTTTCCGAACACGTCGCCGGTACTGAACGTCCGGCTCGAACTGAAAGCCACGCCGATTTCAGCAATATTCAAATACGGATCACGAAGCAGTTGTCCAAAGAGCAATGCAAACATATAACCCTTCGGAGAGAATGTTCTTGAGTGACTAGCAATTCCTGGCAAATTGCGATTTTTAAAATCAAATTTCGCGGTATCAATTTGAAAATATGCGATAACGCTGTCATTTTATGTTTTGAGGACTTCATCACGTGCCGTCGCCTTTCAATGGGCTCAATTCAAAGGACTTTCTGTATGAAAATGAGAAAATGGTGTGCGAAATGGATTGCTTATCCTGATATAAATATGGTTGATTGGCGTCGGCCAGTGGTCCCGGCTCCGGTTTTCAGGAAAACATTTGTGTTACGGGAAGACATTAAAGAACCGGTTATATACATTTGCGGGTTGGGATATTTTCTTTTCTATATTGACGGCGAACGTATTACCGACAATATGCTGCAACCGGCTCCCACACAGTATGATCGTAGATGGCGGTACCGCAAATTTAATCTGAAGAATCTTGAAGCAGGGACACATCGGATCTCCGTAACCGTAGGAAACGGATTGTATCATACCGCGACCCCTGATGTCTGGCATTTCGATAAAGCCGACTGGCAGGATTATCCCAAAATGATCTGTGAACTGGAGGATGCCTGGACGGGAGAAATTCTTCTGACCTCCGATTCAACATGGAGTGTATGCTCGGGTCCTGTTGTTTTTCATACCTTGCGCGGAGGTGAAACTTATGACGCAAGGCGTGAGTTGCCTCAAGGCGATGAGAATTTGAAAGTCACGGCAGGTAAATATATAGCGGAAATATGGCCGGCACCGGATTCCAAGATGGAACAGAAATGGACTTTTGCAGGAATAGTTCCTTCTCCCGGCGGGATCGGTCAGGAAGAGGATTTTCAGCCATGCCGCATTATAAATGTTTTACCGATGGAACAATTGAATAAAAAAATATATTCAGCTCCATATAATTTATCAGGAGTGGTGCGTTTGACGGTTAGAGGAGAATGTGGCGCAAAAGTCGTTCTACGGCATGGTGAGAGATTGACCGAAAATGGAGAGGCTCTTGACAACAGGTTTATCGCCAATCTTGTCTGCGATGATTCTTTTCAAAAGGATACTTACATTTTAAAAGGCGGATCCGTTGAGATTTGGAATCCAGAGTTCACATACCATGGATTTCAGTTCGTTGAATTGGAATATAGCGGCGAGGTGGAGATAATAAAATTAGAGGCACTGGAGATACACACTGATTTCAAACAACACGGGTTCATTTCGTCTTCTGAAAAATCTTTGCAAATTTTAGATAACTCCGGCGTCAGATCGGTTCTTTCAAATTTCGTGGGTATTCCGACAGATTGTCCGCAAAGGGAGAAAAACGGATGGACAAGCGAATCAAGACTCCAGATGGAAACTTTACTTTACTCCTATGACGCGATCCAGGCCTATGGGGCCTATGCGGAACTCATGGCCGATGCACAGCGTCCGTCCGGACAATTGCCGGGAATGGTACCCTCCGCCGGTTGGGGATATAATTGGGGGAGCAGTCCGGCCTGGGATTATGCATTGTTCGCAATTCCGTATACATTGTATTTGTTTTCGGGAGAGAAAAGGTATATTTTGGACCGATTTGACAACATGCTGCGTAATTTGGATTTTCTGGATTCGCTCGAAGACGTCGACGGCCTGATCAAAAGCGGACTTGGAGATTGGCTTTGCTCTTCAATTGCAGGAGAGATGGAAAAAGGATATGTCCAAAATATCTTCCGGGTTCAATGCCTGAAGATTGCAGAAAAATGTGCAGATATCCTGAACAGGAAAGAGTCAGAAGAACTGCGGGAACGCCATAAATCGGCACAGCAAAAAATTTTACAGCATTATTACAATGGCAACGGCAAATTCAAGGGTTCCCGTTCCACCACTTATGCTCTGGCGTTGGAATTTGATATTGTGCCGGAGGAAGCGCGCGGCGAGTGCGCATATTATCTGAACGAGATTATAAAACAAAATCGATATCGGGTCGATTACGGAACAATAGGATCGGGATGCGTCCTGAGGGCTCTCTTTGAGAACGGTTATTCTGATACGGCATATCAGATGATGATTCAAAAGGAAGAACCTGGATATATGTATTGGTTTGACTCGATGAAACTTACGTCTTTCCCAGAGATGTGGGGTATGCCGGGATCATCTCTTAATCACGGTGCTTTTTCCGATATTATTGCGTGCATGTATCGTTACCTGGGTGGATTCCGCCATTCCGAAGATAAGCCGGGAAAAAAGTTTTTGAAAATATCTCCGGTATTTCCAGCGGCATTGAATGATTTCAGTGCCGAATATATTGGCTACAAGTTATGCTGGCAAAAAGAAAACAATGGAATCATGATCCGTGTTTCAATTCCAGTGGATTGCGAAGCGCAGTTACAGTTGAATGAGGAAACCCAAACGTTATTTGCCGGGAATCATAAGTTCTTTGTGAAAAATCACCGCCATCCCATAGAATGTTGAAAAATTGCAGGGCGACCGCACATGATTCATGCGGTTATCCCTGCGATAATCCAATTGGTTGCTAACAGGTTCCCAAAGGTCGCGCCTCAGGGCAAGGGATGTGCGTTGACATTCAGCGTCCGAAGACGCTGCCGATGCAGGCCCAGACGATTAACAAAGTCCGCAAAATGAAGGTCGGGAGCGACCGACCACAGCACTTCGGCCAATGCACAAGCACGCGGGAACGCCATATATTCCGTCCAATTGCTGGAATAATAGTGGGCTCCGGTACCGATCTGTTTCAGGTTATTAACACACCGGATCCGTTTTGCCGCTTCCCGGGTCTTCGCCAGTGCCGGCAGCAGCATCGCCGCAAGTATGGCGATAATAGCAATAACGACCAAAAGCTCTATGAGTGTGAATTTTTGTGCGTTTCTCATTTTTATCCAGCTCTCTGACTCCGAAAAAATATTGTCGCCGGTTAATCTGGAAAGATTGCTTTTTCTGAAAAAAAATCCGCTTTTTTCAGACCGATTGATTTCGTCATTTATTTTTTGCATGACGCTATCCTCCTGTCTTAGTTTTTTCATCAAATTACCATCGATATTGAATCAAGTTATTCATTTTGACTAGATTCTGCGCTGCAGGAACCTTGCAGGCCGACTGCCGGATTTTTATTTCCGGAGAAAATCTGATATTGACCGGATAATTATCGATATCAACAAACATTGACGCCGCTTCCCGGCCGATTTCATACCAGGGGATATGCAATGCGGACACGCTGGGGGTCATGTGCTCAAGCGCGGAATAATCGTCGGTACAGACAATCGCCACTTATATATATAAAAACGGGTAAAAAGTCGACCGACACCCTTCTTCGACGGCGCCGCGTTATTTTCGCACCGTTTTTCACACGGACGAACCGCGGAGCACACCGTGGACATGCGACATGCCGGAC
>CALABZ010000193.1 GCA_937888615.1 uncultured Lentisphaeria bacterium | reverse complement strand
TTGACCAACTGGGCCTTGGCTTGTTCCAGATCGGCTTCGGCGACAGCGATTGCCGCCTGGGACACGGTGTATTCGGAATAGGCGGTATCGTAATCGCTCTGGGACATGGCGCCTTTGGGCTGGAGCTGTCTGGCACGGGTGTAATTGGTCTCGGCCAGGGTGAGTTTGGCCTTGGCCTGGCGGATGGCGGCCTCGGCGCTGATCTGCGACGCCTTGGCCTGGAGCTTCTGGGCTTCGTTCTGGCGGAGGTCGGCCACGAACAACGAATCGTCGATCTGGGCCAGAACCATCCCGGCGGTGACCCGTGAACCGTAATCGACCGACCGGCCGTCGGTGTCGGTGCCGAATTTTTCGATCATGCCGTTCACCTGAGCACCGACATTTACGAGTTCTTCAGGTTCGACCGTGCCGGTGGCGCTGATAAATTTCACCAGATTTTCACGCACGGCTTTTTCGGTGCGGTATACGACATGCTCGGATTGCTCCGCGTATTTGCTGTAGCCGAAATAACCGCCCGCCGCGACCGCTCCCAGAATAATAATCCAGATAAACCATTTGATCAATTTTTTCATTAGAAACACTCCAATCTTTTCCTCTTTATAACGATAAAACAGGCTGGTTTATTGCAGGGAATTCAGAGAAATTCGTAATTTTTTGCATAAAAAACAGAAAACCGCAAACAGACACCGGAAAAATGCCGTCCGCGGTCGAATTCCTTGAATGGAACAACTTATGGGAAAGAATACCCCTCAATCATATTTTCGAGGTCAAATGTAGTCCACTGCATGGCGCGTTCGAATTTCATGAACGCCTCATTGATCGTGTCGGCGGTGACAGCCTCGCCCTGATAGGTCAGCGGCGGCGCGTGGCTGGGGGAGTCGAGCAGATTCAAAGTGACAGGACCTTGAATTTTGTACGGGGGAATTTCGTTGCGCCGGGTGAGGCCGCGTTTTACGGCTTCGGCGATTTCCGCGCAGGCCCGGGCGGGAATTAATGAACAGGCCTGATAAGGGGACAGGGCCTGTTTTACGACGGCTTTTTCGATACCGGGGATTTTTTCGCCGATTTCTTCGGAGATTTTGTCGTCACCGCTCATCATGACGGTCGGAACCCCGAAGTCGCCGGCGATGGCGGCGGCCATGGAGCCTTCGCTCAGGTAGAAACTGCCGTTATTCACGTCCCATTTTGAATGTGGGATAACTGCCTTCGGGGTGCCGCCCATGGCGTGCATCCCGATCATGACCATGGCGTCGAACGACGAATCCAGCAGCGGCAGCCAATGCGGGCCGCTGCAGTTGCGCCCGTGGATGATCCGGCAGCGCGGGTCCAGATCCTCAAAGAAAATGTTGTAGCCGGAACCGTGGTTATCATTCACCACCACCTCGACGGCTCCCGCGTCGAAAGCGGCCTTGACGGCGGCGTTTACCTCATTGGTCAGCAGGCGGTACATCCGGTGCCGGTGTTCAAGGTTTTCACAGCTCGGGTTGGCGCGGTTTTCCTGAAAACAGAATCCGGCGACTCCTTCGATGTCGGTTTGGACATAGATTTTCATAATAAAATCAGACCGTAGTTATAAATCTTTGGCTTTTTCAATCGGACGCTTGTCGTCCGTTTGGATGATCGTTGGGTCCAGCGGCAGATCGCTTTCCACCGCGTTCTCTTTGGACAGCACCTCGACCGGGGCTTTTTTTACCGGTTCGGGCGGCGGCGGCTTGAGGGTGGTCGGGTCTTTGCCGACATCCGGGGTCAGTGGGTCCGGCTCAAGGGGAACCGTCTGGATGGTCGGACGGCGTTCGGCCTCGAATTTCTTCATGGCTTCTTCATAGCGTTTGGTTTTCACCAGAAACAGGACTTGAGCCTCGAAGCGCTGGACCGACACATCGCGGACATTGCGCGAGGTGGGTTGACCGAACGAGTCATACGGGGTCCATACCCCGACCCGCATGGAGTCGCGCTGATTGGAACCGAACTGGGCGAAACCGCTGTCGTTGACGCTGGTGCTTTTTACAGTTTTGAGCTGGGTTTTGACCACTTGAATGGCATCGACGCCGCGTCGCGCCGCTTCATCCAGCAACGCATAGCGGACATCGTCGTTGGTACGGTCTGAACCGCAGGAGGCGGTGGCCCGGCCGACGATTTTATAGGTATCCGGCGGCACTTCCATTTCGGAATTGTACCAGAGAACCTGGCGTGCCGGGTCTGCCTCGTAAGTCTGGCCGACATAATCAATATCGATGCAACCGGTCAACGCCAGCAGGCAGAGCAACGGCAGTAATGATTTGGCAAAATGCATGATCGTATTCCTGTTTTTTGTAAAAATATCATGAACAGAGGTGATTTTCAAGGCGGAAATCATGAAATATTGATTTTATACTCAATCAGGGGGGGATTTTGAAATCGGTTGCGGATTGACTTTTTGACTGTACTCGGTTATATTATATTTGAATGATGAATTGTCAGTATTTTGGAGTTTTTACATGGTAGCATCACGCAACAACAGCAGAGATGAGAGATCATTGATGATCGGACTTGGCCTTGACAACAAGGATGGGCACAAGCGCATCACCAAAGGGGAAAATTTCTGTCTGGTCGGCGGCAGTGAGGAAACGCACGAGCGAATGACCGAAACTGCCATAAAGGTCAATGAGAAACTTTTGTCCCGGGGTAAAAAACTCCATGAAATTTCCCGCGAGGAATTCATTGACATTATCCACGAGGCCTCCGGCAAGTAATCGCCGCGGTAGTTTTCAATCGGTCAGGCGGTAGGGAATGAATTCCTGTACATCCGCACTTTTGCCATTGATGAAGAGCTCGGCAAGTTTCTCTCCGATGCCCTGGTAATTTTGCACCGCCGAGAGCAGCGGTATGCCGGTGTTGCGCAATGAATGGACATTGTCGAAATCCGAATAGAACAGATCGCGGTTGAATGTGAGCTTGCGATCCACCGCCATTTTCAGCACCGCCCCGGTAAAGCCGAGGGTGGGAGAAACCATTACGATCGGTCGGCCCGGCGCAAAATCAATATTCATCAGGGTTTCGTAGATGTCCTGGTACGAAAGACTTTTGATTTCGATGATGCGGTAGAACGCATTGCCCGCGGCGCAAGCGTCAACGAAACCGTCGCGCCGTTCGCGTGCAATATAGAAATTATCCGGCTGGCCCAGGAAAAATATCTGGGCGTTGCTTCCTGCCCGCTCCAGATTGATCTGCGTCATTTCGCGGACCGCGCCGCGGTGGTTGGTGGAAATAAAATTCATATGGTCCGGATAGCGGTTCAGTATGATGACCTTATCGCGGTAGGGGTATAATTTTTCCATCGTCAGGTCATCCGGCATCGAAACCGCCGACAAGTCGTAGCGGTCAACCGTTGAAGGGTCGTTATGCAGTATCGCCATGTCGAGAAAGGTCAGGTCGAGCTCGGCGCTTCTGGAGAGCAGGGGGCGCAACAGATCTCCGCGGTCCGATTCCTCTTTGCCGATGGCCTGGACCACCACCTGTCCGCCGAGTGTTGAAAAATAGGCGAGCCGCCGTACCGGAGAGCGTCCGGTCACGATGGTGCCGCCGCGCTTGGAGGTGGCGAGTACGCCGTTTTCGACCAGTTCCTTGAGGGCATGGTTGATCGTGGTCCGGGTGACCTGGTATTTTTCAATCAACTGTTCCCGGGTCGGAATACGTTCCCCCGTCGCATAACGTCCGCTGCGGATATCTTGAAGGAGCTGATTCTTTACTTTTTCGTATTTTGGTATATAAGCCATTCATTGTTCCTTGAAATCATGCTATTATTATGCCACCAAAAAAACGAAAGTCAACAATATAAACCGGTTTTTTTATTGATTTTTTGCAATATATATAATGAAAAAGGATTTTCGCCTTCGGTTGAAGACGAAAATCCGCATGTCGATGAAGGAGGGGGCGGACTGAGTTACAGAACGCCGACGCCTTCAATTTCCTGATTCTCGGAATAAAGTTTGGTGAGTATCTGATTGATTTCCTCGTAACGATTGCTTAACTCCAGACTCTTGTTATGATTGGGGAGCAGGCCGGCGTTATAGCGTGTATAGAGTAATTTCAGATACTTATCGTACACCGTGAGCAGATTTTTCAGGATTTCGATCTTGATCTTGTTCTGTTCAACTCTGTTTTTCCCTGAATTAAGGGCATCGGCATACTTGAATTCAGCCTCGGCGGACTCTATTTGCGCGTCATATGCCTTGGCAATATCGACAATTCCGGCTTTCTGCATTTTTCCGGCTTCGGCATCGATTTTTTTCAGCAGTTCAAGATAAACCCTGACGGTTTCCGGGATGTCCGGGTTGACTTTCGTTTTCAGGGCGTTGGCTTCTTTGGTGAGTTGCGGGAGCAGGTTGACGATGCGCGGGCTTTCGAGAGAAACTTCGGCGATTTTCTCCGGTTTGACCGCTTTCTCCAGAATTCCCGTGATTTTAACGCCGAACCCGGCGGGTACTTTGACGTTTACCCCGATGATCGGGCCGTTCGTGGCTTCCGAGGCGGTGGCGGCGTCATAATACATGATTACGGGAATGCCGGTCTTTTGGCCGGCTTCGGCCACGATGGATTGTCCGTTCAGTGTGGCTTCGCGGTCGGTGCCGAGGGTCGTGACCTTGGTGATACCGGCGTTTTTGGAACGGAGAGCCGCGAATATTGCGGCGGGACCTCCTTTGCCGAGTCCGATTACATAAACCGGTTGACTGCTGTTTATCTTATCAAGGCAATCGAGTGCCAGGTCATATGTTTTGCCCGAATCGACGGCTTCAAGGGCATAAACGTCGACATTGCCCACGGTCGCCAGAAAATAGATCGTATCCAGCAGTTTCATCGGGTTTTTGAAGTCCGGGTCGGTGACGAGCAGGACGGTGCCGGCCGGTTTTCCAGATACGGCGGGCAGGAACAGGGGGGCGTTGCCGGCATTGCGTCCGACCAGGGCATTGGGGAGCTTGTTATAAACGGCTTCGAGGTTTTTACCGGGCAGGAACAGGGATTGACCGTCCGGCGACTTGATTTTGACGGGCCAATCCGCCTTGGGGGGAATAACGCCGTTGTTGCGGTCGCGCAGCTCAACGATATCTTTAAAGTATTGGTGAAAAAGCGATTGTGTAAAATCATGCGGACCGCGATGGAAGAAGGCGCTCTTGATATTTCTCCAGTTTGGGGGCGTTTGAATACGAATTCCCTCCATATCCAGTTTTCGCAGGTCATCCATGATGCGAACCGCTTCGTTTCCAGCTCCGTCATACCAGTTATTTGTCAGCAGCCGCACGACATTGTCTTTTTTGCGGAATCCTCCGTCAAGCAGATACCAGCGACGGGAGCTGTGCGCCGCAATGGCATCGAAACGGTCCGGGAAAAGCATACTGGCGTTGATGGCGTTGGTCGCTCCGGAGGACGCGCCGTACATCAACAGTTTGCGCGGCTCGAGTTTCAGGCGTTTCGTCAATTCATCCTGACCGGCCAGGATCATTTCGGCGTTGGTATATCCCATATCCGGTATCGCAAAAACGGTCCAGCCGAGTTTTTCCGCATAATACCGGTTGTTTTTATCCTTGAACGGAAATTTTTCTCCCAGCCATGGCGAGTAAAAAATGATGTTGCTGGCCGAGGGCACCGGCTTGCCGTCGGCACCCACGCTGGTCAGGTACTGATAATAACTGGTTACTGGAAAATGGGTTACGATTTTTTTGCGCACGCCGTCGATGGTTTCATAACTAACCTGATTTACGGTGCGTGTGAGCGTAAAATCACCCTTGATCACGCGGTGCGGCGCGGTTGGGGCGATGGCGGCTTTCGTGGTGTTTTTGTCCGTTTCGGTACGCTCGGCGGCATAGGCCGGGACAAACAGGCAGGCCACGCCGATCAGCAGGACACTGGTTGAGAGCATGACAATCCGCTTCTGCGAGAACGGACTGTTGGACATGATTGCGTTCAGGCGCAGTTTCAGTTCCCCTGCTCCATTTCGGATGCCGGGGGCGGTCAACGTCATTCCGGCGCGGGGCAGGGTCGACAGGTCCAGCAGGAGTTTGCCGTAGGATTGTCTGGCCGACTCCGAGTTCAAACGACGAATGACGGCGTCATCACAAACCAGTTCCGTCGCGCAGTTCAGGTTTTTCAGCACGGAATGGAGGAAGGGATTGAAGAATAACGGTATTTTCAGGAGATCGCGCAGATTGCCGAGAAGCATGTCATGGCGCCTGATGTGTTCCAGCTCGTGCGCCAACAGCATTTCAAGCTGTTTGTCAGAAACGTTTCGTCCCAGCGACACCGGCAGCAGAATGCAGGGTTTCAGGGTTCCGGTACAGCACGGCCCCAACTTGAGCGGGTCCGAGTCCAGCAGGCGGACCGCCCTTCCGTCTCCGTTGCCGCTTTTTCGCAACTTGTTGAAAATTGAAAGGATACGTTCATCCGTCACCGGTTTCAGCTTTCGGAGCCGGCGTCCCCATATGATGTTGCCCGTCAACTTCAACAGGGAGATGACTCCGGCGCCGCATACCCATAGATAAAATAACAGTTGAGGCATAGACGGCCCCGTTTCGGTCGAAGAAAGATTTGCCTCTGGAGCAGGAATTGCAGCTTTTTCTGCAAGTTTCACCGTCGGCAACGGTTTTTTGGTGACCATATTATGCGGTTGGGTCGAAGCCGCCGGAGATACCGCTACGGCTTTTCGGTTCTGAATTTGAACTGGTCGAGGCGATTGCGGCGGTGCGGACGGCAACGAAAAAGCGCTGTATTCAAAGCCCGGAAGCGGGCAGACCAGCATGAACAACAGGAGGTAATAATAATAGAGCCTGCCCCCACGCGCCAGCAGCGATGTTCCGAACCGCTCCATCAGCATCGCTCCGGTGAAGATCAGGATTCCACGCAACAGAGTTCCCCACAGATACAACATTATGACCATCATTTGTTCCCACCCTTTTTTAAAATATTTTCAAGTTCGGCAATTTCGGCGTCGGAAAGCTTTTCCTGACGGGCGAAAAAACAGAACATTTCCATCGGATTCGAATTGAATACATTTTCAATCAGCCGCCGCAATGAAATACTGCGGTATTCGTCGGCGGAAACGAGGGGAGTATAGGTGTATGATCGCTTGCGCCCGGCTTGCCGAACCGCTCCCTTTTCCACCAGTCTTTGAAGCATGGTCCGTATCGTGGTGGTTTCCCAACGGACTTTTTCCCTTATGGAATCCTGTAATTCGGTCGCCGTCTGCGGGGATTTTTCCCACAGCAGCCGCATGATTTCAAGTTCATTTTCGGAAATTTTCATTCTGCCCTCCATTCACTACGCTTGTAGTTTGTATATTCTACATCTGTAGTTTTTGCTTGTCAAGAGGAAAATGCAAGATTTCCAGAAATAAGCGGAAATAATCGATGGACTTGCTTCGATAAAGTGAGGAATCGGGGATTTTTCTGCTTTTTCCGCTTTAAAAATGACTTTTTCAATGTTATATTATTCCTGATTATTCGATATGACGATTGACTAACGATTGACTATAGGTTTATATGACAAAGTCTGTGAATTTGCGGTGTATTGTCCGGCTGTTCTGTGTCTGTGTGGTATTGGGATTGATAATGACGACGGCCGGATGCGGCAGGGATGACGAAAAGCTGAGCCTCGATAAAATCGTGGTCGTTCAGGGGGATAATCAGTGTGCCCTGCCGGGTACGAAATTTCAGAAGACATTGACGCTGAAACTGCAGGGACCCGAACACCGCAATCTTTTCGGCGCCTCGAAGCGCCGGGCTCTCGTGAAGGAAAAAGTGCTGTTCGTACCGGTTGATAATTCCGACCTGGTCCTGTCGGTTCCCGATGCCGTCACCAATTCCGGCGGCGAGGTGTCGGTGGAGGTTTCAGCCGGAAACGCAATCGGCGACCAATACCTGAAGGTGGTTCCTGTCAATTATCCGGACCACACCCTGACCGTCCGCTTCGTCAGCGGGGTTCGGATTTTCGGCGCGATGCAGGAAGGGATCGCCAAACAGTTTCTGCAGGAGCCGGTACGAATTCTGGTGGCGGACAAAGACGGCAAACCGCTGCCGGAGGTGCCGGTGTATTTCAATATGGGGGACGGTACCGACGCCGCCCGCCGCCCGATTCTTTCCAACGCTTATGCCGTGACCAACAGCGACGGTTTCGCGGAAACCAACATCAAGGTCGGGGAGAATACCGGCATTTACCGCATCAATGTAGAAATCGCCGATCCGAACCGCAATATTTTCATCCGGGGGATACGGGTCGATGTCTTGGGATTGAGTTACACCGCGTTGATTATCAACGTGCTTGCCGGTCTGGCACTGTTTATCTTCGGGATGAAGCTGATGAGCGACGGCCTGGAGATGGTGGCCGGGAACCGGATGAAGAGTATTCTCCAGTTTTTCGCCCGGAACCGTTTCGTGGCGGTGACCGCCGGGACCATCGTGACGGCGGTGATTCAATCCTCAAGCGCCACTTCGGTGATGGTGATCGGTTTTGTCAATGCGGGATTGCTGAATTTATGCCAGGCGATCGGAATCGTGCTGGGGGCCGATATCGGGACGACGGTAACGGCGCAGATTATTTCCTTGAATCTTTCGATGATGGCGCTGCCGGCAATCATCGTCGGGGCGGCGCTGTTCATTTTCAGCGGCAAGAAGACGTTTCGCGGTTGGGGCAGTGCGATCCTGGGGTTCGGCCTCCTGTTTTTCGGACTGACGATGATGGGCAATGAGTTGAAGCAGATGGGGACATTTCCCACGTTCATCCACTTTTTCTCCACCTTTGACTGCTCGCCCTCGGTCGACGGTCTTATGCCGTTGGCGCAGGTGATCGGCGCATTTGGGATCGGACTGTTGTTGACGGTGGTGATCCAGAGCAGTTCGGCGTCAATCGGGATTTTGCTGATACTTTCCGGGAGTGGACTGGTCAATTTCTACACCGCCATGCCGTTGATGCTGGGGGCGAACGTGGGCACGACCATTACGGCGGTGATCGCCTCAATCCCGAGCAATGTATTCGGTAAACAGGTGGCGTTGTCGCACGTGTTGGTAAAACTGTTGGGCACGGTGTGGATGATTATATTTTTCTATGTCAAATGGCCGGGGACCAACATCCCGATGTTTATGGAGCTGGTAAATGCGGTCACGGAGGGTAATGTTTTCGCGGCGGAACCACAGAATGTGGTCCGCCATGTGGCGAATGCGCATACGCTTTTCAATATCATCAATGTGCTGATATTCGTCCCCCTGATCGGGCCGATGGCGAAATTGTGCGAATTTGTGATACGCCCGCGCGACACCGCCTCGGTTACGTTCAACCATCTGGAACCCAAACTGCTGGATGTCCCGGCGGTCGCCCTTGAGCAGACCATCCAGACGCTTCGCGCCATGGTCAACGAATCGTGGGATATGGTTAATGACGCGGTAAACAGCCATTTCCGCAAAGGCAAAATCGACGAGGAGTCCGCCATTCAACTGGCCCGGCGCGAAAATGAAATCGACCGCCAGCAGGGCGCGATCACCGAATATCTGGTGCAGTTGTCGCGGCGCGACTTGTCCGAATCGCAGGCGTTCGTGATTCCGTTGCTGATCCACTGTACTAACGATGCCGAACGCATCGCCGACCATACCGCAAACATTCTGCGGCTGACCGAACGGCTGGAGGAACTTCCCTATGATATTTCGGATTATGCCCGAAGCGAGTTGAACAAGCTGTGGGAAGTACTTCAGGATCAGGCGGGCAATGTCATTTCCGCCCTGAACCAGCCGCACCCCTCCGAGTTCGTCGAAAAGGCCCTGCTGGACGAGGGACGCGTCAATTTGTTGTGCGACGATTATGAAAACAATCACATCGCCCGCCTGGGGCAGGGGGACTGTCACCCGCAGGTCGGCGTGATTTTCATTGAACTGCTGGCGGAACTTGAGCGGGTCGGCGACCACCTGACCAATATCGCCGAACGAGCCCCCCAGATCCAACAGCATTTCCTTACTAACTGAGGTGCAATATGAAGATGGACTGGCAGAAACTTCTTTCTCCGCAACGGCTCGGCAAGGCCGAACCGGATAAAATCATGCCGGGCCGATCCCCCTTTCAACAGGATTTCGACCGGATCGTTTTCTCTCCGGCTTTTCGCCGCCTGCAGGACAAAGCGCAGGTGTTTCCGTTGGCGGACAACGACTATGTGCATACGCGGCTGACCCACAGCATGGAAGTTTCCTGCGTTGGGCGTTCGCTCGGCAGTGCGGTCGGCGCCATGATTTGCGACCGCCACAAGCTCAGCCATATCCAGCCCTCCGACATCGGGGCAATTGTGGCTGCGGCCGGGCTGGCCCATGACATCGGCAATCCGCCGCTCGGCCATTCCGGCGAGGAAGCTATCCGCTATTGGTTCGTGCATTCGCCCCTGGCCGAAGATATGAAGAAGAGCATGACCGCCAAACAGCAGGCGGATATTTCCCGTTACGAGGGTAACGCCCAGGGATTCCGGGTGCTTTCCAAGCTCCAGATGCCGGACAATGTTGGCGGGATGCAGTTGACCTGCGCCACACTGGCCGCTTTCGCCAAGTACCCGGTCGAATCGAGCGTCCGCAACCGTCCGCAGGGCGTTGCTTCCAAAAAATTCAATTTTTTTCAGGCCGAACGCGAACTTTTCCGCAATGTTGCGGAGACGACCGGCCTGCTTTCTCTCGCGTCCGATCCGGATGATTACTGCTGGTGTCGGCATCCGCTGGCCTGGCTGGTGGAAGCGGCGGACGATATTTCGTACCGGATCGTCGACTTCGAGGATGCCTGGGTCATGGGGATTCTGGCTTACAGCGATTTGAAAGATATTTTCATGAAGTTCGTGGCGGAACCGGCGAAAGCAACCGGCAAGCTGAACAGCCTCAGCAGTAATGCGCTGCGGGTGCAGTTTCTGCGGGCACGAGTGATCAACTGCCTGGTTTCGGAAACGATCGAAGCCTTTTCCAACTGGGAAGATGATATCCTGGCCGGAACGCTGGATCGTCCTTTGATCGAGCTGATTCCCTGTGCCGAAGCCATGCGCGAAATCTACGACCGCAGTTTGAAAGATGTCTACAATTTTCCGCGAGCCGTTGAAATCGAGGTGGCCGGATATGAATTGACGCAGGGCCTGCTGGATGTGTTTGTCTCCTGTGTCAACGAGGTAGCCGAGGCGAAGCGTGAAAAACGTCCGCCCGCGCACCGCAATTTCAAGATTATTCAGCTTATCCCGCAGGAATACTGCAACCCGGAATCGCCGGAGTGGCAGAACGACAGTTACATCCGGTTGATGTCGGTGCTTGATTTCATCTGCAGTATGACGGATACCCGCGCGGTGTCGCTGTTCAAAAAGATCAAAGGCATTTCCCTGCCGGGACAATGACGGAGGTGTCATCATGCCGGAATTACCCGAAGTCCATACGGTAAGCGCGGCGCTTAAGCCGCTGCTCCTCGACCGTACTTTTGTGAAAATCGCGGTTTTCAGGGAGAAACTGCGTTACCCGCTGGCTCCTTTGTTGAATCCTGAATTATTGAACCAGCCGGTGACGGACGTGCGCCGCCGCGGGCGTTATATCGTGATCGAACTGGCCAACTGCCATGCGTTGGTGGTGCATCTCGGCATGACCGGTGTATTCCGTCAGGCGGAACCGGGAGAAGCGCGGCGCAAGCACGAACACGTGATTTTCCATCTCGACGACGGCAACGAACTTCGGTTCGAGTGCACCCGGCGGTTCAGTTCCATCATTTGCTGTACGCTTGACGCGCCGGGGGCGGAACCGGAATGCCTGGCCATGCTCGGTGTCGAACCGCTGGACGGGGCGTTTACCGCCGCGTACCTGTACGGAGTACTGCAACGGCGCAAATGCCCGGTCAAAGTGGCGTTGATGGATAACGCCATCGTGGTGGGGATCGGCAATATTTACGCGGCTGAAACATTTTTCATGGCGAAAATCAATCCCACCCGGTTGGCCTGCGATATCACCCGAAAAGAATGTTCGGCCCTCGTCCGGGCGGCGAAAAAAGTTCTTTCGGCGGCGATCGAGGCGGGCGGAACCACATTTTCAGACTACCGTCAGCTTGACGGCAGCGAGGGAAAATTCGAATGCGAACTGTTGGTGTACGGACGCAAAGGCCAACCGTGCACACGGTGCGGTGCTCCGGTTCGCACGGTCGTACAGGGCGGGCGTACCACGTTTTATTGCCCGAAATGTCAACTTTGAAATATAAATTCATGCCCGGCCCCATGGAAGGGGTCATGAATCCGCTGTTCTGCCGGACCGCCGGAGCGTTGGACCTGTTGCCGGTCATGGTGACGCCGTTCCTGCGGATTTCGGCCGATGTGCCGCGTCGCGGTAAAATCCGCAAATGGCTGGAATCGCTGCGAATCCCCGGCAAACCGCTGGTCGTACAGTTGATGGGGGACGATCCGGTGAATTTGTCAGCCGCCGCTGAAATCCTTTACACGGATTGCGGAGTGCGGGAATTCAATCTGAACTTTGCCTGTCCAAGCGGGCAGGTGGTCCGCAGCGGCGCGGGCGGCGCATTGTTGAAAGACCCGGAACAGATGCGCCGGATAACGGCGGCGCTTCGGGAGGCCTTGTCGGATATTTCCCTGAGCGTAAAACTGCGTTGCGGTTTTGCCAATCCGGTGGAGATGGACGGGATCATTCCGGCCTTCGAGGGCCTGATCGATTATATGGCGGTGCACTACCGGACCGTCGGCGAGGGCTACCGGCGGATCGGTGACGGGCTGGAACGTTTGAAACGGGTGGTGGCGTTTGCTTCGGTCCCGGTTGTCGGCAACGGCGATATCGCAACACCGGAGGATGCCGCCGCCATGATGGAATTCACCGGTTGTGCCGGGATCATGTGTGCTCGGGGATTGTTGCGCGATCCATATTTATTGAAACGCCTGTCCGGAGCGGAATGCCCGGATGTCGAGGCCGGGCGGGAGGCTTTTTTCCGCCGGGCCCTGGAAATCGCCGCCGCGGAGAAAGAGGAGTATTGGAGCCGTCCCCGGCTGGTGGAACTGGCCCGTTTCGTCTATGGCGCGGAATCCGTCCGGTTCCGGGAACTGATCGCCGTCAAAGATTTTACCCTCGAAAATCTTCTGAAAATCATCGACTGATCGCCCAATTCTCATTTTCCTGCAATAAAAACGGAATTCTGTCGTTTTATAACCATAGGAAATACGATATGAGGTGCTTCATGAAGAAAAAAACGAAAGAACGGAAATTGACATTTTGGAGTTTGGTTGTCCTGGCCTTCTTCTGCTTCCCTCTACCCCCGCTGAGCGCTGGAGAACGTCTCGACGTGTCTTACTCGGATGCGGCAAAGGACCCGTTGAAGAAACTGGATATTTACACGCCGGAGAAGAGCGAAAAGAAATTTCCGGTCCTGATCCATTTTCATGGCGGCGGCTGGCGTACCGGAGACAAAAAAATGAATCGGAAACACGGCGAATTTTACGCAGCAAACGGTATTGTGTTCATAACGGTCAATTACCGGCTCTCGCCGGCGGTCCGGCATCCGGCGCACATTGAGGATTGCGCCGAAGCCGTGAACTGGGTGTTCAAGCATCTTGACGAATTAAACGGGGACCCCGGGCGAGTATTCATTTCCGGGCATTCCGCCGGGGCTCATCTGGCTTCGTTGCTGGCGACCGATCCGGTTTACCTGAAAAAATACGGCATCTCGCCGTCGCGCCTTGCCGGGGTGATCGTCGTGGATACCGCCGGATTCGACCTGACTCCCGGCAAACACCCGCTTCTATTCCGGTCGTTGGTGGAGAAAGCGTTCGGGTCGGACGAGAACGTGATTAAATCAGCCTCACCGCTGTTCCGCATTGAAAAGGGAATTCAATATCCGGCGTTCCTTATTTTGATGTCAGCGGAAAGACCTTACGCGGTGCGGGAGGCGAATGAATTTGCGGAGAAGCTGAAAAAGGCCGGGG
>CALABZ010000192.1 GCA_937888615.1 uncultured Lentisphaeria bacterium | reverse complement strand
TGAGGTCTGCCGACCGAGATTGATTGAGCCGTGCGTTTCTTTCGGAACTTGCCGTTCGTAGTGGTCAGTCGTTACCGGGCCGGTGTATTCCCGTCTGCGGCGGGCATCCGTCAGATTCATTATATCGTAGCCAATGTTCAGCACAAGCTGATCGGCAACTAAATGTTTTTCAATCAGGTCAAGCACAAGTGCATCAATCATCTCCATGGTAACCACTCGTGCCTTGTCAAAATCGTAAGGCTCTTTCAGTACCTGACCGGAACTGAGACTGTTGCTTTCCGGCTTGTAGGCTTTGATTTCCGCAATGGTGCAAGGTTCCCATCCCCAGGCATGGTCAATCAGCAGTTCGGCGTTGATTCCGAACATGCGATAAAGTACGTCCTCGTTCCGAAGCGACATCCGGGCGACATCGCCCATGGTTCGTAAACCAAGGGCATTCAGTTTATTCGCATAGCCATGCCCGATACGCCAGAAGTCTGTCAGCGGTTGGTGCGACCATAACTCTCGCCGGAATGATTGTTCGTCCAGTTCGGCGATGCGGACACCGTCCTTATCCGCCGGAATGTGTTTCGCCGTGATGTCCATGGCTATTTTGCAGAGATAGAGATTCGTGCCGATACCCGCCGTCGCCGTGATGCCGGTCGCCTTGAGGACCTCCTGTACCAGTTTCATTGCAAATTCACGGGCGGTCAGATTGTAGAGGCGGAGATACTGCGTCGCGTCGATAAACACCTCGTCGATGGAATAAACGTGAATATCGTCCGGCGAGACGAACTTCAGATAAAGACCGTAAATTTGAGCGCTGACCTCCATGTAGCGTGCCATGCGCGGCATGGCGACGATGTAGTCCAGTTCCAAAGCCGGATTGGCTTTCAGCTCCGGCGCATTGCTGGATTTTCCGGTAAAACGGTGGTTCGGAGCATGGCATCGACGCTGAGCATTGACTTCCCGAACCTTCTGCACTACCTCGAACAGCCGTGCGCGACCGGGAATTCCACAGGCTTTCAGCGAAGGTGATACGGCCAGACAGATCGTCTTTTCCGTCCGGCTTTCATCGGCCACGACCAGATTCGTTGTGAGCGGATCAAGGTGCAAGTCCGCGCATTCTACGGATGCGTAGAATGATTTGAGGTCAATGGCGATGTAGGTGCGGGAGGTCATTTACAGAGGTTCTTCTTTCCCAAACTCGATTTCCAGCATTGGTCTATTATTTTGAAGAGAAACCTTTGCACTTTCAACGACGAAACGATCATCTCGAAAAAACTTGTCTTTGGTCTCAATAGCCATTTTAATAAAATCAGCTAACCACGCCCTGGTTTTGGGGTTCTGCGAAAGCGCCATTTGAGATGCCTTGTTTTTACCTTCAGCCACTCCATATGTTATGTGGATATTCCATGCCAAGACAAGAGAATCACAAAGGGCATGCATACCAAGCTCTGAGCCTTTTTGGAATTTGCCTATTTTAAGCAAATGCGTATAAAAGTTCTCAAAAAATTCCTCAAAGTGTAACTCAGATAGATCAAGGCGTTTTTCCGTATCATCATTTATCATTTATTCGCTCCATCAAATTATTGTTTAATCGCCACATCCCGACGCGCCCACGGCACGGAATCGGTTCGGACAAGAGTCGGACGTTGGTTAAATGCCACCAGACGGGATAGCCTTCATTCCAGATAGCATCACCAGACGTATAGGATGCCGCATAGTCGCAGACGGCTATCAGTTTTCCCCGCCATACCTGAGGATGAGTTGTTTTCGCTGGCTGTGTCATTCCTGCTCATCTCCGCCGTCTTCAAAATTTCCGAGGCAAAAGTCATAAAACGTCGTCCCGGTATTTTTCCGGATTGTCTTGACCAGACGGCGGAGTATCTTGGAAAATTCCTTTTGACTGCATTCATACTGAAGCAAGAAACAGGCCGCCGCTGTCCAGATCATATCATGAAGAAACGATTGCGACGGGGAGTCCGGATCGTCGGCCATGGCCGAAAATATTTTTATGAAAGCATCGTTGTTTACGTTGGCGATATATTCCTTTTCCACAAGAGCTTCAATGGCGTTTCGGACGAAGGAAATGAAAAAATTGTTGCAATACGCATCCTCCATTGTATCTTTTCGGAAGAGAGACTTCAGCGAAGGGAAGTCCGCCTGAAAATCGCATGATTCCATTCCCATCACGGAAACAATCACTTTGCCCCGCACAAAGTTTTTGACATCCTTTTTGTCCGGGATATTGTCGTGTTCGTCGACAAAAATGCAATCCGGATCGCCATCCCATCGCGGGCATTTCCGCTTGACGAGTTTCAGCAGTTCCGGATGTATGACAACCGGCGGTTCGGCATCCTCATATTGAGGCGGCGGTTCTCCATGGGAGTTCAGGATGCGCGGATACTCCCCGGTTTTCTCAACGGGGACGATTTCCAGCAATTCAATATCGTGTTGCCACTCGTCGCCGAAATCGAACAGATAACCGAACCCGTCTCCGACTTCAAACGAGATCTCTTCCAGTTTGGTTTCAGACGCATCCAACTCGTCATCATCCAGTTCGCAATCCGGCGAGGATACCCGTGTCCCGCCGATATCGAAACAGTAAAGATGTTCTTCCTCCCGGTTGAACGCTTCGAAAATAATCTCGTGCAGATCTTCAAAGGTCTGATCGGCGCGAATCAGAATGTCACTGTAAATTTCGTTGTCGTCAGACAGCGCGACGCGGAATACATAGGCTTTTTTCAGCGTTTTTGCTTTCGCGTTTTTTTGCGAAGCGGTTAGTCCCGCAGCAGCTTTGGTTGTCGACGATCTTTTTCGATTGTTTGTAGATTTCATAAATAACTCCGTACCCGATGTGAGTGTTACTTGAGCTTCAAACCATCCTTGAACGCATCACCGACTTTGCCACCAAGTTCCAGATAGGTGTGGTTCACGGGATCGAAGGTGATCGGCCGCAATTTCGCGGGATCGATTTTTCCTTCGGTCAGAATGCGCTCGTCGGCGCTCACATTGACAATTTCTCCCACGGTGCATCCGGTCTTTTCGTCAAAACTGATGAGTCTGCATTCCAATGTCATGGGAAGTTCGGCAATAACCGGTGCGTCGACAAAATCAGATTTTATTGTGGTGAATCCGGCCTTCGCAAGTTTGTCCGGGACATCATTACCGGAAACGATTCCGACGTAATCGCAGGGAACAATATGGGCGGCATCCGCCATGCTGACCGTGAAACACTTCCGCTTCAAAATGTTTTTTGCGGTTTTATGATCCGGCGCAATACAAATTCCGATTTGATCGGTGTCATGTATTCCACCCCATGCGGCATTCATTGCGTTCGGCGTTCCGTCCTCGTTGTAGGTGGCGATGATGAATACCGGCATCGGATATAGGATGGTTTGCGCTCCGAAATTCTTTCTCATAAGTTATTCCTCCAAGGATGATTGTTTGTCGGTTTGAACGATGTTGATTTTGGAGCAAACTTCCTCGCATCCAGATTTCAGACACGATTGTTTGCACAGCGCGACGATCAGCGCATGATACTCTCCGTAGAGCGAAACGTCAATCGGCAGCGCGTCCATAAAAATCTTTTGCAACTGACCGTAAGGCATGGTTCCGTCGAGATTCAAATGGCGTTCCGCCACGCGCCGGGTATAGGCATCAATGACAAAGAGCGGTTTTTGAAAGGCGTACAGCAGAATGGAGTCCGCCGTTTCGCGTCCGATACCCTTGACGGCGAGTAACCGTTTCCGCAAAGCCCACACGTCATTCGATTGCAGAAAATTCTTCTCATTTTCGATGAAGAATTGCGCCACGGATTTCAAATAAACGGATTTCTGTTTGAAGAATCCGGCGGGACGGATCAATTCCCGCAAAGTGTCATCCGGAGTTTTCAGAATCGCTTCCGGCGACACAATTCCGGCGTTTTCCAGATTGACAAGAGCCTTTTCCACATTCGTCCATGCGCAGTTCTGCGTCAAAATCGCTCCCGTGACGATCTCCCAGCGGCTACCGCTTTTGCACGGCCACCAGTGCTGTTCGCCGTATATTGCAAAGAGCCGGTCGTAAAGTGCGCGGATGGGATTGGCCGGCGGCGGGAACGATTCTTCCAATACCGGAGTCGGCAATGCCGGAAATGTGTCGCCGATCTGAACTTTCAGACAGGATTTGCCATTGTTCATGAAAACGGATATTGCGCGAATCGCGGTATGATAATCGGGAAAATCGGCATACTTCTTTTTGACGAGGGCATGAATCTCATTGCGAACCATCGTCCGCTGTTTTTCGTCAAGGTTCGAATTCTCAAACGCGGTATCGGCCAGTTCCCGCCGACCGGTTACGGCGATATTCCATGCGATCATCCCCATCTGGTAAACAATCCGCCGACCGATAAGATCAAGACCTCTGCTGTCGTCGATGTACTCCGGCAAAACGGGCGCGCAAAGCCTCTCCAACGCCGATGAAAGACGAGTCGCCTGTCCGATACGGTCAGCGTTCATCTGACGCTTCCTTGCCCGTAGTTTCGCTTTTCGTTTGGCTGCTTTATCTGTCTTGGGCATTGTTAGGTTTTCCTAATTCCGTAAAAGAATCACCGCGATTCTTCCTCAAGTTTGCTTTTGGCTGATTTTGGTGTTTTGTTCTTTTCTGAAAATTCCATTTTAACTTGCCCAGATCGGTCTGTTCGTTATAAAATCTTCCAGCATTAGCTTAAGCTGTTATTCAATCACAAGAAGCGACTCGTCCATGAATTGCTGTACATTCAAATCGGGGAAACAATCGACACGATTCACGGATAAATCATTGGGGATATTGAATGCATAAAGCGCAGGAGCGTTACGCAATGTGGAAACTGCAATTTTATTTCCTTGTGTTGCATGAAGTATTGCTTTCCACAGCAGAAGTCCAAGCTGTTTATCTGTGATCAAAATCTTTTTAGGCGCTATATGTATGCCTAATGTATTTTTTTTAATGATAAAACCAAGACATATCATCGTTCCTAGCGCATATCGCAAAGCTCGTTCGACCGCCTCGCGTCCGCCATATATATCTTGCAATCGGCTCAAAATTTGAGTGCGAGAGATCTCCGATTGCAGAAAAAATAACCGGCCAGTTACTTCGGAAAAATTCAAGAGAAACGGGTAAGATGCTGTCAAGCAAGCCCAGTGCAAAATATTCCATTGATTTTGTGGAATTCTTTGAGCAACAGCAAGCAATTGATTCCTGAAGAGAATTAAATCCTTGTCTGGTGCAATCCAAGCTTTCAACATTGAAACCGCAAATTCTGTTGTCTGAATTGAGCGATGACCATTACTCGTATCTTCTTGAGCAATAACTTCCATTAGAAGTTTGCGAGCTTCTTGAGGATTTTTCCCGTGTAAAAGTAAGTTTATTGAAAAGTCAAGCCAAGACCGTTCCAAAATTTGCTTGAATCCCAGTTTTTCATATCTTGAAGTTGGTTGCATTATTTACCTCTTATACCCTGTATATGGACGAGCGGAACAATTGTTTCCTCAATGCTATTTCCTCCATGTGCAACTAGATTAACACCTGAATTTGCAAATGCCAAAGAAGAAGGCAGCGAAATCGGGAACAAATTGGAAGGAATTCCGCTTAAACGAATTTCAAATGCTTGAGGTATTTTTTTTATCGCCTCTAGAGCCAATTCTCGTTGTGAATAAATCCGTACACGTTCTCCATGTTGCTCGGCCAGCACTCCGTCTTGAATTTTACCAATTCCAGTACATTCGATATTTCCATGGTCGCTAGTAAGCATTACCTCGAAGCCTATAGAAAGGAGTGCGTTTAACATCTTCTGCAAATATCCTGTTGACATCCACAATTTCAGTTGATTGTGCATTCCAGCATTTCCCAGCTGCATCCCATGCATAATGGAATCAATCTTATCAATTACAAAACCGCATACCTTCGTTTGTGGAGAAATCAAATCCAAAGCATCATTCACAGAACCATCGCCCAACTTTTTTCGGTAGAGAATCTCTTTTTTGGTTAAACCGCAATTTTCCCAAGCTTGAATCCAAAGGCTTTCTTCTTTTGCAGTTGTCGATATGGAATCGGCAAACATTGCAGGGAGCTTTCCTGCAAAAATGGCTTGCCTTGAAATCGATGTCAATGATGGAAGCAAAGCAAAGCAGCCAGCAGTTGAAATAGAGAATTGCTCTTCTATTATAGGACGCATACTAGCCCACTGATTGAATGCAAGGCCATCAATGACAATCAGCGCAAAACGTTTTATTTTGCCATCTGTCATTTTTCTGCTTATGGAACGAATAATCTGATGCAACATGACTGGTGTTTGCGGAGGTAAACTTGCAAGCAGGTGATAATGTGTATTCTGCCAGGACTCAAAGGCATTATTTATTTTATTTTGCAATGGTTTATAACTAATTGGAATAGTTCCAATTGATATGCACAGCGCACTAAATTCTGCCCATTCCTTGGCAAATCGCAGCCAACTCTGATGCTGGTCTTGTTCACCAGGAATACGTGCTTCTATATCTGCGGAAATGGTATTCAATGACGTTACAAGTGTTCCATTTCCTTCGCCTCCGAGGTATATCGCTATTTTCTGCAAAAGCTCAATATCTGTTCCAATGCGAATTAACCCTGTGGTCAACAGATGCGCAATTCCTTTTTTTATTTCCGAAAGATTGAAATCTATGAAAGCATTCGCATTTTTTTCGTCCAAATACTCAAATAGTTTTTGCTGCATAAAAGTTGCGAAAAGCACATCTGAAGAAAGAAATGACGAAATATCCAATAAATGGAATTGATTTTTTGCTGCGATTCGTTTGCTCAAATATTTTAGAAGCTCTTCTGACCTGATAGAATATTTAAGATGAACAGCAAAAAGCACCTGTATCAGTTCTTGTACTGTGTTGATAATTTCCGGAGAAATACTGAATAACCGTTTCAGTATAAAATCACAGGTCTGTTCTCGACCCAATATACCATACGGAATATCTTTTCTGACATCAAATAAAATCGGGATATATTTACGGTCCAGACTATCAATAACCGCAAAATTCAATGTCGGGAAAATATCACCCAAGGCAAAAGATAACTTTCTGGCCTGCCTCGAAATATCATACGGCAGATCCGTTAATGCAATATCTTCTCCGCGAACAATGATAATCCATTGGGATGCGGAATTATTGCGAATAAACATTTCATAAGTATAGCGCAACAACATCGTGTCAGTATATTCATGAATTTGATATCCGCGTTTTTCAAGCTCAGAAAAAATCAATTCATCCGCGACAATTGATTGCGGATCAAACATGATTGTAATCTGTTTGAACGCCTCAACTGGAAATTCTGACAAAATATAATCGTTCCAGCTCATTGTTCACCATCCAATTTTATCGCCAACAACAACTTTACTTCAGGAAGCAACGCGGCATGGTTCTGGTAACTTTCAAAATACGCTCGTCGTTCCTGCTCCAACGCGGCTAAACGAGCAGTCCGGATATTATCAATGCCGACTCGTTCGAGCGAACGATGCCGACTTTCGAAAAGCGTATTTTTTTTCTTAAACTCTCGTTCCTGCTCGTCTTCATAGTTTTTTTGCATTTCAGCGAAGTAAGGCTCAAGAGCAGATTCTGCCTTTTCCCATAGAAGGTTCTTGTCAAAATGGGCTGTTCCCATAATACGAAACCCGTCATGGCTTAACAGAAGGTCAAAAGCGGTTCTTGCTGTTCCTGAGAAAAGTTTCCCGTCTTCTGACCAAAAGACCGGAATGATTTTTTCGCGTCCCCAGTTGCCAGCCGAAACTCTTAACTTATATAATGCGAAAATACCATGCACCGTCGTGGGGAGATTATTACAACAGAGATGTGGAATCATTGTGCTTTCTTCGGAGCGCCTCATCGTTTCCTGCAATATAGTAGAAACGGCCTCGTCATTTACAGCAAGGAATGTTGCAGAAGGCGCTTTTTCTAACTCCTTAAGATTAAAAACCGCATGAGGCAATAAACTGCCATTGGGAAATTGAATTCGCCAGTCATGCTTGTTTTTACTAGCGGTACCGCCATATGCACAGCAGTAGTTGACGACCATGCTTTCCACCCAAAAAGGAAACGGATGCGCCAAATAATCCTGAGCAATATTGGCAGTAAACTCAGGCGATTCATACAAAAAAGCAAACTTTTTCGCCGATTTCGCCGCGTTTCGCAGAACCTGTTCGATCTGACGGAGCGGTTCGTCAACATTGCCGCTGTTTTGAATTGCAGCCTTGTAAATTGCATCAAAATTTGCATTCGCTTCACCGGAGTCTAAAATATCGGATAGCTTGTCTACGCCAATATCGCTCAATATGGTTGCCAGTTTTTGTTCAATGATTTCCCGGACATGGGCTTCTACTGTCTCGGCAATCATCAGGTTGAATGCCTGAACTTCATGTTTTTGTCCGATACGGTCAACTCGCCCGATCCGTTGTTCTATACGCATCGGATTCCATGGCATGTCATAATTAACTACAATATGGCAAAATTGCAGGTTCAAACCTTCGCCGCCGGCTTCCGTTGAAATCAATACGCGGGTTTCTTCTGCAAACTTGGTTTGACTGGCTAGGCGCTCGTTTATATCTAGCGAACCATTGATAACGCAACAGCTGATTCCTCGTTGTGTTAAAAAGTTTTTCAGCATTTCCTGTGTGGCGGTGAATTCTGTAAAGATCAGCATCTTAACATCAGTGCCATCTTCTCCGCTCTGCATTTCATAAAGTAAATTCAATAGCTTCTCGGCTTTTGCATCCGGTCCGGAACTCTGTGCGATGCGAACCAACTTCAATAATTCTTCGACCTGGTTGATTTCGTCTGCGCTGACTGCGGCAACCGGAATATCCTTCTTCTCAAGTTCTTCTCCGGAAAGATCATCATAGTCTTCAAAAAAATCATCCCAATCCGTTTCAACTTCCTGAGGCGGATTTTTTAAGATTTCCAAACGTTTTTCCAGCATCCGTCCGATTGCCGGAGTAGACGAAGCAACCAACCGTTGAATCAGAACCAGCAGAAAGCCAATAACCACACGTTTTTTCTTGGTCATTCGCGCCAATATATTGTATCCATGCCGGATATACTCAGTTACCGCCTCGTAAAGTTCACGTTGAGGCTGATGTTTGGCTTCCCAGCAAATATTCAGAGTGTGAGTGTGACGTGGCACAAATAAAGGTTTTCCATCACCATCAATGGTGGTGCGTTTTTCATGACGAATCACGTACGGTTGAATCCGAGCTTTAGTAAGCAAACGCCTGCCATCAAACTCCTCTGGATCAAGGATGGAAAGCAGGCGGTTGAATGCATCGGATTTGCCTTGATGCGGTGTTGCCGACAACAGGAGAATATTGGGAGCAGCCTCTCCGAGTCCCATTCCCAAGCGAAACCTGGCGACCGTCTCATCGGCACCAGCTACCCGGTGAGATTCATCAATCACGACCAAATCCCAGTTCGCATGAACGACATTCAGAAAACGTTTCATATTGTACTCATCCACCTGAGCTTTGCTCCAGCCTTTGCGTCGGCGAATAGGCTTGATGGCATCAAGAGGACAGACAATATTGTCACTTAAGAGATAAGGATTGTTCTCGTCAGATGAGGCGAGATTCATGGAACTTCGCGCGGCTTTTAACAGTTCGTCCGCGGCCTCCACCTGGCTTGGAATGAAAAGATGGAATTCTTCAT
This sequence comes from uncultured Lentisphaeria bacterium, assembly GCA_937888615.1. GTDB lineage: Bacteria > Verrucomicrobiota > Lentisphaeria > Victivallales > Victivallaceae > UBA5239. The sequence continues at coordinate 1,646 of CALABZ010000192.1, read as the reverse complement.
TGAAATGGACTTTCATTTCCGAGATCCACTGTTTGGTCAATCCGGTGGGAGCCACAATCAGCACCCGACGAATAAGACCGCGCAGTTTGAGCTCGCGAATGATCAGTCCGGCTTCAATGGTTTTTCCCAGACCTACTTCATCGGCGAGCAGGAGGCGAACAGAAGGCTTGCCCATTGCCCGCCGGAGCGTGTCGAGCTGGTGCGGAAGCGGTGTAACCGCAGAATCCAGCGGAGCCAGCAACACGTTTTCACCAAGCGTTTGAGTATAGCTATTGAGCGCATCAAACACCTTGCCTGCCGCCGATATGCAGTAAATCTCCTCCAGAGACAAGCCGGACGCGGAATCGTCCCGCTGTACAAGAGCCTCTTTCGGTACCCGTTCCACCTTGTCCAATTCCGGAATATAGATCGTGCAGACCGTCTTGCCGAACATGGTCTGTTCGGAAAGTACGGTACATGAAAAGTTTTTGTAGTTGAATAAAGTCATGGATGCACCTGCTGGAATTTTTCTACGGCGCACTTGTTCAAACGATTTGAGTAATTTCCTGCGTAGTTGGCTAGTCGTAAAATAATGATTTCAATATACCATAAAGATAATCTCCAAGCCGAAATCTTTGCAGATTCGTTGAAACTCATACTTTCTGAATGAGTGTATGCATTACGCATATCCGTCAAGACAAACGGACCATCGGCAATAACAGTCCAGCTGGGATGATCCGCCTGCTGTTGTTGCTGTCTTGTGGTCGCCCAAGCAGAAAGAGAAGGTAATGTTGCAGGAATAGATGCTGGCAAATTAAGTTTAGCAAGGACTTCTCTCAATTTATCTTGCGTAGGTTTCTTGCGGACTTTTTTGGTGCCTTTACAATGAAAGTTGATTTGATCATCGGACAAATGCATTTTCCTTTTCATATATGAGTAACAAAGTTTTTCCAATGCGGCTTGTGCAATAATCGTTCCAGGCTCAATCCCGCGGCCGGAATCATTGGCCATCATGTAGTAGTAGAAAATATCCCAAAGAGTATCATGCAAATCAGAATCGTCCCAAACGGTCATAAAAGAAGAAAACAATTCAACCACTTCAGGTTGCATTGTGCTATGATAGAAAGCAGAATAAACTCCACCCGTATGCTTTGGCTCGTTATATTCAACATATACTTGTTTCCCACTGGCCGACAGCCCTACTGGACAAATTGCAACACAGGAATGTCCCATGATGAACGAAAAAAAACGATCCAATGCAGCCAACATGTCCTTCAGTTCATCAGCAGAAAAACATGATCCGTCTGAGGTCGTAATTCTTCCAAGATGCGATATTGTCTCAATACCGCTTCTTTTGGTTTCTGTTGAATTATCTTCTGATTCAACCAGCAAATCGACATCAATAATCCACTTGTCGTAAATCAACTGTATTGGTACGGCTTGTCCCGATATTCGGAACAGACGAAATCCAAATAAATGGAAAACTCCTGTCTTGACCATATCGCCTGTCGATGTCTGAACAAAATATGATGATGATAGTTTAATTGTGAAGTGTTCTCCATTCCCGCCTCCAGCTTTAGAAACCGTCATGTTCACCGAAAAGCTATCAAAAGCCTGATTCCGTTAATAATTAAAGGAATTTATAGAATTAATGCTTGATAACCTGT
>CALABZ010000191.1 GCA_937888615.1 uncultured Lentisphaeria bacterium | reverse complement strand
CCCAAAAAACAGGCTGGTTTTGAGTTTATTTATGGTCCAAACCGGAGAAGAACCAAGAAATACAATCGCGCCAATATCTGACCTTGGTTCCGATCTCATCAGAACCAAACCCGAAAAATCCCGGGTTCATAGACAATCAGTACCACATTCAGCATGACAAAGCCTTTTTCTCCGCCGGAAAATTCCACTGTTTTCCAGGAACCGTCCGGCATCAACCGTTCTATGCTTTTCGGGGCCTCGCGAAAACGCAGTTCGAGCCCGTCGATCGGGTCCATATTAAGTCCAAATGCGACCGCCAGCATCGATCCGTCCCTGCATCTTCCGCAACGGAAGAGAATGTCCTGCGGATTGACCGCAAGACCGGGAAGACGTCCATCCTCAAGGAAATCAAGGGCCTCGATCAGCAGTTCGCGGCGTCCAAGCGTTCGCTCCTGATAGAAGGGCAAGTCCGTCCGGTATGCAAAACACGCGACACGTCCTCCCAGTTCATTGGTGAAGAACGTCAATCCAGCCCCCGCCCGAATGCACCCGATGGTGAATTTTTGCGTTTCGTTATACAGCGTGGTAACTTCGACAGCGCCTTTGGCGGGATTGATTTGGGGTAACCCGGAGGAACTCATGAAATTGAGGTGCCGACCGGAAATGTTGGAAATCTCCGCCGTAAAAAAGTATTCCGGATCATTGCCGGGAACAATTCCCATCAGCGGGGAGAACCCTCTGGATGCCAGTTTGAGAACCGCGGAGCCATCCAGCAGCAGATTTCCTTTGAAGAATTCACGGATTTCTTCATCGGTAAATTTGTCGATGTTACTTCCGGCGAGCATGCGGGTGCGCTTTCCGGAGTTTTGCCCGTATTGATAGGGAATTCCGAAAACACCGGCTTGCGAAATACCGAAGTCGTCAAAATTATACATGGCGGTCGGCTGGAACGGATGGTAATCACGGCGAATATCACTGACCGGGACTTCGGGTCCCAGCCATTCGATGCCGTCTACGGTGTCGAGCAGTGCCTGGTAACGGCCCATGTTCCTTTTTATGATCCGTTCGTATGCGCGGCCCGATTCCGGACGCTTGTCCTGCATCGAAGTATTCCAGAGTTTACTGCCGTTTGTCCCGTTCAGAATGCCGAACGTGATATGGGCATTGAGCGCCATGGAACCCATGCTGTAGAGATTCTGCGGGAAGGTGTCCGATTCCGCGATCAGATCCCTGATTTTCGTTGCCGCCATTTTCCGGATTGCGATGGTGCGGGCGATATGGACCAGCGCCTCCGGTTTCTGTCCGCAGTAAATCGCGCAAGCGATCCGTAGAAATGGTTCGGTATTGCCGGCCAGAGCCAGCGTAACTTTTTCCACGCTGTAGGTGCCGCATCCGGGGAAACACATGCCGCAACGGGTGCCGGGAGCAAAGCGGTCGATGGCGGCGCGAATTTCCCTGGCGAAAGAGACAATTCCCTCGTCAAGCACCTCTGTAACGACCTGAACGACCGGGTCGGACGGAGACGCCCCCTTCAGGTGCGCCAGCAGTTCCTCCCGCGTCCACTCGCGACCCAATCGTTTATTGTATTCAATCATATGGAGGTCACAATAGCATTCTCCATTTTTGGTGCTGCAGAAATCATCGTCCACCAGAAAGAACGCTGGCTTCGATTTTGCAAGATTTCCGATCGCGTCGCAGATATAATCCCGGAATCCGCGGTCCAATGGACACTGCCGCGAAGAACACTGGAAATTGTTCTGCACCGTATGCATCCAGGGTTCCAGCGTAAGGGGGACCGGACCGCTCCAGCCGTGTCCGATGATGCTCTGAATCAGGATGCCGCAACGGATGTCCTCGCGATCGGCGAGCTTCCGCTTGACTTCGGCAAAAGTGTCGGCCATACGGTCTGCGCGTACTTTGGCCGGAGTACCCTGCGGGTGCAAACTGATGCAGAAAGTAACATTTTTCAGCCCGACCTCGTCCGCAATACGGATGGCCTGTGCCGCCATATAGTCCGGGTCATCCGTAAAGAATGGAACCACATTCAGAAAATGAATCTGTCTCATAAGAAAACTCCGTCTTCCGTGATTGAAAGTGAAAATGTACGCCCCTGTTATTTTGAATCGGATGCTGTATTCTTGGCAAAAGAAGTCGTCATACTCCAGACATATTCACGCGCCGGCTCGAAGAATTTCCCGGAAACGCCGTAGTACAGTTTGCGGTCTGAATTGCGGTTCCAGGCAAGCCAGAACTCCTGCTTCTCAAGCCCTTCCGGCGAGGTTAACAGCGAGGTAAACGCGAGGTTGTCCGAGGAAGAGGAAAAGGTGGCCTGTTGCGGAAGTTTCACCCTGATTTCCTCGCGTTTCGTATCGGAGAACACGCCCGATTTGACCGTGCCATCGCGGCCAGTGATGGAATAGTTCGTGAAACGCGGATGCCACGGATGCATGAAATTATAGACCACGCTGGCATAAAATCTTTTCGAATCGGTATTCTTCATGGACATTCGTTCGATTATGGCCTCATTTTCCAGCTTGAGCGTGTATTCTGCGAATAAAGCATAGAACAGTGACTTTTTTCTCATTTCGAAGCTTTTGCATTCCGTGACGCCCGCCACGGGAGTCCACGGCTTGCCGTCAAGGAAAAATTCAACCTGTACGTCTTTTTCGCCGATTTTATTTTCCATGTGTCCGCTTCCGACACAACCGGATTTGTTGGTTACGGTCGTCCCATACCAGCCCATTCCCTTGCGGCAAATCTCAACATTATCATACCAGATTCCGTTCATATTCCAGAAAG
>CALABZ010000190.1 GCA_937888615.1 uncultured Lentisphaeria bacterium | reverse complement strand
GAGGAGGAACCAGCGGCGTGGGCTGTCCGCCGATCACTTCAGCGGCTTCGCCTTCCGCTTCCGATCCCATAATCAACGCCATCGTTTCCGCGTTGAGGAGTTCCTTGAGGGTATCAGTCTTAAGTTGCAATTCGATATCATGCACGATGTATACGCGACGATCCTCATATGCCCGATTCAGGTTTGTCATCAACTGGCGGATTGAATTCATGTTGCCAGCCACGGTGAACTGAAAACGATAATAACGATAGTTGCCTTCAACCACGGGCTCTACAATATTTTCTGTAAATTCGGTCAGGGCAATAACCCCGGAATCAGCAATCCGATATGCCAGATCATTAACGATGGTCCAGCAAAAAACGTAGTTCGGAATCTGCGGCCGGGGGATTTTTTCAGTCTGTGGGAAACCAAACGTGGAACCGCTACCGCCGATTACCCCCTTGTCTTGCACTCGTCTACCGCGCCGCCCCGAATTCCCGGAATCGAATTCGGAAGGCGCTGAATCATTCTGAAGGGAACTGGCGAGATAAAAAGAAACTTTTTTCTGATTGTTATAATAATCAATCAGCCGGTTACGGGAATTATTGGCGAAAGCTTCATATTTTTCCAGCTGGAGAGATAATGTGCGTTTAAACCCGAAAGCCATCAGGAATATATCATATAAATTTTCTTTCAGGTCCTCATGAGTCCGCCTGGCAGCCTCCTCGGTAAACATCCTGATAGCATCATCCCAACGCTTTTCATAATCCTTGAAATCAACCTTCAGCAACTCTTTCGATTTCAGCTTGAACGAAATATAAATCTGGTCGCGCGCAGTTTTAGTATGATCCGTTTCCCAGAATGTATTCAGAGCCTGTTTGAAGAGTTCCAGTTTTTCCGCATCGGACAACTCTTCGCCGCTGTCGTTCTTCAATCCGGCAAGCAAGGTTTTCACAAAAGCCATCTTGGCATCAAAAAACGGCTGACCGAAATACCGCTGAATCTCTGGAACTTTAACTTTATACTGATCAATGTCTTCTTTGATATACTGGTCATTGCCGCGAACCGGGGCCGGGCGCTGAGAGTTGAGTTTATCGATTATGGACACCATTTCCTGGGTTTCAGTGATAAACCTCTGCATTGCGGCATGTTCGAGAATGATCATCACTCCCAAAGTAATCACCCCGCAACAGGATACGCCCAATATGATAAACAACAAAATATTTTTCTTGACGAATCTCTTATCCATAAAGCACCTCCCCCCTTACATTTTCACCGGATTTTTCAATTTAATCTTAATCTTAAAGGAGGTGACATTGTCTTTCCCCTTGGGGCCGATAAAATATTTATCAATATAACCCACCGCGTCGTCGGAATTCTGGAATACCGTCGTCTTCAACAGATTTTCCATGAATCTCTTTTCATTCAGGATATCTTCGCGCATAACCAGCGAATGTCCGACAAGTTCAAGGGCATCATATTCCTTGGTCACGACTTTCTTCTGTCCCATCTCCGTCCCGAAGCCATCCATACCGGCCCACGGGTTGTCGGGATTGAAGGCCTCATTCCCGCCGCCGGCCGCTGTCGTTTTGACTTCCGTCGCGGTATTATAGAGCTTGACCGAAGCCATCCACATGGCATCAGGCATCGCATTCTGCAGTTCATTGAAACGGGTAGGAACCACAGCTCGTTTTCTGAGGACATTCAAGGCTTCGTCGTATTGTCCCTTCAGTCCATCGAACTCCTTCCGCAGCTGCACAACCACCTTGACCATTTTTTCTGTGCTCGTCACCGCGGTCCTAGCCCGTTCCACTTTCGCTTTATCAATTTCCAAGCGCTGGCTGACGCCGAAATAGAATACCAGCAGACAGAAAATAATCGTAACGCAAGAGGCATAAAGGTAAGGTTTTTTCTTCTGGAACGCACGACGGCCTTTGATCGAATCGGGAAGCAGATTGATTTCGACCGGGCAGTTGATTACCGCGCGGAAAGCGGAACCAATCAGTTCCGAAAACATCGGAGCCACGGCATTCAGTCTGGTCTTGTCGATATCCGGACCGAAATCGACCATAGTGAACGGATTCAGGTAATCTACCGGAATACGCAATTTTTCCTCGAAGAAACGGTTGGTGAACTCCATCAGGGAGCCGCCGCCGGCCAGGAACGCACGCCGAGGACGAGTACCGCCGTTCTGCGAACGCCACATCGTGATCGTACGGTTGATTTCGCCGTGAAGCTTGGTCATAACGTTACGGGCAATCTTGGAGATTGTGGCCGCCACTTCGGATTCAGGCTCTTCATATGCACCGCCGAGCGCGACAAACCCGTGGCGCCGCTTCAAGTCTTCCGCTTCCGGGTTACTGATATTGAATTCTTTGGCAATCTGCTGAGTAATCATAAAACCGGCAATCGGAATCACACGGATAAAAATACGGCTATGGTCCACAAAAATCAGGCTTGAACAACGGCCGCCGATATTCAGAATCATATCGCACCCCTGTTCCCCGAGCTGAATGATACGGGCCGCATTATAGGAAGCAGTAGCGGCAATTTCAATCGCAACCACTTTTTTACCGTAATCTTCAATCAATTCGGCGATATCGGTAAGCAGATCCTTTTTCACCGCCACGATCAATGCTTCCATTTCCTCGGTGAACAGGATCGGTTCTTCGGCGGCTTCTTCCGGGTTCTCCGGATTTTCGGGTTCTTCCTGAGCCGGCTTGACCTGTTCAAGCTCGGTACTGCGTACAACCAACTGTGAATCCCAGATGACTTCGTTCATCGGATAAGGAATCGTCTGTTTGGCTTCAAAGTCGATCACCTTGCGGATATTGCTTTTGTCGTCACCGCGAGGAGGCAACTTGCTCAACCTGGCGAAGGCCACCTGTCCCGAAATTGAAACCATCACATTGGTGGAAACAAACCCATTTTCACCCAGCATGAAAGGAAAAAGCTCGGCAAAGCTCTCGTCCAGAGTCATTTCTTTCTGTTCATCGCTATATTCTTCAAAGGCGAAATGAATCAACTGCAGCCCGCCTTCGGGAAGGATCTGGAATTCCGCCATTTTCAGGCTGTCGCCGCCGATATCAATCGATAAAATCGTATTCTCTTTCTTTGCCATGGTTTAATTCCTGTCCGTGCTCGGCTTGGTCATGTCATAGGAATCGATGTCGATGAATCTCCAAGGAGTTTTCTCCACCGGCAAAACCATATTTGGCAACCGCAGGACCGCGGCAACAGGACTGGCCAACTGATTAAACGCTGCATTGATTTCACTGTCCCTGGCACTACCGCTGTTTCCGGCAATCTGCATGCCGATAACAGAATTATTCTGAGTATTGGTGAGTTTCACCCGGGTGTAAATCTTAAGTTTGCGATAATTGCTGGGACTCTGATCCCCGTAACGCTGAAGGACCTGCGGCGGAAGCATCATCATAGCCTGATGCCGTTTGCCATCAAACGGAATAGACCAGAAAACAACCTGCCCGGTGGCATAAGCCATAATCGGCTTATCCTGATATCTGGCGGAAAACATCAACTCCACATCCATTCGGATGTCGTCAACCCACAAATAACCGGTACCGGCTTTGACCGCAGGAGGAGTGTAAGTGACTTTTATGGCCAGCCATTGCGAATTCACACTGGGGACTGTATTGTCGTAATTGCTCAATACATAAACGGGGGTCGGCAGAAATTCGGTCTTCACCGACATCTTCATTTCCATCCGACGAGAACTCTGCGCCCATGCGCCGAAACATAGAGCCCCGGCCACCGCCGCCACAAAACATGTCTTGTACATCAGATCCTCCTGTTAAAATTCCAGGCTATTTTTCACTACAGTATTTCATATCAGAGCAAAAAGCAAATAATAATATTAAAAATATGAAGACATTTTACTTGCTTGCCGCCGATTCCTTCGGCTGAGCCGAAAGTCCGGACGTCGCCGCCGGCTCGGCAGGCGTCTTCACCCCGACCGCGCCTTTCCCGGCTTTCTCGGTCTGTACGGCGGCTCCGAGAGAGCTGACTACGCTCTTTTCTGTCGGCAAATGCGACAGCAAAATCGCCAGTGTCAACGTCAGAACAAAAAATATTGTTGTAAAAATAACCGTAAGTTTGGTCATATGCCCGATTGCATGTGCACCGAAAACCGATTCACCAAGCCCGCCGAACGTGCTCCCAAATCCGCCGCTTTTCGGCTGCTGCACCAGAATCAATGCAATCAGCAGCAATGAAACCACTATTACCAGTGTATACAACACAATAACGAATCCATTCATATAGCTATACCTGTTTTTCTGTTTCGATTAAACCTAAAGTGAGTTACTAATACAGCCGTTGCCAGAAAAATCAAACGAAATTTCATGACAACGGCTGCAAACTCGATGATTTTTTCGGAAATTCCATAATTTCCCGAAAAAAATCAGCAATTTCAGGCAATCGCGTTTTTAATCAGGTCAGCAAAGCTTCCGGCTTTGAGACTGGCGCCGCCGATCAGACCGCCGTCGATATTGCGTTGGGCAACCAACGCGGCGGCGTTGTCGGCTTTCATGCTGCCGCCGTACTGAATGCAGACCTGGTCGCCGATATTTTCGCCGAACATGTCACGCAGACGGACACGGATGAACGCATGAGTTTCCTCGGCCAGTTCCGGAGTCGCGGTCTTGCCGGTGCCGATGGCCCATACCGGTTCGTAAGCAACCACGATGCCGGGCATTTTATCGACCGGGATATCGGCGAAAGCACCGTTGATCTGGGTATCCAGCACTTTTTCGGTTTTGCCGTTTTCACGTTCGTCGAGCAGCTCGCCGATACAGACGATCGGTTTCAAACCGGCCGCGAGGGCGGCTTTCAGTCGCTGATTGACGGTGGCATCGGTTTCGCCGAAATACTGACGGCGTTCGCTGTGGCCGATGATCACATATTCCACGCCGAGTTCTTTGAGCATGGCGGCGGAAATTTCACCGGTGAAAGCACCGGATTCGGCCCAGTGCACGTTCTGCGCGCCGACCTTGATGTTCGAACCGGCAGCGGCTTCCACCGCGGCGGCGATTGAGGTGAAAGGCGGGCAGACCACGATATCGCAGGCGTCGATTCCGGCGACCAGCGGCTTCAGTTCGCTGACCAGGGTCTTGGCTTCGGCAGCGGTTTCATTCATCTTCCAGTTGCCGGCAATAATTACTTTTCTTGACATGATTTTACCTTGTTTATTGATTTTAAATGAGTTCAAGCATCCGCGAGACAAGCCACGCCGGGGAGTTCCTTGCCTTCCAGAAATTCAAGGGAGGCGCCGCCGCCGGTGGAGATATGGCTCATCTTGTCGGCCATGCCGCTCTGGTTGACGGCCGCTACGGAGTCGCCGCCGCCGATGATACTGACGGAATCGCTGTCGGCCACGGCTTTGCAGATACCCATGGTGCCGGCGGCGAACTTGGGCATTTCGAAACAGCCCATCGGGCCGTTCCAGACGACCGTTTTCGCCTTGGCGATTTCAGAGGCATAAAGTTCGATGGTCTTCGGACCGATGTCCAGAGCCATCCAGCCTTCCTTGATATCGTTGCCACAGACTTCGGTATTGGCGTCATTGGAGAATGCGTCGGCAATCAGGTTGTCGACCGGAAGCATGAATTTAACGCCTTTCTGTTCAGCCTTAGCCAAGGTTTCCTTGGCAGTACCGACCAGATCGTCTTCGCAGAGGGAAGCGCCGATGCAATGGCCCTGGGCTTTCAGAAAAGTATAGGCCATGCCGCCGCCGATCAGGATGGTGTCGACCTTTTCCATCAGCGAAATCAGCACTTCGAGCTTGCCGGAAACTTTGGCCCCGCCAATGATCGCGACAAACGGTTTGACCGGATGAGCAACGGCTTTGCCGAGGTACTGGAGTTCTTTTTCCATCAGGAAACCGGCGACGCAGTTGGCTTTGTCCATGAATTCGGTGATGATGGCGGTGGAAGCGTGAGCACGATGGGCGGTACCGAAAGCGTCATTCACATAAACGTTGCCGAGCTTGGCGAGTTCGGCGGCGAACTTGCGCTGGGCTTCCTTGTCCTCGGGAGTCTTGGCTTTCAGGTCTTCTTCCTTGTGAAAACGGGTGTTTTCGCAAACCATGATTTCGCCGGGCTGGAGGGCGTGGGCTTCGGCCACAACGGCATCGCCGATGCAGTCGGAGGCGAATTTCACCTTTTTGCCGAGCAGTTCGGCGAGGTGGTCGGCGGCCGGCTTGACGCTGAATTCAGCCACGGCCTGGCCTTTCGGACGGCCGAGGTGGGTCAGCAGAACCAGGGAAGCACCCTGTCCCAGAATGTATTTGATGGTCGGAAGGGCGGCGGTGATCCGGGTATCGTCGGTCACTTTGCCGTCTTTCAGCGGAACATTGAAATCCACGCGCATGACCACGCGTTTTCCTTTCAGATCAATGTCTTTCACGGTTTTCTTGTCGATATTCATATCAATGTCTCCATACGATTGAGTTTTGCGGAATAAAAAAACGGGGCGGGCGGCATTTACCACCCGCCCCGCGGCGTAATTCGTCAGCAGTCCAAACTTACTTGGAAGCCATAACGCGGATCATTTCCAGAACCTTGTTGGAATAACCCCATTCGTTGTCATACCAGGAAACGACTTTGACGAAGGTCGGATCGAGCTGGATGCCGGCGCCCTTGTCGAAGACGGAGGTGCGGGATTCGCCGCGGAAGTCGGTGGAGACGACTTTGTCTTCGGTGTAACCGAGGATGCCTTTCAGTTCGCCTTCGCTGGCGGCCTTCATGGCGGCGCAGATTTCGTCGTAGGAAGCTTCTTTATTCAGTTCAACGGTCAGGTCGACCACCGAAACATCGGAGGTCGGGACGCGCATGGACATACCGGTCAGTTTCCCGTTCAGTTCGGGGAGAACCTTGCCCACGGCCTTGGCAGCGCCGGTGGAGCTCGGAATGATGTTTTCGAGGATGCCGCGGCCGCCGCGCCAATCTTTCTTGGAGGGACCATCAACGGTCTTCTGGGTGGCGGTGGCAGCGTGCACGGTGGTCATCAGGCCGCGCTTGATGCCCCACTTGT
>CALABZ010000189.1 GCA_937888615.1 uncultured Lentisphaeria bacterium | reverse complement strand
TCAGTATTTCCGATTTGACTCCTCTGAAGATCGGATTCAGAGATTAAAAAACGGAAAGGAAATCATGAACAAAACTCTCTTAATCGCGGCCGTTTCCTCCGCATTGCTGCTGATGTCCGCCGCAAGCGGCTTCTATGAGGGAAAAGCACTTGTCGAACCATTCAAATAGAATGAACGCATTGTCTTTTTCGGAGACAGTATTACGCATGGAGGAGAATCCCGCATGCTTGTGTTTTTGGCACAGGTCGTAAGACACCCGGGTTCCAATGTTATGATCATGAATGGCGGCAATTCTGCTGGAGTCTCTGGGCGAGAAACCGCTCAGAATAAGGTGCGAAATTGGACAGTGTCATAAATTTAGTGTAAACACCTTTTTGGGCTAAGCGTCATAAATCCCTGTTCAGGATATGCGGGCCAAGCGTATTGGTTTTTTCTGTCGAGTATGGCGCAATGTGTATTGACGGATGATGAATTCCATCAATGCAGATATTTTGGGGGTATGCCGGAGCGGAACCTTATAAATTTTCATATGATCACTTGTTTTTTGGTTATTTCAATTTATAGTTTATCTGCTGGATTTTTGCAAAATGTGAGTCCTATTTTTTAATCGGAACAAGAGGTGTCCCGTTGTCGCAGATTCGCAGTGCCGGATGGGGGTTTCCCTTATCTTTGGCTGTTCTGATCTTATATTTTCATCTCGGTTTTCGGGAAAGTTGCACGGTTGTCCGAGGTATTGGGGTCCTGCTCGCCGGCGGCGTATTCGTCGCGTCTTTGAAATGGCGCTGGGAATCACGGCTGCCGGTTTGCCGGAGCCGGAATGAATCCGTTTTCTTTTCGGCGGCAAGTTTCCTGTTCCTGGCCGGACAGCTTTCTCTGTTCACATTTCCGGACAAGATCCTGAGGCTTGGTTCCGAGCTTGGGTGGAACGGAACTCCATATGACTCCCTGCCGAAGTATCTGTATGCGACGGTCATTTTTTTCCTGGGAGCCGCAGCATGGTATGCCGTAAAACGGCTCCTGCTGCTGGTCTGGCGGTATCTGGAAGAGCCGCTCACGGGGTTGTGGCACTCCCTGGACCGGTTTGACGCCGTTCTGTTTACGCTCGGGATACTGGTGGGCGGGACGTTTACCATTTGGACATTTTATACCACCAATGTATTTTACTATCCCTGCCGGATGGCTGGCGAGGCTCCTGTTTTTAATGTCATCTTCACCTCGGATAGCGGGTTGCTGGCGCAACAGTGTTCCTATGTGAATCTGTTTTCTGGCGAAAATGATTTTCGTCAAATGCTTTTTGCGCTTTATTCCCTGCCGTTGTACCTGTTTCACCTGTCGGTCTGCTTTCTGCCTCCGGAGTCTTTTTTCAGGGGAATCGCCTATGCGTTGCCGCAACTGGCGTTCCTGCAGGGGTCATTTCTGATACTGGTCCGGCTGCTGCGTCTGGAGAGGTGGGATAAAGTGGTGTTTTTCTTTTTTGCCAACTGTACGTTTCCGGCCATGCTTTTCACGCTGTTGCAGGAACAGTATGTGATTGCCGTCTTTTTCCTGCTGCTTTACCTGTTGCTGCGTCAGGACCGCAACGCCGGTGTTTTGCTGGCCGGCGCCGGCGGCACTCTGACCACCAGCGGAGCCGCACTGTTCCTGGCGCCGGGGATAAGTTGGAAAGAACGTGGAAAAACATTTGTCCAGGCCGCGTTATTCGGGGGAAGTGCAATGCTCCTTACCGCGAAATGGGGAATCATCGTGACGCTTTTCAAGCAGGTTCGTTTGTATACTTCTTTCACGGGGCAAACGGTTACGTGGGGGGAGAAGCTGGAGCAGTACCTGCAATTTCTTGCCGGCTGTTTCATCGCACCGCGAGTCACTGAAATCGGGGATTCGCTCCAACTGGCGCCGCCTTCCGGGAGGATTCCATGGGCGGGTGTTTTCGTTGTGATTCTTCTGCTGTGCGGGTTTTTGTTCAACCGGCGCGATGATCGGGCTCTCCTCAGCTTCAACTGGATGCTGTTTTCCCTCTTTTTGTTGTTACTGATCGGCTGGGGCAGTCCGGAAAACGGCATGATCCTCTATTCGCTCTATTTCCAATGGGCATTCAGTGCATTAGTCTGGCTGCTGGCGGAAAAAATTCTCAACCGTCGTCGAACGGCTCTTCGGTTGACGATTCTTGCCGCGGCGGTCGGAATGCTTTGGTTCAATCTTCCGGCGCTTTATTCATTATGGAGTTGGGGCGTCGTTCATTATCCGGCTTTCTAATATAGGAATTGTTGACGTTTATGTTGCAATCGCTTTACCAGTTGTTGAAATTGCTCCGAGTTGAGCATTACATAAAAAACGGCCTCTGCTTCGTGCCGTTGATTTTCCACGGAAAGTTGTTTGACGGGAAGCTTTTTTTGATCACTTTGTACGGGGCGGCGGCATTCAGCGCGTTATCGTCTTGCGTCTATATTTACAACGATATCAGGGATATTGAATCCGATCGCAAGCATCCCCGCAAGTGCCGCCGTCCCCTCGCCAGCGGTCAAGTTTCACTTCCGGCCGCCTGGCTGTTGTGCGGAATCATGGCGGCAATCGCGTTGACGTTCGGATATATGGGGGGAGGGGAGGCTTGGCTTCCGTGGTCGCTCCTGGCCGCGTATGCAATCAGTAATCTGCTTTATTCGGTCTGGCTGAAACACATCGTTTTGGTGGATGTCGGCATTCTGGCTTCCGGATTCCTGCTGCGGCTTTTCTATGGTGCGGCGCTGGCTTCGATTTCGCTTTCCGCGTGGATGTTTCTGACGATTCTGTCGGCTTCGCTGTTCATGGGGCTCGGGAAGCGCCGCAATGAGATGCGTTGTGAGAACAGTCATCAGATCCGGAGCGTTTTGAATGGTTATTCCTGGAATTTTCTTGACCGCAATATGTATCTGACAATGGGGTTGACCATCACTTTTTATGCCTTGTGGACCATCAATTCTTCTTTTTCGCCGGAAAAGAATATGCAGATTACTCCGATCATGTGGACCGTTCCGGGGGTGATTTTCATCCTGATGCGTTATAGCCTGATCATTGAGCGCGGTGTCGAAGGCGACCCCATTCGAGTAATGTTCAGCGACCGGATACTGCTGGGAATGTCGATCATACTGGGTGGAATGCTGGTCATACTCCGGAGCTTTTTTGTTGTTTGAGCGTAGTTTTCTCCGCCGAATTCAAGAAAAAATCATATTTTTTGAGGAAAAGTAGGCCCGGAAGCTTGACATCCGAGCTGGCGAGGTGTATTTTCACTTCCCGTAATAGAGAATCTTTTATTATGAAGTTGACAATAGCGTATGGGGAGAACCGGCTGTTTTTGTCGAAAAATCAGCCGGGGCGGCTTGTTGTTTCCAGAAATAATAAGAGGGTATAGGGCTAATTAGAGGAGGCTCTATGAAGAAGCAAGTCAGGTTATATTTTACTCTGATTGAACTTCTGGTAACCATCGCGATTATCGCGATCCTGGCAAGTTTATTGCTGCCGGCGCTCAGCCGTGCGATTATTTATGCCCGGAAAGTCGTTTGCGCCAGCAATCAACATCAAATAGCCCTGGCATATCAGTCATACGCAATGGACTATGACAATCGCTTCCCTGTGGTCGGACGCTGGCTGGATGACTTCAGGCCGATTTATCATTATGTCAATGAAAGTGTAACCATATTTAATTGCCCCGGCAGGAAATCGCCCCTGCTTACTTCTTACGACGATTTACTCGGCAAAACGGATTACCTGCTGAGCGGCACGGTCACCGACATGGAACTGGCCAACAGTTTATATAACGGGGGACATGGCAATAACACGTACAAATTCGACCCTAGCAATCCAAGCACTCAAACGAAGTTGTTAATGGCAAAGAAACGCAGTGAGCGTTTAGTTTACGACCGGTATTCCCGCGCGCATTTCGATCAGATAAATGTTACCTCGCTTGAGGATATTCATCTGGAATCAAGCTTCGGAGTAAGTCTGTTGTGGACCCTTAATGACAAAGGGTGGATCGAGCAGAGTTTCATTCCGTATCCCACGCTTGAGTAGCGCTTTTTCTGATAAATGACGGTTTGCGCCATAAGTCGGAGCTCACAGTGATCGAACCGTAGTCCCGCGCCGGTTGAGATTACGTTTCAGGCAGAAGTCTCGGTCGACGGCGTCTGGGCGAAGTTTAGGACCATCGTCTCCTCATTATCGCCTTATGAATAATTTTTCTCTGTTTTTTTATTGACCCTATTGACATATATTGATATATATAGTATACTATGGTAAACGCATGGTGTTGGTGTCATGTTGGGAATAATATTATGGATTTGAAACCAATTATTTGTAAGCTCAGAGAGAGTGACGGACCGATCTACGAAACGATCATTCAAGAGATACGGGCGCGCATTCTTAACGGTACGTGGGAAGATGGAGTCAAGCTGCCGTCCGATAAGGCGATGGCCGCGGAACTTGGCATCAGCCATATTACCCTGGCCAAGGCGCTCAATGAGTTACGCGGTCTTGGACTGCTGGTGCGGCGGCGGGCAAGCGGGACTTTTGTCAAATCGCCTTTGTCCCTTGATTCCGACCCCAATAAAGCTTCTTTACCTCGAATTGCGGTAATTTTTGACGATGCGACAGAAAAGACTTTTCGGCAGAAACTGTTTCTGGAAATCTACCATCGCCTGGAAGCGGCTGGATTATCCATGGTATTTTTCTCTTCCAGAAACAGCCCCGAGAAACAGTATGAACAGTTGGGGCGAATTATCAACGACCCATTGCTGCATGGCTGCCTGGTCTGGTCGATACTCAATCATGAACAGGTCGCTGAATTGTTGAAATCACGACCAAAAACCTTTCCCCTGGTATTTATGGATAAATACTACAAGGGGCTCCAGCACGATGTGGCTGCTTATGATAACTATAACTGCGCCTTGAGCATGGCCCAGTATTTTATCAAACGGGGTTACCGGAAATTCATCTGGCTGGAGAATGATTTCGACTGTCTGTACAGCTCTATTGCTGACCGGCGGCAGGGATTGACCGACGGATTGAAGGGGATGGAGTTGCAGAAATTCAGCATAAACAATAAAAATCTTCCGCAATTGTTAAGTAACCAGTCCGGCAAACAAGTGATTATCGTCTCTTATTTTGCGCAGGCATTAATCGTTAAAGAGCAATTAGCCGGGGCGGGCGTGGTTTTGCCGTCGGATTTTTGTTATGCCACGTTCGAGACGGATCTGGATAATTCGGATCAACTGCGCGAGTTTACGGGGTTTTGCTTTAACTCCGGATTAGCGGCCGAAGCCGTGAATATTCTGCTTTGCCGCCTGAATGGGGATGACCGTTCAATCATTTCCAAAACCTGCGGGTGGCATATTGTCGAACCCTCCATGGCGGCCGCGGCAGAACCGGGGCTTGGGTGAAAAAGGAAAACAGAGTTACGGATCGTATAAAATAAATAATGAACTATAGCAATCGTTTTTGCGAAAGACAATTAAAGCAGGAGGACGACATCATTAAAAAATGGTGAAATCAATTGACTTGGGTGAAGTCAAATTCTTTCAGAAGAAGTAACTTTTCAGACATAAATTTTACAAGAAAGGAGAACTATGATGATGAAAAAGTATTTTACACTTATAGAGTTGCTGGTTGTGATTGCTATTGTAGCGATTTTGGCGGCCATGCTGTTGCCGGCCCTGACCAAAGCGCGGGAAAAAGCGCAGCAAATATCCTGTACCAATAACCTGAAGCAACTTGGTCTTGGTTTCACGATGTATTCAAATGATCACGAAGGATGGATTCCAATTGTCGGGGGTGAATCAGGGGAGGGGTGGTTTGGCCAGATATTCCCTAAGTATGTGAAGCTCGCCAAGGTGTTCGAGTGTCCGACGTCGCTTCATGAGGGCGATTTCAGAAAGGTGACTACGGCGCCGCATGCAAATATGGGGTATGGGTATAACTATTGGGACCATGCTTTTTCCAGGCAATGGCCCCGGCAGAAGATGACCCAGATTAAAAAGGCTTCGGATTCGCTGATTATATGTGATTCGTTTGGAAACACTCTCTCGGAACCGCCGGGACAGGATTCGTATGCGGTGGTGCCCATCTATGTTACCCGAACCGTTTCAAAGAGACATATGAATGGCGCCGATATCCTCTTTCTGGACGGACATGTCACCTGGAGACTTTGGCGAGATCTGGAGTATGATTATTACGGCAGTTGGCAGCGTCGCTAAGGACAATGCCGTAAAGAACTTAGCCTAAAAAATAACGCAAATATTGCCGCTTGCTCACGGATGTTCGAGTGAAGGCGGCGGAAAACAGATTCAACAAAAAAATGGAATGAAACTTATGAGATTGAGCGCTTGCATGATTTTAATGACGCAGACACTGAAAATTTATATGATTTTAATTGTGATCGGAGTTTGTTCTTTGTCAACAGCGGGAAATATCGCTTACGGGAAGAGCTATACCTTATCTCCCGCTCCTAACTATCCTCTGTGCAAAAATGACGGCGATATGAAGGAGTTGACCGATGGTAAACGTGTTCAGAGTAAATTTATGTGGTCCGATCCCGGAAGCGTAGGCTGGGGGGGCGCAAGCGCGGTCATCACGATTGATCTGGGAAAAATCTATCCCGTTGACGAGGTGGATTTCAGTACGGTATGCGCTCAGGGAACAGATATTCATTTCCCCGAAATATTGGTGTCGGCCAGTGAAGACGGAGTACATTTCGATCTTGCTAAAAAAATTGACGGGAGCAGTGCCTACGAGAAAGCGGTCGGACCGGTTGATCCCCATAAAGTCAATCCATTTACGATATCCCTGAAAAATTTGAACGCAGTGGGAAGATATGTGCGGATCAAGGCTGTCGCCAATAAAGGCTCCTATATTTTTGTCGATGAGATAGAAGTCAAGGAAGCGAATGGGATTTCCAGCGAATTGTCTGAGTCTATAATGGAAAAAAATAAGGTACAGCACACCTATTCGAACCTTGCACTTGGTAAAAAGTATACCTGGAGCAAAGCTCCCAATTATTCTTTGACCAACAATGCAAATGATAATGTGAAATTAAGCGACGGCAAACATGCGGACGAGAATCTCCCAACCATCTGGTCCGATAAAAATGCGTGTGTCGGGTGGGCCGCCAATGAGCTGGAAATTGTTTTTGACCTTGAGAAAATAGAGCCTATCGACGCAATTTATTATTCAACGCAGGCATTTCCGCGAGCCAATGTTTTTCTGCCTACAATTGTGGTCGGAGTCAGCAATGATGGAACAAAATTCAAACAGGTCGCTGTTTGGACCCCCG
>CALABZ010000188.1 GCA_937888615.1 uncultured Lentisphaeria bacterium | reverse complement strand
GCGCTCCCAAGTGCCATCTTTATGCGGGTCTTCCAAGTGATCAAGAATTTTATCAGTGATATCGTCAATTTTAAGAATAACATCTCCAGACATTTTCCCTTGCAACAAACGCTGATAGCGTTTCCAATAGTAAAAATCAATTTTCCCTCGTTTATTCATCAACCAGGGGATATATGTTTCCGCTTCAAATAGAACCCCAAGCCCCATAGTTGTATCATGACGTGTTTGTATTTTAACTGCAGCTTGAACTATGTCCTCTTCGGAAAAAGAATTTCCTCCGTGTACAGCAACAAGAAACATTGCCTGAATGCGAACAATGTCAAGCAGTTTTTCGTATGTTGGAATTTGTTTTTTATCAAAAAGTTCAGCCGATACACGCTCGACAAGTTTATCAACATCAGCCATTGAATTCCTCCTCTAAAAGTTCTTCCATTCGTTCTTTAGAAACAGGTAATTCATTCCTGCTCATGCTTTCCTGAATGGTATCTTTACTCATGCCAAGTGAGCGATATGAGGCAATAAGTTTACGCACGGCAATATCCATCTCATTTTGTTGTGCAACAGGAACAATCACAGTCTTTGCGTCATCGTTGACATCATTATGGAATGTTTCTGCAGGAAATGCTCCGCTGATTATTCGAAGATAAGAAAGTTTTTGAGGGTCAACGTCTCCCTCATTATTGGCAATAAGCGATTTAACAAAAGGATGCTCGTCATTAATGACGTAACTAACCTTTCCATTAGCAAATTCCCGTCTCCAGATATAAACAACATCAGAAATAGATCTCGTCCCGCGGTTGGTATATGGACGTTTCCCGCGCAAGGATAATGATGGCAGTAATTCTTTTAGCCGAGTCAGCACTACCAGCGGAGGAGATGCACTGGATTTTTTTACATCCAACTGCCAGAGATGATCCAACGAGTTAGGAATGTCAATGCGAATGCGAAGCAGTTTATTCAACTCTGTTTTGGGAATGATCCTGAACCATGTGCCCTTAATTATCAAACGACGATTGCGGTAAACATAGAATCCCTGATTGTGCAAATAGCCATCTTCGCCTTCAAATTTCACATAATCTTGTTTTGACACTTTTGATCTATGTGGCAGTACAAATGGCTGGATTAAGATATCCTGCCCAGCGACCGTAACCTTCTCTTCTTGCAATTCCTGTCTGGATGGAATTGCCAATCCAAAAGGATTAATAGCATCAACAACAGTTCCATTAAAACTGATTTGAACGATTTTACTCCCTTTTTCCTTGACAAAAAATCGATGAAAAAACAGTCCTGTATGCTCAATAGCATGAGACATTGCATCTGAGAAATTATTTTCAGCAGAGCCCTTTTTGCTATTTTCGGCTAGATTGTCAAGTTTTTGCCAGACAACAATAGTTCCGCTTGTCTTTGAGTCTAATTGAGGTAAAAGCTTTTCAATAATCACGTCTTCTTTAAGCATCTCCAACGAAGGCAAAAGTGCATTCCATTTGGGGGTTGGCTCTTTCGTCAGTATATCAATATCCCAGATACAAGCACTTACAACCTTATCTTGTTTGGAAATAACAGTCAGCCGTCTGCATTGTGACAAAGATGCGGTTTTCAAGCCGAGTCCAAAACGCCCCAAATCATTGCTGTTGCGGCTTTGAACAGGACTTAACTCGCCGCCAAAGCGCATTGCTTCTTTGATTCCTTCCGCAGACATTCCACAACCATCGTCAATAATAGCAATCCATGGGTTTGCATCATTCCACCGGTATTGAATAGAAATCGTGTCTGCATTAGCCGCGATAGAATTGTCAATAATATCAGCCAAAGCTGTTTCTAATGTATAACCAATATGACGCATAGATTGCATCAGGAAAGCAGGATTAGGCAGAAGTTCAACCGAATCGCAACAATTCATAAATCCGTTCTCCTCCCTTTATCTGCGGCGTTCCCGGATTTGATCCAAGTGTTGACTTCATCTTTCTGAAATTTCCACAAACGTCCAACCCGATGCGCGGGCATTTTACGTTTCTCGATCCAGTTATAGATCGTTTCGCGCCCGACACCAAGATGAGCAGCAATTTCATCGACGGACAGCCAACGTTCGTCGTTCATATTTTATACCTCCGGAAAATGATTACTTTGATTCTTATAATATAAAATATATATCCATCCTTTGCAAATACAAATTGAAACAACCATGTTTAACAGTATTTAGTTGTATTTGTTATAAAACAAGCCTGTATCACAAAAAAGCCGACTTTGCTGATTTCTCAGCCCCGGTCGGCGCGGGTTGGGGAGCGGCAGTCGGAGCCTGTCCTGCTGGTCTCTGGCGGGCGTGGATACAATGCATCCAAGTTTCGGACAAAGCCAGCTGTTTATTACAAGAAAGTTGCAATATCGTTTTCAGCCGTGATAGTACCAGACAATAATTTTCACGGTGCAGAACCCGGCGAAACACAGCCCGGCGAGAATCCATGCGGCGATGGCAGCGGCGAAACTGACGTACATTAGCCCCAAGCCGGCAAGAAGCGTCGGAAACAGCAAACCGAGCGCAAGAAGTTCCAGACGTTTCCAGCGTTTGGCGGTTTTCTCAATCAGAATGGTTGGTTTCATGAACACCCCCGCTTTCTGTTGTGTTTTTCCGGTTCATGTTTGGAATTGTCCGCAAGTAATCCCAGTATCTTCAGCATGGAATATTCGCTTTGAATTTCCCGTTCCGTGGCCTCGGAAAGGTCGAGCACACAGTTCGGACATTTCCGAAGAGCCTCCATCATCGTTTCGATTGTCGGCATTTTCCCTCCGTTCGTCAATGTTTCGGGCGATTCTTCCAATCTCCGGATTCGATCACTTTGGCTTGCGGCGGCAGAGTCACCATGACATAGACCCACGCCTTGGTTTTCGTGCCGTCGGCCAGCGTCGCCGGATAGAGGCGGCGGTCGTAAAGTCGCGGGTAGCCTTCCAGCCGATCCACGTCCGCCCATGCGGAAATGGGAATCTCGATCAGCTCGGCTTTTACTTCCGTTGCTCCCTCCGGCACAAATACCGGGAAACCGTAGCCGGTGTCGTAAAGCGTCCCTTTGACGGTGCATGGCGCGATGCTGACAAAGTTTTCGCAGAAACGGTGGTTGCGCTCGCCGGTCATCAGCGTTCCGTAGGCGATCAGAAATACGGTTTTCTCTTTCATTTTGAAGATTTCCTTCTCTTGATAAATTTGTTTGGCACGTGGTAAAATCTTGCTCCGGTTGAACACATTCTCCGGTAATCTTCCGGATACGGCTGGCCTTCGCGGGCGGCTTTGGTCGCGGCGCTCATTTCGTAGGTGAGCGCCGTGTAGGAATCGCCTTTGTATTCGACTTCCAGCCATTCGCGGCGGTAGACTTTGGGGTAACCCTCGTAGGCGTCCAGGCTTCGCATGTCGCGTTCGCTGATGAGGTAGAGCACCCCGAACACACACTCGCCCT
>CALABZ010000187.1 GCA_937888615.1 uncultured Lentisphaeria bacterium | reverse complement strand
GCCTCCTTCGATGCAATCAGGCAACTTATGCTTTCCGAAATAGATAAGGTGCAGGAATTAACGTTGGCGTCCTATCTGGATGAAACCACCAAACGTAATTATTTGCAATCGTATCAAGGTCGGTTGCGGCAACTGGAAAAGACGTGAAAGGCTAATCGATGATTGCAAAGTCATTTGTTTGAGTAACGGAAATAATCGGGGCTTTGTAAATGGCTGATGCGTGTGAACATTGCACGGAAGACATCATGCCCCGACGCAAAGTTAGCGCGATATGCGGGCGAGATATTTGCTGGCAAAAAAGAAAAAGGACCGCTTACGCGATCCTTTTCTTTTCTTCTGCTCCCCCTGTTGGACTTGAACCAACGACCCTCTGATTAACAGCGGCGAAATTGGTTAATTCCGGCGAATCCGGGCGAAGGTGTTTTAACTTAACTATTTAAAATTCAAACGTTTATAGTTTTTAGCTAATTTCAATGGAACTCTGATGAAGGGTTATTAATTGGTTTTTGCTGGCAAATTGTTGGCAAATTTCGGGAGATGGGAGAGCCATTGTGAACGCGAAAAATCTGTAAAATGTCAGTAACGATCTCGATGACGCTGGACACCCGGCGCATGAAACAGAAAACGGGCAAGTACCCCGTGAAGCTGCTGGTGACCCATAAACGGAAGCCGCTTCGCTACCAAACCGTGTACGATCTGACCGAGGCGGAGTACCGGGGACTATCCGCCCGGAACATTTCTGAAGCCCTCCGCCCTATCCGCGACGACCTGAAGCGCATTCAGCGGGAAGCGGAGGACGCGGCTCAAGGGATCGACCCCTTCAATTTCCCAGAGTTCGAGAAGGATTTCATTCTGAACAATCCTTCCTTTCACCAGCGGAAGTCCGTAAAGACTGCCGCAGCCCTGGAGAACCATGCGTTTGACCAGGTCACCTACAACAACCGCTTCCCGATCTTCCAGAACCCCAAGCCAGAGCCTGACACCATCCTCGCGGTGTTCTTATTTTATATAAGCAAGCTCCTCAATGAGCACCGCATCCGAACGGCCGCGAATTACCAGACGGCCTACAACACGATTTCCAAATTCCGGGGGAACGTCCGGTTTGTGGATATCAATGTAGCTTTCCTGAAACAACTGGAGGCATGGATGCTGGCGAAGGAGTTTTCCAAGACTACTGTAGGCATTTATACCCGGTTGCTCCGGGCGATTTTCAACGAGGCGATTTTTCAAGGGATTATCCGCCGGGAGAAGCATTACCCGTTCGGCCGGCGTCAGTATCAACCGCCCGCCTCTCGGAATATCAAGAAAGCCCTGGAGCTGACGGATGTGAGCAAGATCTATTATTATCAGCCAGAATGTGAGCGGGAACGGAAGGCAAAGGATTTTTGGCTCTTCTCCTACTTCGGCAACGGCATGAATCCAACGGATATCGCTCACCTAAAATTCAAGAACATTGATGGTGAGTACATCATTTTCGAACGCTCCAAAACTGAGAATGCTACCCGCCTCGATCCTCGGCCGATCACGGTCTTCATTACGGAGGATATGCAAAAGATCATCGATTATTGGGGGAGTAAAGACGGGAGACCCGATAATTATCTCTTCCCTGTTTTGGAGCATGGCATTACGCCTCTCCGGCAGGTGGAATTGATTGAGTTATTTGTCCAGTCAATAAACGACTGGATGGAGAAGATCCGCGTAAAACTTGGGATTGACAAAAAGGTAACAACCTATGTGGCGAGGCATACGTTTTCGACAGTTATGAAGCGTTCGGGGGTAAGTACAGAATTTATTCGGGAGTCGTTGGGGCATACGAGTTTGAAGACGACAGAGAATTACCTTGATAGTTTTAGTAAAAATATAAAGAAAGAATATGCTGGAATGCTTCTGGCGTTTAAGGATTGATAACTCATCTGCAAAAGTTTATGAATGCAAAAAATACCTGATGTGAATAGCGCATCAGGTATTTTTGGCTATACGCTTTCTTTTCGACGCTGGGTTCCAGCTGTTTCCATATGATCGCCAAAATGTCCTATCACCAAGACTCTACGGACCTGATCTGGATAATAGTGAAGTCTTAATTCTCTCCCGCCTTTTTCCGCCTTTATATGCGCACTAATATCAATTTCTTTCCCATCATATTGGCGTTTTCGTTGCGTCATTAATTTTTTATCACTCTTAGTTGCGCTTGATTCTTTCAATGTTAGTTGATAGCCGGTTGCTGTTAAAAACTCTCTCTCGATATTTTGAGATTTATCATTAAAATGTAACTCATGCAATTTGGATGCAGTTGCTTGTAATACACCCCAAGCTTCTGGAATAGAATGAAATTTGGAAGATTCTGCCGATTCAATGGATTCTTGTAATAACACTATTCTGTCGGCATTTAAAGTTTGAAATAAAACAAGGCAATCAGATAATTTTTCAGGCCATTGTTCCCAAGCCGTTCGAACTTCATCAAATTTTCCAGTAATATCCGCAACATGAGCTTGCTGTTTTGCCAGATCGATATACTGGTTTTGAACATCAACTTCTCGCTGTTCTAGCGCTTCTGTTTTTATTTCTAAATCAAGTATTCTATTTTCAAGATCATTAATTTCCTCTCTAGATGAAGAGATTTCTTTCGACTTCTGTTCATTGTCTTCTTCTAATGCCAGTATGTAATCATTATCCTCCTTCGACCGATTTGATGCAACCGTTGCCGAACGAAGCGCACTGAGTTTTCTCTTTTGTATATGTGTAGAAAGAGTCTCCAAGTTCGTTATGGAATCAACTTCTAAGTTAGAAGTGCTGATCCTAAATAAATTCTGACTGATAATTCGCAAAAGTTCACTCGATCTATTTTCAAATTCAAACAAAGCAAAATACCGATGTCGTCTTTCTTCTCCGAACTTTTTCAGATTTACATTTGGCATGTAAACTCTAACAGTATCGGCTGCACACATATATTCTCGTCTAGAACCCCACATGTAAATTAGCTCATCATAAATGTTAACATCGTCAAACCAATAAACAATACCGCTACCAATAATTAGTTTTTGGAGTTCGTCTGGGTCTAAAATATCTCGGCAACTATTAATATTTATAACGATTAAAGGAATGATACGATTAGGATCGTTTATGTAATCGAATAATTTCTTCCCATCACCTATTTCTAATTTAGAGGCAGTTGGCAATAATCGTTTAGTTCCTATACTACATTGGATATACTCTCGACTTAAGATCGATTTGACAAATTTCG
>CALABZ010000186.1 GCA_937888615.1 uncultured Lentisphaeria bacterium | reverse complement strand
TCGATTTCGAACCGAACAAGGCGGACGAATGGATTTCCGACTGTCTGGTCGAGAATTGCGAGTTCAACAACAACGCCGGGGCGGGCATCATGCTCCACCTGAACCCTTTGAACGCTTCTTCCAAGCCGATATCCGTTCTGTTTAAAGATTGTGCGATGTCCGGCAATGCTTCCGGCTTTATGGTCAACGCTTCTGCCACCACGCCCGTCAAAGGACAGATTACCCTTGAGAATTGCCGGATGATCAATGACAGGGGTAATGAAGTCGTCATCAATGGGCAGCAGGAAAACGGCCTGAAAATAACGCTGAAGGATTGTACGCTGGACAGCCGCGGTTCTGATTCGAAGGGAATCGTACTGAGTACCAGAACCACTGCCGACGTATCCGGCATTCATTTCGAAAATGTGCGGATTCTTCCCGGAAAACAGATGCCGGTGTCGTTCCTGAGCCTTTCCGGCAGCGGACTTAAAGAGGTGACCGGCGATATCATGGTCGGAAGTAAAAAGTTCGACCTGGAGAAATTCGTGGCCGCCAATAAGCCCAATTTAGAGTTGAAGCAGTTTGCCGTTGAGCCGGTGGACTTGAAGAAACTGAAACCGGCCGGCGGCGAATCGAAGAACGGCTTGCCGAACGCGCGGTTCCGCGGATGTTTCACACTTCTCCAATATGTCGAAAGCGGCAGGGAACTGCCGATGAAATTCACCGCCGGTCAAGTCGGTAAATCCCCGCTGAACGTCCGGGTGGCGGTCAGGGATTCCAACGGCACGCCGGTCGATGAGTTCATCATCAAAGAACCGTCTTATACCTATATCGTCAGGCCGAAAGGCGGCAGCGACGTCTGGACATTCGAAATCAATACCGGCGGGCATACGGTCAGCCTGGATTACGGAGCGCCGGGACAGGCGGTGCGTGCGGATATGCGTGTCGGCATGTTTGGCGGAACCAACCATAAATTTTATTTCATGGTTCCGGCGGGGGTGCGGGACATTGCGGTCGAGGTTTCGCCGGATGTGGGTGAACCGGTAAGTTCACAGTTGATCGCCCCGGACGGGAGAACGGTTCTTTCTCACGAGCGCAGCGCCGACGCCAAACTCCTGAAATACCGTCGGTCCGATGCTTCGAAAGATGAAATCTGGTGCCTTGCCTTTCCTTATGCCCGCGAGGATTTCCGTTTCCGGCTGGGGGCTCCGTTGCCGCCGCTGGTATCGACCGCCCCGGAAAATCTTCTGATTGCCCGATAAAAACTTTTTCATATATTGATCTCGCCCTTTGCCCGATCGGCATGGGGTGAGATATTTTTCTGAAATTTTGTGATTGCCCATTGACAAAATCGCCATCTGCCGTTATTATAGAAATAGGTTTTATATAGGACTTATTGATTTTAATACAGGATTTGCGATGGCGGCATTATTTAAAAAGGATCAGATTTATCAGCAGTTGCGCTCGGATATTCTGAACGGCAAATATCCGGACGGATATGTCCTGCCGCCGGGTGTGGAGTTTGCCCGGCAGCTTGGCGTGGGTAAGGTGACTCTGGCCGCCGCTCTTGAGAATCTTGAGAACGAAATGCTGGTGAAACGGGTGAAGGGCAGGGGGACTTATGTCAATTATTCGCCGGAAAAACCCGCAGGCCGCAGTATATTGATGCTGGTCGGCAAGAATTATATGCGGATGCCGAATAATACCTGTTTGAAAATGTTTCCCCGATTCCATCGCCGGGCGCTTGAACACCGCTTCAATGAAATTTTTTTCACTGAAGAGGAGCTCGAACAGATGACGGCGGAGGAATTCCACCGGATGGCCGTCCATGCCAATATCGGCGGCGTATTCGTTTTCCCCCATGTTTTCAATGGAAACGAGTCCTGGTTGAAAACCCTTCGCCAATCCGGTATTCCGGTTATTCTGGCCTACGCGTTGCGGGATGATTACGCCATAACCGGATGTGCCGCGGTCACGGTTCAGATGAAAGACAGTATGCGCGACGCCCTGCGGCACCTCGCCAGGCGCGGCAATAAAACCGTCGCGGTGATCGGTTTAAAGACCATTTACGGTGAGCGGATGCTGGAAATGAGCCCTGATGAACTGCACCGGGAAATCGAGGCCTACGGGTTAACGTGTCCGGACGATATGATGTTTTTTTGCCCCCCGGAGCGCAAGGTCATCACGGATACGGTGAAGTCCCTGCTGCGGCGTGAAACGGCGCCGGATGTAATCATCACCGAAGGGGCCACTCTTCCTGCACTGTCCGGGGCGCTCCATGAGTGCGGCAAAACGATTGCGAAAGATATCGATGTGCTGGTATTCACGGACAAAGAGACTGCGATACCCGAACCGGGATTGATTATTTTCGATTGCAATTACGATGGAATTGCGGCCAAATCGTATCAGATCCTGTTGGAGGCGGACAAATGGTTTCCGGATTCCCCGCCGAACCGCTATCATTATTATTTGCTGGAGGAATAACTCTTAACCTGCTATAAAATAAGGAATAAAAAGCATGAAAGGAAGAATTTTCACACTTATAGAGCTTTTGGTAGTGATAGCTATTATTGCTATCCTCGCCGCGATGCTGCTGCCGGCTCTGCAGAAAGCACGGGAGTCGGCCAGGCAAATATCCTGCGCCGGTCAGATGAAGCAGATCATTGCCGGATGGCTGTTTTATGCGGCAGATAACGACGGGCGCCTGAACGGCGTCAAATATACCGATGACAAGCCGTGGCCGCATTATTATTGGGATGGTATAGTCAACCGCTATCTGGGACACGATTATACGGATATCAATGACCGGACCACCGTAAATGCCGAAATATTCCATTGTCCCTCCGATACGCTGGAGCGATATTACGGGTACGGAAAGAATTACGGTTTTCCCCGCTCATATGCGATTCTGGCCATGTCGCCGGCCAGCAGCACCCCTAATCGCCTGACCCATTATAAGCGTCCGTCCGGCACCGCGGTACAGGTGGAGTCGCAGACCGTCTATTCGTATTTCAACAGTAATTTAGCGTCGCGTGGTTATACGACAAAAGCAAAATACGATGCGGCGGGGCCAGCCGGAGACGCGGCTCATTTCGCTCCCCATAAGCTCTTCTCCAATTTTACTTTTGTCGATGGGCATGTTGAAGCGATTGCCTATGGCAAAACACCCGATAAACTCTGGAATAACGAGAAATGAAGAAACCATTTATTCGAACCATTTCTCTTTTGATTTTTTGGGGGATTGGAACATTGTCCGCAGCGGGTCCCATCCAGCTTTATTTCCGTGATTACTGGAAACCGGAGATGTTTCGTCCAAGTGGAAACGGACTGAAATTCGAACTGGTAAACATACCGTCATTCAGGGATCCGCAGGCTCTTGAGATTTCATTCGCTGCGACTGAGAAAAATATAAAACAGGTGGTATTTCTGGATTTCCCGGATTTTCCGGCTGACCTGGACAAATTTGAAACCTTGGAATTCGATACCGGATATCCCGTCGAACCTACCCGCTACAAACTCACATTGTGCGGCGAAAACGAGACCGGCGCATTTATGCATGTACCCAAGCTGAAACAGGCGGCCTCCGGTCAGGTCATTCAACTGAGCCGCCCAAATGGAGTCAAGTTGGCGCCGTCACAGTTGAAAATGCTGTATTTGATGCATTACACCCCGGCAGCCGGAATGCGGCTCCAAGTAGCCAATCTGCGCTGGGTGGATCGTACACCTGAACGGTTGGACGGGTTGGCGGTTCTGCTGGAGCAAATTCAGTCGGAACAGGCCGTCGCCGTCCGCAGGTGGGCCGACCGGTATTCACACCGGCTGTCTCTCGCCGAGATAAAGAAAATACGTTCGGGAATGGGAAAAATTATTCTCGCTGCTCGGAGCGGACTTAAAAAGAAGTTGGCCGGCGCGCAGTCAGAGGAACAGTTTCGGCTGTTGAAGATTGACCGGCAACTTTTCACGCTGTTGAATCCGGAGGCGGATTTTGCGGAATCAATCGAAGAGGAACAGCAAAGACTCCATGCCGCAATCCCTTGTTACGGCGAATTGGACCGCCGGAAAATGCTGGTCGGGATCAGTGATGCAATCAACTGTCAGACGGACTTTCCGGCGGCTTGCGGGGAATTCGCCCGCCAGTCGGTTGACCTGACGGCGGCCCGTGGTGAATATGAATCGTGCCAACTGGCGGTCATTGCCGGGAAAAAGCCGCTGGAAAATGTGCGGTTGGAAATAACCCGCATCGATGGGCCCGGAGCATTTCCTGCGCAAAACATCGAAACGGCTCCCCTCGGATGGCGGCTGGGCGCCGATGGTCATTATTACGCGGAAATGCTGAGGCCCGACATTCGCTCTTTTCCGGTAGGGGAATTTCGTCTGCAACCGATATGGGTAAATATTAAAGTTCCGCCGGAAACCGTTCCCGGCAAATACCGCTTCGGCATTCAGGTCAGCGCCGACGGCGTCGAACCGCAAACGGCATGGATAAATCTTCAGGTTCACCCGTTTACGTTGCCCCGTCACACCTCTTTTCCTCATATTGTCGGCTTTGTCCGCAGCGGGCATCCCGGCAAACGTGAACGTGAGGCGGAGTTGGTGGCCGCCCACCGGGTGAATTGTTCCGGCATGTATGAATCGCAGGAAGTTCCCCTGGCGGAGCGGCAGCGGAATTACGCGAACGGCAACAGCCTGTTCAATCTGATGCGAATCAAGGCTCCGGGGACCGAGGCGGCCTTTGAAAGACTGGAGCGGGTTTATCAGGAAACCAAAGCCGACCCGGAAATTTTGAAACGCAGTTATATTTACGGTTTTGACGAGGTTCAACCGGCAGGTCTTCCGAAAATGCTTCAGGCATTTGAAAAGGCCGCGAAGCTTTGCCCCGGCGTTCCCATCATCTGCGCGGTCAATCGACCTTTGTGGAATTACCGGGAAAAACTGGAATACCCTGATATTCTGGCGTTGACATTGAATTTGATCAGGCCGGATACCCTGAAACTCTTGAAGGACCAGGGTAAAAAAGTCTGGTGGTATAACCTGTACTGTCTGGATCGAAGCCCTTACTCAGCGCGAAATCAATTCCTTGCCACCGAAAAGACCGGACTGGAAGGAGCCCTTTTCTATAATCTGGGCGCAGGAAGTGCGACCAATTACGGGGCAGGACTTTACCCGGATGAATTACGTCCCGCCGACGGTGCGTTTCAGCACTACGGCTTACTCCGCCGCAACCACCGTGGCGTCCTGATGAGCACACTGGCTTTTGAGATGTGGCGTGAAGGTCTTGAGGATTACGAATATTGGCTCCTGCTCAAAAAACGGGTGGATCAACTGGCGCCGGATCACCCGCTTTTTCAGGAGGCACAGCAGCTTCTCCAAATACCGGAGAATGTGGCCCCAAGCTTGATGAAACAGGTCAAATTCAACACAAAAGACAGTTGTCTTTACGACGAACTGGGAACCGGCAATTATGCCGATATTCTGAGTTATCGCCAAAAACTCGCGGAAATGATCTGTCGCCTGGAGCCCGCCGGCAACTGAGCGGACGGATAAAAACATAAAAAAACAGCGTGTCCACTGACGGATACGCTGTTTTTTTATTTACTTGAAATAGAGGCCGGGTTACTGGCTCTGGTAGTTCGGGGCGTCTTTCAGCAGGATGACGTCGTGGGGATGCGCTTCGCGGAGACCGGCGTTGGTCACACGGACCATCTTCGCCTTGGCCTGAAATTCCGGCACATTGCGCGCTCCGCAATAACCGAACGAATAACGAAGCCCGCCGGTGAACTGGAAAATCACGTCGCCCACCGAACCGCGGTACGGCACCAGGCCTTCGATCCCCTGCGGGACCAGCTTCTTTTCGTCATCCACGTCGACCTGACCGTAGCGTTCGCGGGAGGCTTTACCGGTCTTCATGGCTTCCAGACTGCCCATGCCGCGATAGATCACGAAACGGCGTCCCTGATGCAGTGTCACTTCGCCGGTGCTTTCCTCGGTTCCGGCCAGTGCCGAACCCATCATCACGCACGAGGCTCCGACCGCCAGCGCCTTGGCCACGTCGCCGGACTGCTTGATGCCGCCGTCGGCGATGATCGGGATTTCGTCGCCCACGATCTTGCGTGCGGCGTATACCGCGGAAACCTGCGGCACTCCGACCCCCGCCACCACCCGGGTGGTACAGATCGAACCGGGGCCGATACCGACTTTAATCGCATCGGCGCCCGCGTCCATCAGGGCTTTGGTGCCTTCGGCGGTGGCAACATTGCCGGCCACGATATCGACTTTACTGCCGTAGGTATTTTTGAAAAGTTTGATTGTTTCAATGACGTTTTTGCTGTCGCCGTGCGCGGTGTCAAGCACCAGCACGTCCACACCGGCCGCGATCAGCGCCGCGGCGCGTTCTTCGTCATAGGGGCCGATACCGGCGGCCACCCGCAATTGGTGATGTTCGTCACGATTGTAATCCGGTTCCTCGTTATCGATCAGCGTGCGGACATCCTGGAAACTGTAGAGGCCGGTCAATTTGCCTTCGTCGTCCACGGTCGGAAGCTTGCCGACCTTGTTTTCAATCATGGTCTGGTAGGCCTGCTGCATCGAGATGCCGTCATGAGCCATCACGGGATTGGAAATCATCACGTCCCGGATCTTGACGTTGTAATCGGTCAGGAATTTAATGTCGCGGGCGGTAATCATGCCGACCAGGCGGTTGTCGGCGTCGACAATCGGAAAGCCGGAGAAGGAATAGGAACGTTCACGCTTGATGCGGAGCATTTCGCCGATGGTTTGTTCCGGGTGGAACGCGGCGGGAGTTCTGATGACGCCGTTCAGGTAATGTTTGACTTTGCGGACTTCGTCGGCTTGTTTATCGACCGAGAGGTTTTTATGAATAACCCCGATCCCGCCGAGCCGGGCCATGGCGATTGCCATCGCGCTCTCGGTAACGGTATCCATGGCGGCGCTGATGAACGGAATATTGAGTTTGACATTGCGGGTGAAACGGGTGGACAGGTCCACTTCGTTGGGGGCGAAATCGGCATACTGTGTGATCAGGGAGATGTCGTCAAAAGTCAGTCCTTCGAACTTGAAGGCGTCCATGAATTGATCCAAGTACGTGTTCATGCTAAAATCCTTCGGCAATAGTGTTAAGATTACATATTGCAATTCAATATAACCCCCCATTGCCGATTTTCCAAATTTGAGTTTTAAATAAATTCCAATTTTTTTCGTTTTCAGTTCAATAAATCGAAAATTCATATGTATTTTTCGAATTTTTCCGTGAATTTTGATGGGAAATTATTTGATTTATTGACGAATTATGTTATATTACAAGCTCAACAGAATTAGGACGAGGTTATATCATGAACGGCAAAGGAAGCAAACGTCGTCCCGGTGACGAAAAGAAGTACCGTGAGAACTGGGATGCCATTTTCGGCAAGAAAAACAAATCACGGTAAAAGAATGCCGCACCCCCAAAAGGTGCGGCTTCATTTTTTCAGGGAAAAAATGAACTCATGAGCATGAACCAGCCGCAATCCATCCGGTTCAGAAGCGCCCGCTCCGGCGACGCCGACGAAATCTTCGCCATGTACCGCTCCTGGATCGGCGCCCCATACTGCACCTGGAGTGACGAATATCCGACACGCAATCTGGTCGACATGGATGTGGCGGACAATGCCCTTCATTGCCTCGATGACGGGCGGAACATCCTGGCGGTCGCCACCGTCCGCTACTGGACGGAACACGACGCCGTCGCGCCGTGGCACTCCCGCAACCCGATAGACCTGATGCGTATCGCGGTTGCCCGCGATCTTCAAAATCGGGGTCTGGCCCGCCTGCTCCTTGAACACCTGATCGGCCTCACCCGAAGCACTGGCCACGACGGCATGCGCATCCTGGTGGCCAAAAAGAACCTCCCCGCCATCAGGCTTTACCAGAGCATGGGGGCAATCCGCCGCGGTGAAATATTTCTGTATGATACTGACTGGTTCTGCGACGAAATCATCTATTCCGACTGAAAAGCCGTTATTCCAACAGATTCAAGATAAATAAAATCTTTTGAAATTATACCTATTTACGGTATATTATACTCTATAGGGTTGTTCGGACGAAATTACTCGCAAAAATCAAAAACAGGCGGTGGGAAAATGAACAAGACGTTTCAGATATTTCATGGACTCATTGTTATTGCGGTAGGAATCCTGCTTTCCGGGTGTGCCGCGGCTCCGTTTTCCATCGAAAAGGTGGAATTCCAGGGGTGTGTCTGGAATCAATCCCATAATCGGGCCTGTATTATTTCCCAGGATGGCGGACAATCATTTGCAGTCCCCGGAGGAGCCGTGTGGACCTTTGGCGATACTTTTCTGGGCAAGCGGGACGCGGAGGGAGTTCCGCACTTCAAAGGCGGAGGCATTTTCTGCAGCATTGCGTTCCTGCCGGAAAAAGAAAAATCGTTCCCTCCGGCGCTGCGTTATAAGGTCGGTCCCGACGACATTGCCGCATCTCCGCTTTCACTATTGCCCGGAGAACAAAAAGGCGTCCACATGATCTGGCCCCTGGGCGGAATTTATGCCGGCGGAAAATGTTACCTTTATTACAACCTGATTGAAAAAACCGGAAACGGAGCATGGGACTTCAAAGAAGCAGGTTCCGGCCTGGCCGTCAGCCGGGAACCGCTGGGGCATTATGAACGCCTGCAGCCGGGAAACAGCTGGCGCTTCCCGGTCTCGCCGTCTCAAATCATCCGGCAAGGGCCATGGCTCTATCTTTATGAAATCATCAACCGCGACGGCAAGATGGGCGCGGCACTG
Organism: uncultured Lentisphaeria bacterium; assembly: GCA_937888615.1. GTDB lineage: Bacteria > Verrucomicrobiota > Lentisphaeria > Victivallales > Victivallaceae > UBA5239. The sequence goes on along the minus strand of CALABZ010000186.1, from coordinate 867 downwards.
GCCCGGGTCAGGCTCGAAGAAGTCGAAAACCCGAACGCCTATGAATATTACAATCAGCCGAACCACAGTTTCAGCCGGGAAAAATCGGCTCAAAGCATCATTGTTCCCGCCGCCGGACAGGTTTCGGTGGTATTTAATCCGTATTGCAATGGGTGGCTGCTGGCCGCGTCCAGCGATCTTTTTCATCCGCGGCTCATCTCATTTTATTTTTCGCCGGTCCCGGAAGGGCCGTGGCGGTCCATCGGCGAAATCCGGGCTCCCCAAAAATGCCAGGGAAAAAAAGTGAAGTTGGTTTACTGCACATTTATGCATCCTGAACTTTTCAAAGAAAACGGAAAAGTGGTGAATATAACGTTTTCCGTACATCTGGAGAACGGCGGCTTCGACGTGAACTGCGAAATGGCCGAAATCACGTTGGCGCGCAATCAGCCGCAGCATTAATTACACGGAGTGAATCATGGAAAAAACCAATGCGCTGCGCCTGCTCGACAGCGCCTCAATCGCATATGCGCCGCATGAATATCCCGTCGATGACGGCCAGGTGGACGCGGTGTCCGTAGCCCGGAAAATCGACGTCCCTCCGGAACAATGTTTCAAAACCCTGGTCGCCCAATCCCCGGACCACGAATACTTAGTCTTTATCGTGCCCGGTTCGTCCGGACTGGACCTGAAGAAAGCCGCCCGGGCCGCCGAAGCCAAAAACATTGAGCTGATTCCGTTGAAACAACTGCTGCCGTTGACCGGTTATATCCACGGGGGCTGTTCGCCGATCGGCATGAAAAAACCGTTCCGGACATTCATCGACGAAACCGCCATCCTCTACGATTTCATCGCGGTGAGCGGCGGACGGGTCGGGCTCAACATCAC
>CALABZ010000185.1 GCA_937888615.1 uncultured Lentisphaeria bacterium | reverse complement strand
GAGCCAATTTCAAAAGTATTGGCTTTTTCCTGTTAATAACTCGTCTCTCTGCGCATCAACTAATTTTTGATACGCCCGTCTGACCTTTTACCTGAAAAAGTCGTCAAAATCTTTTTTTTGAGTATATACCTCCGTTCCCGACTTCCCGGGATTACGGAAATTATCACTTGTCAATTAATTTAAAATGTTTTAAATCAACATCTTGAATAACTGTTTCACGGTTATGGCAATCACGCCGAACATCAAATGCGTAAAGACCTTCCAATGGCCTTTGACTCTGACATGTCGTGCTCCATAATTGTCTTTCAAGTCCGAATTGCCGCGTTCCACGGTGGTGCGTTCCCGATAACGAACTTTTTCCGCCGGGGTAAGTTCAATCGTTTCCCCGCGCCGCTTATTCGGATCAATGATCGGAACCCGTCCCAACTTTTTCGATACCTGCTTGATCTCCGGCGCGTCGTAAGCCGAATCCGCCAAATCATATAATATCGTCGCCCGTTCCGAGGTCATTTGCATCAGTGGAATGGCGACCTGACTGTCATGCGGTGAGGCGGAAGTCAATATCGCTGCCAGTGGAATGCCGCCATCAGCCAGCGACAAATGCAACTTATAGCCGCACCAATACTCGGTTTTCCCTTTGCTGTTGCGTTTCCCGCTCCAATCGCAACCGAGCGGCAAGTCGGCCAGATTATCTTCAAGGGAACGCCCCGGCTGGAGTTCAAGCCGTCTGGTTTTTACCTCCGCAAGCGCTTCCGCTGTCATCGCTGCTTTTTCCGCTTTGCTTTTCCGTCCACGCTTCTTCTTTTCTTTCTTTTTCGGCTTATTCTTGCGGCATGATTTTTCGCGTCCGACAATCGCCGTCGAATCCATACTCGCGTGCCCAACCAGTTTGTCCTCATAATTTTCCGTTACTACCGCCGCATGAATTTCCGCAGCTAAATTCCGTTCGGAAAACTCGGCGAAAGCCCGCGAAAAAGTCGGTTCCGAGGGTACTTGCGAGGCATGTTCCCAACCGCAAAGCCGCCGCCAACTCGGATTTGTTTTCAAATTTTCAATCAACCCTTTCGTCGTCGGAAGGTCGTAAACCGACTTCAGAAAAAATGCCCGAAGCAATTTTTCCCGGCTGGTCAGCGGCCGCCCAAGTCCACACCAGCTCAAAGCGCCGGTAATAAACCGTGCCGGACGGACTACCTCGACCACGCGCAAAAATTCTTTCATTTTCGCGGTTAATTCGCCAATTTCTTCTTCCACCATTGGAAAAAGATACTGTTCCATTGTAAAGTACATTTTGTGTAGATCGTTCATTTTGCCTCCGAGTTGTTGACCTCGAAGTTAAGATGGACTTTCTACCATATTTTATCAAGTCGGCGAATTAAATACTTTTGAAATTGGCTCATGGGATTAGTTTATCCGCACCCATCCGTATGGCAATTTTTGCGGTACCGATATTACTGCTTTTGGCTGAAATATCAGAAACTGTCAGTTTCTGATATGGGACAATATCACGAAGCGGTTTCCCATTGATCCAGAATAACCCGTTTCCACAGTCTATTTCAGTTTGCGGTGTGGTTGTTCCCAAATCAAGAGCGGCGGCTATCACCAATGGTTTGAACATGGAACCTGGTATGAAGTCTTTGAACTCATCGCCGATCCGAACCCGCACAATCATTTTCCCGGTTGAAATCTCCGCCAATAACGCGAGCCCCTGTTCGGAGCCGACCTTCGCAAGACCGGACCGCAGTTCCTTTTCGATCATTTGTTCCATAACTGAAACATTCTTCTCGAGAACGACCTCACCGGTACAGGCCCAAATGATTCCCCACATGAAAATACCTGCCAAGCTTTTGTGAAAAAACATAAATAAACTCTCCTATTGCTGTTTGGAAAACTTGTTGATGGATAATATTGCTCCATATTTTATCATGACTTGTATACTGTATTGATCTGATCATTTAACGGTTGTGCCGATACCGATGCCGAGCCCTTTCCCGCTCGATACGCTCTCGTTCAAGCCGCAGGCGCTCCATTTCACGCAGGTAATAGACTTCGAATACTTTGAGACGGGTGTCCTCTGCTTTCTGGTCGTTGTCCACCAGACGTTGAAATTCGGGGTTTACCCATAACGGCGCTCCCAGTTCTTTTTCCTTGGCGCGCGCCATTTCGAAGACGTATTTCAAGCCGGTGGATGCCTCCATATCCTTCAGCCACCGGAACGTGTCGCTTACACCACCCATCGGATTGTTCGCCATATTACGACGATGCAGTTCCCGCTCGCTCCATTTCAGAAAAGCTTCCCGGTAGGGGCCTTTGCTGCCGGCAAAACAGGGCAGGCCGTTGGATGAACGAGGTCCGAAGAAGTATCCGTTCTCATCCTGCCCGCCGTTTTTGTCGCATGCCTCCAGATAGTCCAGGAGTTTCAGCAACGTTTGCGCATCTTCGTCTTTGGCATTGGCGGCCATGGTCAGATATTTTCTGGCCAGAGTCGGAGACCCCTCGACTTTTTCGCCGAACAGGAGGAGTTTTCCGTAAACGTATTGTGCTTTGACGCAGCCGTCATCGGCGGCGGTGCGCAGATACTTCACTGCCAGCGCGGGGTCGCTGATGCCGTGTTCGCCGGAGAGCAGCCAGACGCCGAGGGCGAGTCGGGCCGTATTCGAACCGGCATTGGCGGCTTCTTTCAATTTCCGGTACGCAAGTTCGATGTTTCCGTTTTCCAGCGCTTTATCGGCTTCCTGGAGCAG
>CALABZ010000184.1 GCA_937888615.1 uncultured Lentisphaeria bacterium | reverse complement strand
TCCGCGAACGGCACCAGCGCCTCAAACGCCCCCTCCGACATCGCGCTCAGCTCGACCGTGACCAACTCAACGCCATCCGTCGCGCTGATCCTGACCAAACCGTTTCGTCCCTCGAACCGCAACGCCCGCTGCGCCGCGACCGGCGACAAACGACTCACCATCTTCCCCAAGACCCTCAAAGCCTCGGCCAACACCTTCTTCTCGATTTTCAACATCATAAATACCTCCGGTTAAAAAACAAAACCCCACCGACCCAAAGGCCGGCAGGGCTCAATTAAAGGAATTTCCTTCCTACATCACCAAGGTAATATATGGCTGAAAATAAACGAGTAGCATTTTTATCGATATGGTTGAATTTTTAAATTTGAATCAGGTTGTAAAAATTATTAAGAAGTGATATGATATACACAAAGACTTATGGATATCGATAATTTAGCCTAAAAGCCAAATATTCAAACACCAAATAAATCAGGGAGGAAAATATGATAAATTATGATAATTGCTTCAATTTCAAAGAGATATATATACTACTCATCCTCAACTCCCCGCATAACTGTTGCCCTATAAAACGCACTACAGATATACAGTATAGTGCATCCATCCATGCAACGTTAGCTTTATCCGGTAATCAAATATTGATCAAAAAAATAAGGAAGTTACAAGCTGGGGTCAAAATACGAGCAATAACCGCTAAAAATAATACTAAAACATTATCAGATAATGATATAAGAGAGGCTCGAAATGCAATTAAAGTATATCGCTCGCTTGATACCTTGGATTTCCAAAATATAAATGATTTTTATAAAGCTCATCGTTTATTTTTTGATGATGAGGATATTCCCAATATAGAGGATGATAAAAAAGCTGAACTTGAATCGCTATTTAAGTGGATGAAAAAAAGTACTTGCAATAAATATGCTATCAGTATTATTGTATTCATTGAAATTTTAAGAATACACCCATTTTTTGATGGAAATGGAAGAATGAGCCGTCTATGGTTAAGAATAATGCTTACTAATATTGACAATCAACTTTCAAATATCTCTTTTGAGAAAGAGTTTTTTGATAACCGGACCTTTTATAGTAATATAATTTCTTCACACAAGGATCAGGAAGACCTAACCCTATTTATAGAAGTTATGCTTTTGAAGCTTTTAGCGCTTAAAACTAATCATCAAGAAAAGGTGGATACTTCAGATTTGGAAGCGTATGGGCGGAAAGGTTTTAATGATTGGTATAGTGATGAGTACATTTCACGCACGATGGGAAGCCAAGTAGCGAAAGATTTATTCCGAAATATTCAGACGCTTGGGGAAAACAGTGATCTTGAGGAGGAGGAAAAGCAAAAATTAAAGGCTGATTTATTAGGGATTAGCATTGCTAACTATATGGAGTATGACGAATTAATTACGATAAATTCTATTTTAAGGGATTATCACCTTGGGGGAAAAATTGATCTACTCTATTTGCTTAGTTTAGTGATTGAAGGACGAAATCAATTTCACAGATTTGAAAAAAGAAAAGCAGACTGGCTCTCTATGCAGGATATAACAGAAGTCAGACAAAAGAAAAATAAAGAACTGAAAGATGAACTGCACGCTTTTCAATGTTGCTGTCTCAATGCGCACAATTTGAATATTAAAAATCATTATAAGGGCAATGGCCCTGGCAGTGGACGAAGCATTTTATTAAAAGGATGTGAGTTTTTAAAAGAAAAATTTAATGAGACACCGCATCAATTTAATAAATTATGTCGGGATTTTGAAAGCAAACTACCAAAAAATCAAGCGAGTGAAATATTAAATTCGTCTGAATACTGCTGTCCGATTTATTCATCTTCTGAAGATGACAAGAAAAACAAGGTAATGTGCGTTTTTTGCCAAACACATGAATTAATTTAAAAGGCTTGCAGCCATCTCATCGGAATGCAAAAAATCAATTTTTAAAGAAATTTTCAATCTTTTTTTGCTCGAACCGTACAGGACAATCGTCCTGTATGGTTCGATTTTTTAAGGGTATTGAAAAATTTTTTTTTCGGGATATAATTATAATAAACGCATTCGAATGAAGTTGAAAACAAGGAACAATTTCAGGAGGTATTCATGGAGCACCAGGCAAAGTTGGCATTTACAAGCTGGACAATCCAGTATGGGCAAAGGTTAGCCGTCAGCCCGAAACGGAACTATGGGCATAGTGAGGTAACGAGCTATGTCGAAGCTAAAAGAAAAGCGCAACCATCGGAAAATAATTATGAATAAAGCAATTTGGGAAGCGATAGATCCGAAGATCCAGGATTTAATCGTTTCGGCATTTAAAATGGCTGGGATCGACTTTGTACAAGATTGGCTTGAACGGAACAAGAAGGGCACTGACCTAAGTGAACAGCAAGGTACACCGTGGATGAGTCGTGAAGAGGCAGCGGCATATGCCAGATGCTCGACCGATACCATCGACAACTGGCTGGCTTCAGGTCATGTTCTGCATTCCAAGCTGGGCTCGGGACGCCCCGGTCGTGTATTGATCGAGCGAGACAGCCTTGAGAATTACATTCGAAATAAAAGAGTTAAAAGGCGTAATTACAACAAAAATAGGAGTATGAGCAAAAATGGGAAGTGAATTTATGGATCATGGCAACTCTGAACTGGCAAGCAGGTATGGTAATCCGGTTGAGCCCAAAGGGAATGGTTCATTCCAAATCAATCAACGGTATTTCGCTGGGAGTTTACTGGCGGAAAATCATCTTCGATTTGTAGTGAACCGGTGGTATATTTTTGATGGAAAATGTTGGCACCCGGTCGCCCGGGCTGTCATCATCAAAAAAACATCGGACCTTTTCACCCAGTGGATTCAGAGTACTGGTTATCTTTCCTTGCAAAGCCAAATTACGGTCAGCCTGCTGACTAGCATTGAAAAAATCGCGCAGTCATTCGCATTTTTCGCTGAGTTCCCGTCTATGGATTGGCGCTTGGTCCCATGTCAGAATACGGTTCTTCGCTGGGATGATGTTTCCGCTGAATTTGTCCCCGAGGAGTTTTCGCCCGAACAAAACGTTCGCTTCTTGTTGGCTGTTGACTATGCCCCGAACACTGATTATGAGGAGTTCAAACGTAACGTTTTGGAGGAAGTGTTGGGAGTCGATGACAGCCAGCTACTGCAACGGTACTTGGGCGCGGCTTTACTGCCGGTTAATTTGACCGAGAATTTTTTGCTTTTACAAGGGATTGGCGGCAGCAGTAAAAGTTTGCTGGTCCGCCTCCTGGTGGAGATTCTCGGAGATGGGCGCGTCTTCGATCTGAACATCAAGGCTTTGGGGCATGATTATGAACTTTCCGGGCTAGACGGCCAAACGCTGCTGGTGGCCTCTGAATCAGCCGGGGATGCACTCTGTTCATCGGGGGCCTCGTTTATCAAGAAAATGGTCGGCGGCGATAAGATCCAGACCCGACTGAAATATATAAACGAGAAGCGTCAACTCTGCGGAAACTACAGTCTGATTATCGTCAGCAACGAGCAGACCGCCTTTCATTATGAAGGCAGTGGCGAGGAATGGCGACGGCGGCTTCTGCCAATATTTTTCACCAAACGGCATGGAAAGGTTATCAAGGGGCTGGTTCATCAATTGCTAGAGCAACATGGTGCCGGGATTTTGAATTGGCTCCTGGTGGGGGCAGCTGAGGTTCTTCGCCTCCAATGGCAAATTCCTCTTACTCCGGACCAAGAGATTCGCCGCGACCGTCTGATTGCCCGTAGCGAGCCGGTCCGCTTGTTTATTGAAAATTGTATTGGGCTTTCTGCCGGCGATGATTTCAGCAGCGAGGAAGCGTATACGCGCTATTGCGAGCTAGGCAAAGATGGGACCTTGCCGATTTTGGCCCGGGAAGCGTTTTTCAGACAATTTGCAGTGAAGATGCTCGAGGTATTTCCCGGCGCAACCGGCAGCAATAATATCCGAAGGGACAAACGAACGAGTCGCGGATATCGCGGCTATAAATTAAAGGAGCGCACGCGCATATGAATGAACTTTTACCCCAAAAAGCGTCTTTGCCGTCTTTGCCGTCTGATTTTACGGCAGAAAATAGGCAGATTAACGAATCAGAGCAGTATGAATTTGAACTCGACCAACTATGCATGAGTTGCTACTCCGCTTTCGCGGATGAATTTGATTATCTGGATTACGCCCGGGAAACGGCAAAGAGACTCTTTCCGTTGATTAAAAATATTATCCGACATGGAGACAAAATTCCCTTTGGGCTTTCCGCATCCAACTTGGCTGATGAAGTAGAGCGCTATGATTGCCTCGGACCAGCAAAAATGGGTTTTTATTATGGTAGACAACTATACAGGGAATGCAGCTTTCTGGTACCGCACAGGATAACAGAAAAGAATAGTCTGGCGTTTCATCATACCATTGAAACCTGGAATCATAACCGTTTCGACTTTCGATGTCAGGTCATTGGTGCAATTCTGGCAATTAAGTGGGTTCATTTCGAAAAAAGGACGGAGGTAAATAATGATTATGCAAATATTTGAAAAAAGCCCGTTTGTCGATGAAATCGATGCCTGTTCACGGGTAAGGCTTTTTGGTTCCAATGCCATGAGTTCCTCGGAGATCATCAAGTATGGCGATGTCACGAAAATCAGCAGAGACGGGATTACATATGAAAACGGCCGCTTCGCCCTGATTCCTTCATTTGACGGGGGGCATTTGGAGGTTGAATTATTCCCCGACGGCAGTAAGGGCATAGAGCCAACCTCCGGTCCTTGTCCTATTGCGGAGGTGCTGGCCTCAATAAATGGTACAGATGTGGAACGGAACAGTCTGTATTTAAGTAAAAAACTGCATCTGAATCAAAGAGATCCAGACTCAGCGGACGGTTACTGGAAGCGTTGCTTCTGCGATCCCGGACAATGGACCAGCCTTAGCTCAACTCTTCTTGAGTTTTATGACGCTGATGGGGTATTTGACTGTCAGGAGGAAATGCTCGTGAAAAATGGTTATCCCACAGTCATGGAAACTAAATTCTTCAAGGCCATTGATAGTCCAAGGACATTATGGCTTCATTTTAAACCGAATCGTTCAAGACTATGGCAAGCACGTCTTCCTGTTTGGCTACAAGAAAATCTATTCATCACCTCTGAGCTCGGAACTGTCCTGGCTAATCAATACGAGACAATCTGGTGGTTTCAGAATTGCGGGGAACTCGATAAAATGGATTTTTCACTGTTACGATCATACCGACCAACATTTCTATTAATGGAATTCCTTGGCGATTCTTCGAAAACCTGCAATTCGTATGCAGAGGCGCTCGCATTCAAGGCCGCAGCGTTGCGTCAAAATATTCCGGTTTCAATTCTTGCGCTGCAAGCTAAATATGGATATTCGCTTAGTGATATTCGAGGAACGGAGTATATTGAACCGAATCAGACAGAATTAAGCGACGATAAATTCCTGCAGAAATGCGATGACATGCGGCTGTCCATTGATCCGATCTTACTCGGCAATCCCTATGAAATCAAGATCCGTGGAAATGAAGAGCACCCCCAAGTACTATTGCCGTCCTTTTTCAATAAGGGCAGATTGACCCTGTTGCAGGAATCCGCATGTAATCCGTCAATCAGAATGGCATTGATATCCCTGCTCTGCGGAATGAAATCACTTGCCGATCACCCTTCCACGATAGTCAAAACGCTGATGTTTGGTCAACGCGGAAGTGTCTACCGGTTAAAAAAACAAATGCAAGCCATTGACGTTTGCGCGCTGAAAATATATGAAGACACGATCCTGCTGGGATCGGGACAGGATACGATTGATGAGATGAAAGCGTTATTGGATGAAAACCGTCCCGAGCTGATCCTTTTTGAACTCTCCGGCTATACTGCTACACAAGAAAAGTCATTGCTGGCTGCGATGGATGTTTGCCTTGACCGGGGCATCAGTGTCGGTGTTTTTTGTGAGGACGGAAATGCTTCCAGGGCTCTGTCTGAAATGGTGGACCGAAACCTCATCATTGGAATGACCTCCCCAAACTCCTATATCATCAAGGAAAAAACGGAGGGGGGCTCATCTATGATCCGTAAGTTCAATTTTGAGGGTGAAACCGTCTTGATCGAAGAGTCCAGCGAGAAAGACCTGGGTGAAGCCATGAAAGGCTAAACTCAGGTAGGGCCAGAAGTAA
>CALABZ010000183.1 GCA_937888615.1 uncultured Lentisphaeria bacterium | reverse complement strand
CCGGGATAATCGGTAATTTATCAATGCTGTATTTGGGATTTTGCGGACAGGAGCACCTGGCGTGATTTGTCACCGGGAGTTCAACACCAAGATACATTTGTCCGTGAAGGCGCATGGTGTGCCGGTCAGAATCCTTATTACAAAAAGGTACCGCATCGGATTGTGGACAAGCTGAAGAATTGATTGATGGAATTAAAGCGGTGGCGCGGAATTGCAACACGATATGCAAAAAAAGCAGTCTCGTTTCCGGCGGCGCTGCAAACCAGATGTATTGCCGCATGGATATGAATTTATTAGCGACACCATCTAAGAAGTCTTGATAGCCAGGTTGCCAGAGCCGGTCCTGCCGACACGTTTGGACCGTGGGATTTTCTCCAAAGCCGCTTCAACGGCTAAAACAGTGCATCGTATTTGACATGAAAAGCAGAAGTTTTCAGGTCAAAGCGATAATCACAGAATAAAGAAAGCTGCATTGTATTTTTTCCTTTTTTTGCTGTTATATGGTTGGTGTCGAATAGGATACAATATAGAATCGCGAGGAGGGATTCCAAGGGAAATCAGTCATATAAACTCTTGAAAATAAATAAGATAAATGGATTCATAGAATCCGCATGATGCCGCACGCAAGGAGTGTGTCCGATGAAACAACCGAACCGTACGCAAGCCGTATCAGCCGCCAAGCTGGCTGCGGCAAAACAACGGCTACTGCTGGAAACCGCCCGGCGCAAAGCGTTGGAGAGCGAACTAAAGGACAGTCGCCAGCATTACAGCCAGTTACTGGGGGAGTCACAACTGATGCAGGCGCGGCTGCGCCATTTGTCGCATCGGATTTTGCTGACACAAGAGGAGGAGCGAAAATATATCAGCCGCGAACTGCACGACGAGATCAGCCAGATCCTGACCGGCATCAATGTTCGGCTGGCTACGCTGAAAATCGAAGCGTCGGCCAATAACGGAAATTTGAATCGGAAGATTACTGCTGCGCAACGGCTGGTCGAAAAGTCGGTTGCCGCGGTACATCGCTTTGCCTATGAATTGCGGCCGGCGGTGCTGGACGATCTCGGGCTAATTCCCGCGCTGCGTGCTTTAATGAAGGAGTTTGGTAAACGAACCGGAGTTCGGATTGATTTCACTTCGATGCCGGCTGAAGAGATCAAGCAGTTGGACAGTCTCAAGCGAACCGTGCTTTATCGCATCGCCCAGGAGGCGCTTATCAATGTTGGAAAGCACGCCCAGGCCAGCCTGGTTGAGGTTTTGCTACAGCTTGAGAATAATACCGTCAGCATGAAAATCCGCAATGATGGCGTTTATTTCAATGTGGAACGCCAATTACGTCTCCGGCAGCGAAAGCGGCTGGGCATACTTGGCATGCGTGAGCGAGCCGAGATGGTCGGCGGCGAATTTTCTATTATCTCGGCACCGGATACCGGCACCATCGTTTACGTGAAAATTCCGCTTGGTAACGGCGAAAAATTGGGAAATGCCCACTGCAATGCCAAGGATTAACTCGAATCCATGCATTTGCAGCCGGTAACATTCAAGGGGAGCGATCATGAAGAAAAATACTGTTATTCTAGCCGACGATCACGTCATTATCCGTGAGGGAATTCGGGCTCTGCTGGAGCTGGACGGTGGCTTTGAGGTGATCGGGGAAGCGGCAGACGGACGGCAGACGGAGACTTTGGTTCTATCGTTGCATCCGGATGTCGTCGTGCTTGATATCGCGATGCCGCAGCTCAACGGGATTGAAGCTGCGCGCCGGATTCTCCAACAGATGAAGGTTCCACCCAAGATCATCATGCTCTCCGCGCACGGCGACGATGCCTACATAGACCAAGTCGTCGCGCTCGGAGTGGCCGGCTATCTGGTTAAGCAGGCATCAGCCCAGATACTGGCCCGGGCAATCCGGGCGGTTTATGCTGACAAATGCTTCTACAGTCCGTCGGTTGCCCATCGGCTGGGCGGCTCGGCGCTGTTGCCGCCTGGACAGTCGTTTGACCGGGACAAAAAAGTCGTCAGGAAACTGACCACCCGGGAGCGCGAGGTACTCCAGCGGGTCGCGGAGGGCGACGCCAACAAGGAGATTGCAGCCGAATTGAATATCAGCATCAAAACTGTTGAAAAACACCGCCAAAACGTGATGACCAAGCTCGGCATTCACGATACTGCCGGTCTGACTCGCTACGCCATTGCGGCAGGCATTATTGAGAGCAGTGTTCAAAACACCATTTTTCCCTGAGCCGCTGGTTTGACCTGCAATCTTATCGAAAAGCTCAGCGGCGATTTTGATTCGGTGGTGGGGTTTTACCCCATTGCACGGTAGGTATCAACCCCATATTAAATTGTTTGTTCGAGGATATATTATGTGTATAATGGCGAGACTATTACCGGGAATGTCGAAAACAGGACCCGCAGAAGAGGAGGGTACCGAACAAATTCGACCCTGTCCGGCACGAAGCCAATCACCGAAACAATGCCACTCAACCTGAGAAAACGAGGAATTAAAATGAAATGTAATGCAATGAGTCAGCTGTCGCTGGCAGTAGTCATAACCGCAATGGCCGTCGCCGGTACGCCGGTGAACGCTTCGGAAAATGACAGCAAAATCGAGTCGTCGTTCGAAAAAACCTACGTCTACAAAACCTACCTTCAGGACGACTCCATCAAAACCGACGTGAAAGACGGGGTTGTCACCCTGACCGGGACGGTCGGGGACGAATCCCACAAAACGCTGGCGGCAGAGACTGCGGCAAGCCTGCCCGGCGTCAGCTCCGTCAACAACAAACTCGTGACGAAAGCGGAAGCCAACACCGAAAACGCGGACAAGTGGATCGGCCGCAGAGTGAAGCTGACGTTGCTGTTCCATCGCAACGTCGATGCCGGCGGCACTGACATCAAGGTGAAAAACGGCGCGGTGACACTGACCGGCGAAGCCGCCAGCATCGCCCAGAAGGAGCTGACAACCGAGTACGCCGCCGATGTCGACGGCGTCAAAGGAGTGAATAACATGATGACGGTGGCGGCGGCGAAAAAAGTGAAAGAACGTACCGCCGGCGAGAAAATCGATGACGCTTCCGTCACCGCGCAGGTAAAAACGGCGTTGCTGACGCATCGTTCGACCAGTGCCGTGAATACGAAGGTGACTACACGCAACGGAGAAGTCATCCTGACCGGCATTGCCAAAAACGATGCTGAGAAATCGCTGGTGAGCAAGCTGATCGCCGACATTCAAGGCGTGACCGGCGTGGATAACCAGATGACGGTCGAAGTTCCCCTGACCAAATAATTCGGCGGCAGGCCATCCCCGGCGCCTCGGCAACGGGTGCAACGGCGGATGGCCGCACCAAAACTGAAAAACGGAGCAAAGATATGAGTATCGGAACAATTCTCCTGATCGTGTTGATTCTTCTGCTTGTGGGCTCACTGCCCACTTGGCCCTACAGCAGGAAATGGGGCTTCTTTCCCAGCGGCGGACTTGGCCTCGTGGCCGTGATTCTGCTGATCCTTGTGCTGATGAAACTAATTTAGACCGAGTAAAATTTCTCTTCGCTTCCCGCCCGGGATTCGTCGATGCAACCAGAAAAAAGGTGAAAATCATGAAAAAAATATGCGCATGCCTGACAGTCGCCCTGATGTCATTCGGAGCTTTCGCCGACACCAAACCGTTCAACATCAGTATCGTCCCGGATGTCGCGATCTATAACCGGACGACGACGATTGATGGCATCACCCTCAGTATCTGGGGAGAGAACCCGCAGACGTCGCTGGCGTTTGGTATTGTCAACGGATCCGTCAGCAACAGCGCCGGTCTGGATTGGGCTTTCCTGCTCAATTATGCCGACAACTATAAAGGAGTGCAGTGGGCGCCGATCAATTATACGGCGAACGACTCCCTCGGCTGGGACGGCGGATTCATCAACTACGCAGGCGGCCTGATGACCGGCCTCACCACCGGCGTGGTGAACGTGTCGAAGCGGCTTATGGGGTTGCAGTTCGGTTTCGTCAACTATGTTGACACCACCGACTCCGGTTTTCAGATCGGGCTTATCAACATCATTCAGTCGAACCGGAAATGGTTTTCCAATTTCCCGAACGAGTTTGCGCCGGTGATGATTTTCGTCAACTGGGGGCTGTAACGCTCCTTGCCGTCAATAGCCAGATTTCAGAACAAAGAAGATGATCATGAAAAAAATAGCGATGCTTGCGATGCTGCTGACGATCACCGGATTTATTTCCGGATGTACCTCGGCGCCGAAACAGTGCAATTTGTCCGGAACGTGGAATTACACCTTCGAAGAGACCGGGCGGGATGGCGTCCAGACCGGGTCGATGAAGCTGGTCCAGCAAAACTACGCCTTGAACGGAGACTCCAATGACGCCTTCGGTGAATTTACCGTCACCGGGGTGGTGGAAAGTTCAAAATTCACGCTCACCGGAAAGCGCAACGACGGCAAACGCAGCTATCAGTTGAATGCGACGCTGAGCAACGACAATGAATTTGAAGGCGTGTATACGACCGACCAGAATACTTCCGGTACCATGAAGGGCAGCCGAATTACGGCTCTTTAGGTTGTGTTGTCAATTGATGTGTGCTTATGGGCCGTACAAAAATAACCTTTATATCTAGGGACTGTACATTAATCACGGGGTTTCTTATTCGTGTAAAAATCAATCGTGGTAAGTGCACATTTCCCCTTTAGGACGACGAGATTTAAGTTGTGGAGTGATAATCGGCCAGTCCGGCGATCATTGTTTCGCTCGTGTGGGAATGCTGTAAAACGTGACACTTTTGGGGCTTCCTGCCGGTAGGAAATGTTCCACTTGGTTTAAGTGAAACATCGTGAGTAGAAGAACAAAAAAACTTTACTGAAAGAGGTATGCAGATGTCTAGTCAAAATGCCAAACGGAAATCAAAGTATGTAGTTCCAGCTCTTGCGCCCTTGGGCGAGATGGGAAAAGGCGCAGGCGCAAGCTGCGCCTCCGGGAGCAATGCCAACCCCGGAGATTGCACCTCGGTAGGAACCACTGCGCAAGCATATTGCAGCCAGGGGATCACCGCGGAAACCCTGTATTGCACTGAGGGTAATTCCGCTTATACGGCCTGTACCGCCGGCAGCACTGCCGTGACCGGAGCGTGTACCGCCGGTATTTCTCCCGGTGCTTAATCCTTGATTATGCGGCGGTATCGCATCGGATGACGTTTTGCGTCTGGCGCGCCAGGAACGATTTCATCACGTGCTTTTCTGAAATCATGACTTCAGAAGAGCCGTTCTTCGTGATGGTTTCACCCCGTCATCAGCATGTGTATTCAAGTGGGCCGGGTTGCGCCCTCCGCGTTGCTTTCTTGTCGAAGCGATAATGCGAAAAGCCGTCATCCGCGAACACGTGTTCCAGTAAAAATGATGAATTTAATTTCGCCGGTTAAAATTCGAAAGGTAAGGTGCATGGCAATGGAATTATCGTCTCGTTTTCTCCTCGGTGCCACTCCTGCCGCCAAAGCACAAAGCCACCAACAAGATACTCCGGTTCCATTTTTTGCCATCTATGTCGGCATCAGCATGAATCCGATTCTACATGAGCCGGAAGTGATTGAGGTTAGGCCTTATTGCGACCGGTCTTTGCGTGTCGGGGATGTGGTTTTTTTCCAGGTTCCCGGGGCTGATCGGTTTGTCGTTCACCGTATGACACGGGTGACGCCGACTGGAATATTCACACGAGGAGACAACAGCAACCGTGAAGACCCCTTTCGGTTGAATTCCGGGGACATCAAAGGTCAGGTGGTGGCTGTTTGGCGCGGCGGCAGGAAGCGGCGTAAAATCGGCGGCGGGTGGCAAGGACGTTTGACCGGTCACTGGGTGCGCGGGAGACAAGCACTTGGACACCGCGTTTTCCCCATGATAAGCCCAATCTATCAGACTCTTGCCCGACGGCAGCTGTTTTCTTGGATATTGCCGGATTCTGTTCGGCCGCGTGTCGTCGTTTTTAATGTTTCGGGTACAGACCGGCTTCAACTTATGTCGGGCCGACGCATGATCGGACAATACGATGACAGGAAGCAGCAATGGAATATTCGGCGGCCATTTAAATTGTTTGTGGATATAAGAACGCTGCCGACCCCTCAGGATGTCCGATCAAATGATCATGCGTTGACCGAACCGCGGCAACCCGTCAATACCGAACAGCCACAAATCGCAGGGTATGATCTTATTTTAGCCGATGGAAGTCACTGGAGTATTGCGGTCGGGAATCAGGAGGCCGCCTCAATCGTCGCGAAATTGGGATCCGTGATGCAATTGAGCAGGACATCCACGGGAACCGATCATTCTATCTCAGACAACCATTACCGGCTTTCCGTCGAGGTTGCAACGCCTTTATCCATAGAAGATTGTTTTGTTCCACTGGTGGAAAAAATGAAGAATTGTTTTGTCAGTGTGCTATGTCCATGCAGTCACTGGGGCGGGCATTATATTAACCTGGTGAAATTGTCACTGATATTTGCGCGCAAAGTTCAAGCGAACGGCGGATTTCTTATTCACGGCGCACTTGCCGAACGGGATGGTTCGGGCGTGATATTGGCGGCTCCCGGGGGGACTGGAAAGACTACCGCCAGCAATCGTTTTCCCGCACCCTGGCATTCCCTGTGCGATGATACGACACTGGTAGTGCGTGATGCCTTTGGTCACTACCGGGCGCACCCTTGGCCGACTTGGAGCAGCTTCATTGATGGTCCCGGCGGCACATGGGATGTGCAACATTCCGTTTTGCTCAAAGGCATCTTCTTTCTTGCACGTTCATTAGAAGACAGAGTGGAAAAAATCGGTTCCGGACATGCGGTCAGCATGCTCATGGAGGCGGCAAAACAGGCATCCATGTCTATGGAACAAGGGATGCCGGCAGAAAAAATCCGTGCACTGCATCTGAAACGGTTTGATGATATTTGCACATTGTCCGGAATGATACCGTCATACATTCTTCACATCAGTTTGACCGGGACCTTCTGGGAAGAGATTGAGCGGGAGCTTGATTTGGGCCGTTATCATGAAACACGGAAGCCGGCCGACATGGGAAGGGGCAATGGGGGCTGAATGATAGATCAAATACAAAACAACTTTTGTCTGATACTCCGTGACCATCTCTCCGGGACATGCAAGCGTGATATTGAGAAAATGTCAATGGATGAATGGCATTTGATTTATGGGATTGCTTGCGATAATCACTTGCTTTCACTGTTATTCTATAAACTTAAAAATCATCAACTCGTCTTTCCGGCGGAAATGGAAATGGTTTTGAGAAATGATTACCTTCGTTTTTCTGGCAATGACCTGAGGCGAAAGGCTCAGTTGAATGAAATGATTCGGATCTTCAATGCCCATGGGATTGAGCATATTCTGCTCAAGGGTTCGCATTTGGCCGAGAAGTTCTATTCCAACTCGGCGTTACGGTGGATGTCCGACATTGATGTACTCATTGAAAAATCAGACTTCGAGAAGGCATACGAACTGCTTATCGGAGCCGGATACATCTCGTCAAAACCCAATAATCATGACTCCCAGTCGGGCAGCAATAAACATTTTCCTCCTTTGCTGAAGGACGGCGGCTTGGCGATTGAGCTGCACTGGAATATCAACAGTCAAAGCAATGATCACAATATGGAAATGCTTTGGTCTCGCGCTGAAACGATGATGATCGGCAATCTGAAAACGAAAATTCTTTCCCCGGAAGATCTTTTGCTGCATATTTCTTTTCACAAAGGATGCGACCATACATTCGTATCGTCATTGATGTTATTGAATGATATTAAGGAAATCTGTTCCAGAAACGCAGTCAATTGGAATAAACTTTTATCACTGGCAACTTCCGCCAATGAATGGGGCAATGCCAAATGTCTTTTTTCGGCGCTCCATTTGTGTCATAAGCTGTTGAATGTCAATGTTCATAATCGTGTTTTAGGTGAAATCAAGCCGGATGATTTTGACAAGAAATATGAACAATTGCTGATCAATCAATTGTTCAGCCGAATTGATGCCGATATGTCAACATATGGCTCGATTAACGCATTATATAAGCTAAACAGTGGCTTAAATTCGCGGATGCTGTTAACATATCTCATGTCGCCCAGAAAAATTTGTTTGAAATATGATAAAAAATATTCACTGCATATTTTGCCTGGTCTCTACTGCAAAGAATCATCGAAAAATCGAGCCGTGCAGTGAAAGCTTTCATCGGGATTTTGACCAATGAAAACAGTAAAAAACTATATAAGACTTCAAAAGCATCATCAGAAATCGAGAAATGGCTCAAAAGCTGAAATTAAAAACATAAACGGAGGAGAAAAATGATGGAATTAAACAAAACGTACCCGATCGCCAACTCCATGGTCGTCTTCAGAGAAGAATTTGATGACTGGGCGGTTCTATTTGACCCGGATGCCAATAAAACATTTGGGATGAATCCAGTCAGTTCATTTATCTGGAAAAAACTGGATGGAAAACATACCTTGAAAAACATTCTGGAAGATATCCTGAAAGAGTACGACGAGGTACCCGAGGAGGCTCCTGCGCAGCTTAATAACTTCCTGTCGGACTTGGAGAAACGGGGCTTGGTCGGATTTGAAAGCGTTAACAAAGAGGGTTAAAATGCCGTCAGATATAAGAGTGCAAAATACCCCGGCAAGCTTGGATATTGATGTTACCACCCGGTGCAATCTGCGCTGTTCCTACTGTTATCATTTTACCGGTGCCGGCGACACGGATACTGATTTATCGACAGAAGAATGGCTGAATTTTTTTCGTGAACTTAAAGATTGTGCGGTAAAAGACGTCTCCCTCAGCGGAGGTGAACCGCTGATCCGGAAAGATTTGAAGGAACTGATCCAAGGCATCTATGACAACCGAATGCGATTTTCCATCCTCAGCAATGGGACTCTGGTCACCGAAGAACTGGCTGATTTTATAAAGAGCACGGGAAGATGCAATAGTTTTCAGGTTTCCATCGACGGCGCCGGACCGGAAGCACATGACATCTTCAGAGGGGATGGATCTTTTGTCAAAGCGATTGCCGGTCTGAAAGTGTTGCGCAAGCATCTAATTCCGGCGACGGTACGGGTCACCATTCACAAGTACAACTACATGCACCTTGAGGAAATCAGCAGATTGTTGCTCGATGATGTCGGGTTGTCCTCGTTCTCAACAAACTCCGCAGGCTATGTGGGGCTTTGTCGGGAAAACAAAGATGCCGTTCAGCTCAATGTGGGAGAATACTCTTTTGCGATGGCAAAACTTCTTGAACTGAACAAAACGTATAATGGCCGCATAAATGCGCAGGCAGGGCCGTTGGCTTCCGGAAAAGACTGGGTGGAAATGCAGAACGCATTGGATGATGGCAAAGAAGGATTTTCCGGTTGCGGCTTTCTGGGCAGCTGCAATGGTGTTTTCCGCAAAATGGCGGTCAGGGCGGACGGGGTAATGATCCCGTGCGTACAACTTCCGCATATCGAACTTGGCAGAATCAACAGGGACAGCTTGAAAGAAGTATGGCAGAATCATTCCGAGTTAAAAAGACTCAGAGCGAGAAAACATATTTCGCTAAAGGATTTTCCGTTTTGCAACGATTGCAAGTTTATCCCATATTGCCGGGGAGGATGTCCGGCCCTTGCCTATACATTGACAGGCAATGAAAACAATCCATCGCCCGATGCCTGTTATAGAACCTTTCTTAATGCGGGAGGCAAACTTCCCGCGATTTCATGACTGAAATCATAATCAGGAGAAATGGAAACGTGAAATTTGGTTCGCGGTCCTTCCTCCCAAACGCTAAAATCATAACCTATAGTGTACCATTATGACTGAAAATAAAACTGAAAATAAAACTGAAAATAAAATAGCAATGCCACAGTGCGGCTTTTTTTTAAATACGATCTATTTTTATCTTACCGAAGGCTGCAATCTAAAATGCAGACATTGCTGGATCGCGCCCAAGTTTCAAGACAAAAACGCGAAATGGCCGGCTTTGGACTTTGAGTTGTTCAAAGATATCGTCCGGCAAGGGAAGGAACTTGGAATGCGGGCGGTAAAACTCACCGGCGGCGAACCGCTCATTCATCCGGATATCGGCAAAATACTTGACCATATCAGGGAACAGGATTTACAGCTGACCCTGGAAACGAATGGAGTGGCATGTACGCTGGAGATTGCGAAAAAAATCGCACAATGCAAACGACCGTTTGTTTCAGTAAGCCTGGACGGGACCAATGCAGAAACGCACGAGTGGGTAAGAGGGGTGCCAGGGTGCTTCGAGGCGGCGCTGAACGGAGTCAGAAATCTGGTTAAGGTAGGGATTCGGCCGCAGATCATTATGTCCGTGATGAATCTCAACAAGAATCAGATGGAAGATATGGTGAGGCTGGCCGAACGGGAAAATGCGGACTCGGTGAAGTTCAATCTTGTTGCTCCCACGGCACGAGGGGAACAAATGCACAATGCCGGGCAGACGTTGCCGATTCAGGAACTTGTCGAATTCGGCAGCTGGGTGGAAAACGTTCTGGCTTTGTCGGCCAAGATCAGGGTCGTCTATTCCCATCCGGTGGCATTTCGACCGCTCAATAAGATATGCACCCAGTCAACCGGAAAATGTGGGATTTTCGGCATTATCGGCGTGTTGGGTAACGGTCAATATGCGCTCTGCGGCATCGGTGCGACGGTGCCGGAACTGATTTTCGGTCATGCGGAAGACACCAAACTGGAACACATTTGGAATAACAATCCGGTTTTGTCCGGGCTCCGGGAAGGGCTGCCATCCAAGTTGCACGGCATTTGCGGAGACTGCCTTATGAATGGCCAATGCCTCGGCTCATGCGTGGCAATGAATTACTATCGGCACAAAGATCTTTTTGCGTCGCAATGGTATTGCGAGGAGGCCTTGAAAGTCGGCCTTTTCCCGAAATCGAGAATTCGTCCCGGCAGCAAATCCGAGCAAGAGTAAGACGGTTTTTGGGAGTCGACCGATGCGGTATTTTACGTATTTGAAAAATTCATTTTCGCTGCAGTTGCCGGAGGATCAGATTTCTCCTGAGCGGAAATATGCAAATCTGCGGGACAGCCTCAGGCATATTTACCCTTCCATTCTGAAAAACTGGAAAATGGGTGTGGCCGCTTATGGGCTGCTGGTGATAACCTCCGTCCTGACTTATCCTCAGCCGATGATCAACCGTTATTTGATCGACAATGTCGTTTTGAATAAGCAAACCAAGATGTTGATACCGACGCTCCTGTTGCTGCTTGGGATCGCAGTGGTATCGGCGGCCGTGAGTCAACTTCAGACTTTTTATTCTGTCAGGTTCACGCAGGATGTAACATTGAATATTCAGAAGAACCTGATGGCAAAAGTTTTTTCATTGCCGAAAACCTTTTTTGACCATATCCATAAAGGGTATTTGATGGCCCGATTCACTTCGGACATAAGCGGAATAAACTGGTTTTTTTCGGGAACTGTTGTCGAAATCGTCATGCAATCTTTCCGTTTCATCGGTGGGGTCGTTTTTCTCTTTTATTTGGAGTGGCGATTGGCCATACCGGTGATGCTTTCTTTGCCGGTGCCATTTTTTGTTACCGTTTTCTTTGGTAGGAGAAACTATGTCATCAGCCATCGCAACCGGGAGAGAAGCGCCAGATATTATTCCATATTTCACGAAATGTTTTCTTCCATCCGGCTCATCAAGACATTTTCGAAAGAGAAAAAGGCAGAATCGGATATTGCAACGGCAATAACAGAGAATAATCAAGCGTTCAACGAACAGGCCGTTCTCAATTCGCTTCAACATCATGTCATGGCCGCAATGCCGAGTGCAGCCAAGTTTTTTGTGCTTGCCATGGGGGCTTATTGGGTGATTGAAGGTAAATGGACGCTGGGGTCTTTGCTGGCGTTCCTGACCTATCTTTCGTTTGTTTACGGGCCGGTGACATATTTGGCATCGAGCGCCAATCAGTTTCAGAGTACCCGGGCGGCGCTGGAACGAGTGACGGCGCTTCTGGATGCTGTTCCTGAAGATAATGTAAAAACCGGGTTGAAAGTAACCGCGTTGAACGGAGAAGTGGAATTCAACGATGTCAGCTTCGGATACGAGGTCGATAAACCGGTGCTGAACGGAGTATCGTTCCATACGGCCGGCGGCGAACACTGGGCGATCATCGGCAAGAGCGGAGCAGGGAAAACAACGCTGGTAAGCCTGATGATGCGATTTTATAATCCGCGGACGGGCGCGATTTTTTTTGACGGGAAAAACGCTTCGGAGTATAATATCAGATATTTAAGGCGGCGTATTGGTTTTGTCGCGCAGCACACGGAGCTTCTTTCCGGAAGCATTCTGGATAATTTGAAGCTTGGCAATGAGGACGCGTCGTTTGACGAAGTGGTAAAGGCTTGCAAAACCGCCGACATCCATGCATATATTGAATCCCTTCCAGAGAAATATGATACTCTCCTGGCGGAGGATGGGGGAAACCTTTCCGAGGGGCAGAAACAACGTATCTCAATTGCCAGAGCACTGGTAAGGGGCCGGACATTCTGATCATGGATGAACCGACATCAACTCTGGATCACAAGACGGAGTCTTCCGTTTGTTCCATGCTTCCCGAAGCCGTACGGGGAAAAACGCTGTTCACCATAGCGCATCGCCTCAATACGGTGAAATCCGCCGACAAGGTACTCTTCTTGCGAGAAGGGGGAATATCGCTGTGCGGGACACATGAGGAACTTATGGCGGCAGATGAGTACCAGGCGTTCTTTGAAAATTTTGAAACGGGAATTTCCGTAAACACAATAAAGCCGAATGGGGCATTATGAAAAAAATAAGTTTAGGTATTTGCATCTTGATGACGTTATTCGCCGCGAGTCAAATACGTTGCGGGGACATTGCTTCAGAGACGAAATCGGAACAGATTTTCGGGCATGATTTGTTTGATTCCAGCGTTGCTCAATCCGATTCGGCATTGGGCGGAGTGTTGCCGGATTATATTTTAAAACCCCGGGATGAGGTTCATGTCGATATCTGGGGAGATTTGAACTTACATTACGTCTTGCCCCTCAGCGCCGATGGGTTTATCATCATTCCTGAAGCCGGGCGAATCTCGCTGAATGGACTCACCTATGCGGAAGCGAAGAGGAAAATATTGCATCATCTGGCCTGCACCTATGCGTTTTTCATTGATGTGAAAAACCCTGGAGCCGGGAAAGCTCCGGTAGACATTACTTTGGGGAAAACCGCGGGGATTAATGTTTTTGTCACTGGCGAAGTAAAGAAGCTTGGCAGTATCAATACAAGCGGCATCAGTGCGTCGATCATTAATATTCTGAGAAAATCCGGGATTCGCAACCAGGCCTCAATCCGAAGGATCGAACTGAAGAAACTTGACGGCAAGGTTTATATTTTTGACTTGTACGATTTTTTATTAAAGGGGATTATGCCTCTGGAGTTTAAATATTTAAATGACGGTGATATCATTTTTGTACGGCTCAGAGACAAAGATGTCAATATAACAGGTTCGATACGACGTCCCGGACGCTATGAACTGCTTCCAGAAGAAAAGTTGGATGATGCCATCCGTATTGCCGGCGGCGTTTTGTCCAGCGCCCAGAAGAAAATCAGAATATTCCGGAAAACCGACGTCGACTCCGATAATAGGATCAACGAAAGCAACATCAAAATTGGGACCAATTGCGAATTGAAGGATCAAGACGTCATTAATATTTTCGGATCACGCGACACCGACGAAAAATATTATGTGACGGTTCTCGGAGAAGTGAAACATCCCGGTAACTATGCTTATTTGAAATATGAGAAAGTCAATGAATTGATTGCGCGATGCGGCGGGGTGAGCGATGACGCATTTCTGGATGGCGCTCAGTTTTTCAGGAATGACTCGTTGACCATCGTCGATCTTCCCATGGCTTTGCGTGAGACGCAGAGTTCCTGTAATTTCAACATCATGCCGGGCGATAAAATTATAATTCCACGTCCCAATTCCTTTGTCATGGTGAAAGGCGCGATAATTTCTCCGGTCGGTATTGCCTTTGAAAAAGGAGAAAAGGTCGATTATTACATCAAAAAAGCAGGAGGGTATAAGGATGATGCCGACCAAGCCAATGTCACGATTGTTTGCATGAACGGTACGGTAAAGAGAGGGAAGGCGGGTTTCTGGTCTGCGAATCCCGTGGTGCCGTTGGGAGCTACCATCGTGGTTCCTTATCTATCAGGGAACCCTCCGGTAACGGTGGAGGAGGCGATGGCAAATCCCAACCAATCGGTCAAATGAAAAAAAATCGTATGGATACGGAAGTGATTTCAAACGTTTTCAATTATGGAAAAATAACAAGCTGATTTTAATTGTTCAACCCAAATGAGTATAACTCCCGGCGACCAAACCTGGATGAGAAGTCG
>CALABZ010000182.1 GCA_937888615.1 uncultured Lentisphaeria bacterium | reverse complement strand
AAAAACTACTGGGGGGTAACGTCGTCGCCCGCCGTGCCTACGAACAGGCCCTGAGCAATTACAATGCCTCTAGTGCCGAGGTTTCCATGCTTCGCCATGTACTTGAAAATGCCAACGCCAACCTCTCGTATTCCGACCTTCGTGCGCCGTTCGACGGCATCGTGGCTGAGCGTTTCAACGACCCCGGCGACCTGGCCACACCCGAAAAACCGGTCCTGACCTTTTTTGATCCGTCCAAGCTCCAGCTTCGCATTCCGATCCGTGAAGGGTTGATTTCCCGCCTGAAAATCGGCGAAAAACTGAACGTGCGGATCGAGGCGCTCAACCGTGAGCTTACCGCCAAAATCACCGAAATCATTCCGTCGGTCGATCCCGGCAGCCGGACGTTTTCGATTGATGCGGCGCTGTTGGGCGACACCTCCGAGATCATGCCCGGCATGTTTGCCCTCTGCGCGGTTGAGGTCGGTACTGAAAAAATTGTTCCGGTCCCGGCAAATGCGGTCCGCCGGGTCGGACAGCTTGAGTATCTGATCGTCAAAACGCCGTCCGGGCCGGTGCCGCAGTATATCACCACCGCCCCTTACCGTGACGGTGTGTTGAAGATCGTTTCCGGCGCCAAAGCAGGAGAATGGTATGATGAAAAACCGTAAATTACCACCTGATTTTTTTAATGCGGTCGCCGAGGTGATCAAAATAATCGGTCACCCCCAGCGCCTGCAGATTCTGGAGCACCTTGAACTTTACGGCGAAAGCAAGGCCGGCGACATCGCCGAAGCCGTCGGCGGACGGCAGGGCGCGGTATCCCAGCACCTCAACAAAATGCGTATCGCCGGAATTCTTGCCGCGCGCCGCGACAGCCGCGAGGTCTATTACCGTATTGCCGAACAGCATGCCGTCACCATTCTCGGTTGTATCCGAAAAAAATTTGAGGAAGGTTCCGGCGGCGGCTGCGGCGGGGATTGATCCGGTAGAGCGCGTTATTTTCGCGGGGATTAATGATTAAAAAAACCGGTTTATTTTTATTGAAGTGGTTGATTTCTGAAAAAAACCGGTTATCTTTTTGTTATTAATCAACCAAAGGTTTATCAAATCATGAGCACATTGAAAATCGGTATGATCGGGCTGGATACTTCGCATTGTCCGGCGTTTGTGAAATTATTGAACAGCAGCGACGACCAATTCCATGTGTCCGGCGCAAAAGTGGTCAAGGCTTTTCCGGGCGGCAGCAAGACGTTTTCCAACAGCTATAACCGCGTCGGCCAGTACACGGAAGACATGAAGGCGGCGGGTCTTGAAATCGTCGATTCCATCGAAGCCATGTCCGATATGGATGCGTTTCTGCTGGAAAGCGTCGACGGCGCCCAGCATCTCGAACAATTCAAGATTCTCGCCGGTTTCGGCAAGCCGGTTTTCATCGACAAACCCCTCGCCTGCAACTATGCCGACGCCAAAGCGATTGGCGAACTGGCCGCCGCAAAAAATATTCCGGTCATGACTGCCTCCGCCATCCGTTACGCCAACGGCATCAATTCCCTGAAAGACGACGACGAGACCGTCGGCTGCTGCGATGCTTTCGGTCCGATGGCGCTTCTGTCCGATTATCGTGACTATTTCTGGTACGGCATCCACTCCGCCGAAGTGCTTTACCGCTTCATGGGCAAGGGGTGTACCCGGGTCCGGGCCATCAGCAATGAAAAATTTGACGTGGTAATCGGCGACTGGGCCGACGGCAAAGTCGGAATCATGCGCGGCAACCGTTTCGGCGGCAATAACTTCGGATGCACCATCACCACCGACAAGGCGAACAAGAGCTCAATGGCGCTGGGCGATGTCCCGTATTATGCGCTGATGCTCCGGGAAATCGTGCCGTTCTTCCAGACCGGCAAATCCCCGATCGATTTCAGCGAAAGCCTCGAAGTGATCGCATTCCTCGAAGCGGCCAGCCAGAGCCGTGAACAGGGCGGAAAAGTCATTGAACTTGATTCGCTGTAAGTAATGCACGTGTCCGGGCCGGAGCCAAAAAAGGTTCCGGCCCGCTCTTTTCTAGCGCTTGCGGAAAACACCCGCGAAATAGCGGTGTGTAACCGGGTCGCTTCCGATCAGGCGGTCGAAGTTGAAATGAACTTGATCCTTTTCATAATGCGGAAGCAACTGGTCGAATCCCGCCAGCACCCCGGTTTTTAACAGCCAGTCAAGGTTGAGGGGGTGTCCGTCCGGCGGTTTCACCGGGATCTCGCCATCCTCCTGCCATACTTGTTCGAATCCGTTGGACTCCAGATGTTTCAATAAATCGTCCTGATCTTTCGGAAAATGGGACCATTGGACCAGGGACCGCATTTCCGGGTGCAATCGCAGGGACCGGTCAAAAGTTTCGAGGACCGGTGTCATGGTGTCGCCGTAGCTTACGACAAAGGCCAGAATGCCGTTTTTGCGCAGTACCCGCGAGGATTCCGCAATGATATCGCCCGGGTTCGAATATCCGATCGCCCACCCGGACACAATCCCGGAAAGTGATGTTCCCGGCTGTTTGCGCAGATATCGGAGCATGTCCTCTTTAACGAAAAAGGAATCGGGGCAACGTTGCGCCGCGATGGACAGCATGGCGGTGGAAGTATCCACGCCGACGGAGTTCGGAGGCAGTTTCATGGTAATGAGCCCCGTGCCGCAGCCGAGATCCACCCAGTCGCCGTCCGGCACGACCCTGGGGAGGCGTTCGAGCATGGCAATGGTAACGGATATCACCAGCACCGACCATTCGGCGTCGTAAGTGGGGGCGACGGCGTTATAGCTCCGAGCTACCTCGGCGGGGGCCAGCCAACGGTTGGTCAGCGTCAGGTAAAACGCCAGCAGATTGAATTTGATAATATTGATCAAATTAGTTCGCCGCCCGGGTTTAAATGCACCATATCCGCGGCATCCAAAACCAGTTCAACCATCAGATTTCCCTTCAACATTCTCCGGCTCCTCCCGTGTTCAAGGCTTCATATAAAACGACCGACGGTCCTCAGCTACTTATAGTTTATATGAGAAATCTTTAAAATGCAACCGGACAAAAAAAAATTTAGCAAAAACCGTGCGATTGACCGGAAAAAAGGTCTTTCAGGAGGTTTTTGCTATTTTATCGGGAGATTTTTATGTGATTCGGACAGGTCAACTGACGCTATGTCTGATCGGGCAGGCCGCCGCCTGCCTGATAACAGTCCAGCACATTGGCCCAGGTGTTGGCGACGGTGATTTCCAGCGTATTAACGCCTCGGCGCAATTCAAGATCATACTCAAACGGTTCCCAGATTCGTTTGCCCAGCGGTTTGCCGTTCAGTTTTACCGAGCAGACCCCATTGATTTTGCCGAGCGACAGCCGCGTTTTTCCCCGGATATCGCTGATCTTGGCGGTATAGGTCGCCGTGCCCGAATAGAAAGGGGCTCCCTGCCGGCTCCAGTCTCCCGGTTGCGGGGCGCGGGAACGCGGCGTGAGAAATATTTCCGGGTTCTCGGGCAGGTAGAGTTCAAAATTATAATACGCCATGTGTTTCCGGAAAAATTCCTGCCCGCTTTTCGTTTCGACCGCAAAATTTCCGCAGAGATACGCCATCGTGCGGCCGTTGCCGCTATAAGTCGCCTCCAACAGGTGCGTTCCGCCGCTTAAATTGTTCAAGACGGTTTTCCGGTATTCTTCGCCGAGGAATTCAATGATTTTCCCGTCTTTCAATTCCTGCTCGTCCAGAAATAATGTTGCATCCCGGGGGATCAGGAAATAGACCCGGCGGAGCTTCTGCGCATTATGGAGCTTGAACCGTTCCGGGACCGGCAACGGTATGATATTGCAGCTTCCCCATTTGAGGCCATTGAACTCGGTCAGCTTGAGGCGGGGGAACGGGCAATCCGCCGGGTGGAAATTTTCCCACGGACCGTTGAACACGGCGATTTCTCCGGGGGCCAACTCGACGCGGAAGCATTTTCCCGCGAAATGCAAGGTTCCGATCAGGGGGCGATCGTTCCAGATATTGGCGGCAAGCAACATTTCCGTACCGTCCGCCAGACGCCGCCGCATGTAATGTATTTCGCCGCCGTCGAAAGCGATGTCCGGCAGGGGCAGTTTTTTCAGTTCATTGGCGTTCAGGATCGTACAGCCGTTTTCCTTCATGAGTTGGCACAGGGCGGCGTCCGGCTCGACTCCCGGCAGGATCAGGTATTTGAAACGGCCCGGTTCTTTGAACAGGGCGTTTTGATCCGCGATAATGTAGTTGACCGGCATCCGGTTTAGTTTATCGCACAGATCGAACAGGGTATGTTCCTCCCCGCGCCAGACGTTTTCCGTGGGGTCAAGCACCGCGACCGGGTCGGCCAGTTCGCCCTGCGAGGCCACGAAGCACAAGCGCGTCAACTCGTCGTTGAATTCCCGCAGGCCGCGGCGGAGGCTTCCGGACATGAATTCGGGCGGCGCGAAATAGCGGGTCGAACCGTGGAACTTGTGATGGACGGCGTGCGGTACGAAAAAATTAATCCCCTGCATGATCTGCCAGGCGGCGATGCGCCGCAAATCCTGATGGGTGGCGCCCCAGTTGGTGGCGGCAAACGCTTCGCACAGGACTTTTTCGCGTTTATACAGATACGCGGCGGACGACGTATATTTTGCCCGCAAGTCCCGGCACGTAACATTGAAATCCGGGGTTCGCGCGTTGGCGCCGCCACCGCCCCAGGACGCGGACGCGACATAAAATCTGGAATCAAAATGGGTGCCGCCGTCCAGCGCCAGCAGTTCGTGGTCGGTACCGGGGTAGTCGCAACAAGCGGCCTGTTGCAGAAATGCGCCTTCGGCGAAGATCGAACTGCGGGGACAATCTTTCAGCGCAAACGGGCCGGTATCCGAACTATGAAACGAATAGAGCACGCCATGTTCGCGGCACCAATGATAATTATTACAGAACCAACGCGAATAAAGTTTTCCGGCGAGACTCCAGTAATCGCGTTTGACGGTCGGCCCGGCGCATTCGTGGACGATGTCCGCCAGGTGCGGTTCGATGCGGTAAGCGTATTCCTTCTCGAATTCGGCGGCGAAATTCCGCGACCAGGGGAAATAAGGTTTGCCGTCGAGCTTATCCAGCATGTGCGCGTTGATTCTCCGGCAGTCGGTATCGGAAAAAAAGCCGGTGATGCCGTTGTTGAAGTATTGTCCGAGGCGTTTATAATATTCTTCATAGACCAGTGCGATAAAGAGTTTAGAGCTTTCCGGTTCTTCGAAAGCGGGGAACCCCCATTCTTCCTCCCTGATCTCGAAACCGTTTTCGCCGATGGCGACCAATCGCTGCTGCTTCAGCGAGGGGTCCAGTTTTTGAATTCGACCGCCGGCGTCGCCCGGCGGGAAATCAAAACCGTCGTTTATCCAGATCTGAATTTTCAGGGCCCGTCCGGCGAGGGCGAAATTCTCGATCATTTCGAACCATTTATCGGAGAGGTACTCTTGCTGCGAAAATCCATCCGGGGGTTTATTGAAGACGATACAGCCGCCGAATCCGTTCCGTTTTAATTTTCTCATGGATTTCATAATCGCGTCCCGGCTCAAATCCCGGGGATCGGTCGTATTCACAAAATAAAACGGAATAGGGCGAAAATCATATTCATTCATATATTCTCTTGCTCAACTTGCGAGGATGTCTATTCTTTAACGGATTCAGGGGAGTTTCATTTATTTTCGATCATATCGACGGGGGATAATTCTGCTTTATGTATCCCCCGTTATTTGCAGCATAAATCTTACAGGGGAAACCAGAATGGACTGACGTAAGGTTGCGGCATAGGTCTCTGTAATATTGCTACATGCCCGTCCGCATATAAGCAATTCATTGCATTATTATGCCACCATTTTGTAGCATCGGTATTGAAGGCTGCCGCATCCCATCTGGTAACAATGCTGTTGTTTTTGTAGTCCATCATCAACATGGTTTGCGAAGGCTTCTTCAATTGACTCAGCAAAGGATGGACACTGCCCTTGTCATAATCGACAGTACCGCCGGGACGCGCAGCGGCGCCGCCCAAATGATAATTTTTCCCATAACTGGAAAGGAGCCTGGCAGAGTCATTGGAATTCCACGGGTTTTCGTAAAATAAATCTTGTCTGGTTAAAGATGGACAACAGAAAATGGTATTTGTTGGTGGATCGTTGGTATAAATATTGATCTTGAGATAAGTATCCGCAAAGAAGAGCTGCCATCGGGCCTCTCCTACTGAACCTCCTCGCGTGGATGATACATAAAGCTGATATAGCGGGAAATGGCCATTGTAGTCCGCATAATAAAGTTCCATGCCTGTTCCCAATTGTTTCAAATTGCTTGTGCATTTAATTACCTTAGCTTTATCCCGCGCTTTATTCAGCGCAGGAAGGAGCATGCTGGCAAGGATTGCTATGATGGCGATTACAACGAGGAGTTCAATGAGTGTGAAAGTTTTACTTTGCTTTTTCATCTGCTTTTTCCTTTTTTAATATAAGTTGCTTCTGGGAAACTACTTTTCAAGCTGTTCATACTTTAATTATGCTTTACGGTCTAACTCTGGTTATTTTAATATTCTACCTCCGTTCGGTAAAGAAAAATTTGTTTTGTCATAAAGATAATTATTTGTCGGGATTATAAAATATGATTAAGGTTTTGTCAGAACCACCATATCAACGCAAACGGCATTTTTCTTTTTAGAGCCTTTAACATAGGCAGGGCCAGTGAATTTGGCAGAGAACCAGATATCCCATACATTGCCGTCTTTCAAGCCATCAGCATTGGCATAAGCCGAAGAAATGTCATACTGAATGAACCAAAAATGTCCCCAAAACATGGTTTTGCTGCCGATTTCAAATCTCGGTATTTTGTACCAATGGTATTTTTCATCACTTGGAAACTCTGTTATTTGGATTGTTTTTTGGTCCTTGCCATATTTATAAATACCAAAAGTGGCAGCCATAAGATTCTTCTGCCGAGCATCTTTGCCGTGCATTTTAGAGTCGGGGTGTTCAGAACTGTATGTATGCCCTGTAGGCGATTCTGAGTCTTCCCGTATATAACTATGAAACCTTGAAGTATGCAGTCCGCAGTGCGGATAACCAAAAACCTTTACCGCATTCTCGGGAAGATTCCTGAAGCGTTCAGGGCGCGGTAAATTGGCGGTCAACACACTGAAATACGTTTCAAACTCTTTTATATCCGCCTGAATATTTTTTGGGTTATACTTGTTCATGAACTCAAGCACAAGCTGGCGGCACTCTTCCTCAAGAGAAGGGAACGCGATTTTATTTTTCATGAAGTAATCTTTAAAATAATTGCGAAAATAAAGAGTTGTCCATAGAGGTGCGATTAGTTCTTCCCGTACCCGTTGGCGATAGATATCATTGTCCTTTACTGTGTTTTCCGCCTCATGAAGCAGCTTGTAGGTGTCCAACATAAACTTTGGCGTCATATAATCCCAGCTTGACACGCGCATGGTAAATTGTGCGTTCGGATATTTACGGACACCATTCCGCAACATCTGCAGATATTTTTTCATCAACGGGGCGGCTTTCCCATAGTAGTTATCCATATAAATATTTATCAGCGATTCCACATCGCGTTCAGGATCAACCATCAATTGATACGCAAGGAAATATTCGAGATCTATAAAGTTTTGCGGAGTTATGAAGTGTTTTTCTGCTTCCAGGAAGAGGGAAACAATACCCAGTTTGCCGAAAAGCTGAAAATCCGGTTGGATCGCATCAACCACTACCTCAGGACGTGGCGGATCAAAGGAAGAAGGTATTCCCATATTCCAGTAATCCCATAAGGCCAGTTTACAATTCAATTTGTTCCAGTCTTCTAATTTTTTCAGTTGTTCCGCATTTACCGGATGAGTCAATGGACGATAACAATCACTCCAGGAATAAAGGTCGCAATATTGAATAATTACATTGGAAGTCGGGCGGGTGAGCTTTGGTGCCAATTCGGCGGATGAATAAGCAAAGGTTCTGATCATTATTTCCGGATATTCCTTCGCAATGGCAGCGGCCACCGCGTTTATATAACGCAATACCAGGCCGGCTTCACTTCCCTCTTGGGTGGTAACCGCCTTGCAATTTGGACATAAACACATGAATTTAGAAGAATCCATAGCTGAAATATCATAAACGACAGGCCATTCATCCCGTGGCAGGGACTCACGGTCTTGATGAATAATTTTCCGCAATGACGCCAATGTAATTTTGATAATGTCCGGGTTGGTGAGACATAATTGACTGCCTCCAGGCATTTTTACAAAACGTTCGCCAAGTTCATTCATGCTGAAATATTCAGGATGAGTTTTAAAATATTTCTCTGGCTCCACATATTGGTAGAAGTTATGGCAGTTCGGAATGGCGTTGCTGAGGCGAAACATATCTCCGGTATATATCACGGCGGGACGCCGTCCTTGACCGCCATTTGCCCGGCTTCGTAAACGAAACTTCCAGTAATTCTCTGTTGAAAGACTACGTTTTTCCAGCATACGTGGATAATTGTCGTAGATATTACGGCCTGCGAAAAAAGGTTTTTTCCGTTCATTTAATATGGGCAACGATAACGATTTGACGGTCGGTATTACGTTTTGATCCATGGTTAAGAAGTAACAGCCAAGTTTCTCAAGCAATGCGTAGACCCCGTAAAGTGTGCCAACCGGCCGACCCCCGGAAATAACCAGGTTGCCATTGATGGTCTTTAAAATCCACTCTTCTTTGTCGAATGAAGCAAAATCTATTCGATTCTTTTTGGCAAATTCTGTTTGCCCCAGATAGATGATATTTTCACCGGAAACATCTGTTTCCAAAATTATTTTGTATTCTGAGTTCCCTATTTGATTAAGGAAATATTTTAGTTCGTCCGCAGCTGTTTTCTCGAACTTTGATGGATTTTTGCTGATCGCAATCTGACCCGCATTGGCATGGAAATCAACCAAAACAAGGGAAATGACGATGTACAAAAATTTGCAGTAAATTGGCATGAAAAAAACTCCTTATTGTGTAAAACTATGGCTCTGAAAATCGGTTCCAGATTGTTGTCCGCCTGGATGTATATGATTTAACGTGCCGAGGTAAACACGTTTCTTTTTTTTGACGGCTGTTTATCTCCGACGTCGACATATAGCCATGTGTCCCGATGCGGATGAAGATGGGGGCATGACCATCATGATTCCGGCTGATCCATGAAACATGTTCCTCCTTTGAACTGGAATTATCCAGCGTCGAAACATCGGTGCCAACAGGTTTTTCTTTTTAACGGTTTATTTGAAATTCTTTAAGCTTTCAGGACAAATCGTTTCACTGTCGATTTCGATTCTCACCGGCTCTTCCCATTGCTCCGATTCCAGCCGCTTCGCGATCCGTTTGAAACACTCCTGCGCCATCAAGTCCAGGCGTTGATCGATGGAAAAAAGCGGAACCGTCGCGTATTTGCTGACCCAGGTGTTATCCCGGACAACCACGGCAACATCATCCGGAATCCTTTTTCCCGCCTCCCGGGCCGCCAGAATCAAGCCGTATGCCTGAAAACTGTTCCATACGATAACCACATCCGCCTCCGGCGATTCGGCAAAAATCTTTCGCCCCAACTGCAATCCGTCCTCCGCCTGATTCCCGAAGCTTTTCGGGAGCTGGACAAAATTATCTACCCCGAAACCGAAACCCGCCGCCTGAAATTTATCCTTCAATATCCTGTTCAGAAAAACAGCCGCCCGATCGGTAATTTTGCTGGCGGCGAAAACAACTCTCTTACGCTTCTGCTGCTTCATGATTCCCAGTATTTGCGATAACGAAACCTCATATTTCGAGGTGATCAAATCATATTTCAGGCCTTTATCGAATTCGTGGGGCGCACCGACCGCGGCCAGGGGGATTCTGGCATTCCAGAGTTTCCGGACGATTTCCCCGGTGTGGGCAAAACCGGAAATAAACGCCACCGCGCCGTCACAATAACCCGATAAAATGCGCTCAAGACACTGTTGTTCATGTTTCGGGTCCAGTTCATAATCATAAACGACCGTATCAAATCCATGCTGAGCCCCGTTCCGCCGGAACTGGGAAATGAATTCCGAATAAAAAGGGTCCGCCAGGTCGGGCACGATGACCGATAAGATATTGGTTTTTCCGCTTTTAAGCGTTTTTCCCGCAAGGGACGGGCGATAACCGAGTTCATCCGCGATTTCTCGAATGTGCTTCCGGGTTTTCAGGCTGATTTTGGGGTTGTCATTCAGGGCGCGGCTGACCGTGGGATAGCTTTTGCCGGATACTTTTGCGATGTCTAATATTGTTACCGCCATAACCGTCGAGTTCCTTTTTGAACTTTACTATAAACGTTTGCATAGAATAAGTATAAACGTTTGCACTGATTTTGTCAATACCCCAAACGTGAATTTTCCTGAAAATTTTGTATTTCTTTATAATATAGTACCGCGCGGCAAGAACGATCATCGGTCTATGGATGAACAAATATTTCTCAGTCAGCCGGATAACCGCGGACTTTGATCGTCCCTTTGCCGGAACTTTCGATGACAAGCCCGGCGGCCAGGGGGTCGTTTTCAGGCATTTTGGCGTTGATCTTATAGTCGAATATAATCTCTTTCGAACCGTAACCGGTATCCAGACGCAGCCTGTAATCAATCCGCTGACCGTCCCCCGCGCCTTTGATGGTCAATATCAGATTTCCCGGATCCCGGTCCAGAAATCCATTCAGGTTCATTTTTTCGACGTCGAAACCATGTTTGCGAAGCAGTTCGTGCAGATATTCCTTGCTGAGAGGTCCCGGCCTGCGGGGAATTCGGATGCTCCGTGGAGATTCCGCGACGTAGGGAATCAACATGGACAGGGCACGGTCGAGGGGTTCTTTGCCGGCTGCCTGCGAATTGAATTCATAGTTCTCTGTATGAATTTCGCTTCCGTTCCAGGTGCCGGAGAGCGCTTTGATCAGCCAGATGCCCTTTTCCCGCCGTTCGGCGGTGAAACGGACGTTGCACCGGGCTACTTCCGGGTCACGCCCCCGGACCCCGCGCGAGGAGTCCACAACGGCCTCCACTTTCAACGGTTTCGCCAGCGCCGCGAACGGCGACAGCGCAAGCAGGAAGAGGACCAGCAGAAATTTAGAATTCGTCATCCAGGATTGACATTTCATCTTCGATAAACTCCATTGCTGCTTGACAGGCACGGGCGCGGTGACTGATCTGGTTTTTCAACTCTTCGGGCATCTCGGCGAAGGTCTGGTCATAGCCGTCCGGCACGAAAATCGGATCGTAGCCGAAACCGCCGGTACCGCGCGGCGCGTCGATGATTTTGCCGCGTACTTCGCCTTCGAACGATTCAATGATTTCGCCGTTGCCGGCGATGGAAAGTACACAAACGAAACGGGCGTTGCGATTGGTCTTCCCTTCCATTTCCTTTAGAACACGCTCAATCCGCGCTTCCGGGGTATCGGCGTAACGTGCCGAATAGATGCCGGGTGCGCCATTCAAGGCCTCGATTTCAAGTCCCGAGTCGTCCGCGAAAGCGGGAGCGTCGCAATATTCATGGGCGGCCAGCGCTTTGATCTCGGCGTTTTCCCGGAATGTCTTGCCGGTTTCTTCGATGGGCGGCATATCGGGATAGCTGTCGAGGCCGACGATCTCGGCGTTCTGGTCTTTCAGCATTTTCTTGAATTCATCAAGCTTGTGCTTGTTGGAAGTAGCGGCAACAACTCTGAACATATCATTCATTCCTTTTTGTAAATATCCTTGACACCATATATAGTATAACGCGAACAACAATAATGCAATTCAGAAATGAAGATAAAAATCGATTTCGATAAAAAACCGGACAGGGTTTATGTCAGCTTCAGCGGCGGTGCGGACAGTACCGCCCTGTTGCTTCTCGCCCTGCAAAACGACCTCAATATCTGCGCCGTGCATTTCGAACACGGCATCCGGGGGGCCGAATCGCGCGCCGACGCCGCCTGGTGCCGGGAATTCTGCGCCGCCCGTCATATCCAATACCACGAAATAGCGCTTGATGTCCCCGCCAACATGAAACCCGGCGAGAATCTCGAAGCCGCCGCCCGCCGCCTCCGCCACGAAGCCTGGCGCAACCTTTCCGGCGGCAAACCGATCATTATCCTGCTCGGACACCATGCCGACGACCGGGTCGAAAATATGTTGATCCGCCTGGCGCGCGGTTCGAACGCTTCCGGCGCGGGAAGCATGGATCATCTGTCGCAATTCGGCAATCTGGTATTTATGCGTCCATTGCTGGACAAACGCCGCGAGGAACTCGAACAGTTCCTGATCGAATCCGGCGTCACCGACTGGCGGACCGATTGCACCAACAGCGACGAATCGTATCAACGCAATTTCCTGCGCAAAATGCTGGCGGAATGGTACGCCGGATTCCCTCCCGCCCGCGAAGGCCTCCTTCATGCCGCCAAAGCGCTGACGCTCGACGGCAACTGTCTGGACAGTCAGGCGTATGTCGCCTCGGGACCATTGGCTGACCCCTATACCGCCGTTGATTATTGGCGGAAGACCCATCCGGCATTGATTCCGCGGTTGCTCCGCATCTGGTTTGAATATCACTGCGGCGGGATGATTCCGGACCGGCACCTGATCGAACGTTTCACGGAAGAGATTTTTTCGGAATCCACCGAGACGCGTCTTCTGGCGGTAAACCCGTCTTATGAACTCTGTATTACCCGCGATGAAGTCTGGTTGAAACTCCGTGAGCTGCCCGCCTTTGTTCCTTGCTCCTGGAATTGGCGCGAAACCCCGGAATTTCTGTATTTCCGGGTTGAGCCGGTCGCTGCCATGCCGGAAGGGAAAGACGCCGCCGTTTTCGACGCGGCGCTGTTGCCGGATGTGCTGGAAATCGCCGCGCCCGCACCGGGTG
Source organism: uncultured Lentisphaeria bacterium (assembly GCA_937888615.1). Classification (GTDB taxonomy): domain Bacteria; phylum Verrucomicrobiota; class Lentisphaeria; order Victivallales; family Victivallaceae; genus UBA5239. The sequence goes on along the minus strand of CALABZ010000182.1, from coordinate 1,537 downwards.
ATGTCATGATTCCATTCAGGGCCCGGAGTCCGAAAAAGCTGCAAAAATTAATCCTTGACGCCAAACTTTCGGCACGGGAAAAATATTTCCTGCGGCTGTTGCGGATTCCGAACGGCGAAATCGTCTGGGTTCCCGGCCTCCGGCGTTCAAATTTCGCCCCGGTTACGGAACAAACCCGCGAGGCGGTTGTTTTCCGGTTCCAGGCGTGAATGAGGTAATTAGGGGAAAAAGATTTTTTCCAGCGAATCGTTGGCGATGTGCCAGTGAATGGAACACGTTTTCTCCAGAAATATTCGGTCGTGACTGATGAGGAGCAGGGCGCCTTCGCATTCCGTCAACGCCGACTCCAGGCAGCGAATGGACGGCAGGTCCAGATGGTTGGTCGGCTCGTCCAGAATAATCAGCTTCACCGGACTCAACACGCCAAGCCCGAAAAAGAGCTTGCGCCATTCACCGGGACTGCATACGGACGAATCCAACACCCGTTCCGGGCGCGACCCCAGCGAAGCGACTACATTCATTACCTTGCTGAAATCATCGCGTCCGAGTTCGCAGAGCGCGGCGTGAATTTCTGCGGTCATGGCCGCATCCAGTTCCTGCGGCATATACAAATATTCCACGGGATCAAGTTTGAGTTCCGGCAAAAGGCGGCGCAGCAAGGTGCTTTTGCCGCTGCCGTTGTCGCCGGTCAATGCGATGCGGTCGCGATTGCCGATGGTCAAGGGAGGCAGGTTCAGCGTACGCATTTCACCCAGCGCCAGAGTGTCGGATGGACGGTCAAGGAGCAGATTTCGGGTTGAGTAACAGCCATAGGGTATTTTCAGGCCGTATTGCGGTTTTTTGATGTTGCCTTGTTCGGCGAACTGCATTCCCGCCCGTTCGACGGTTTTGAGTTGTTTTGTGGCCAGGTCGCCGGCGGTGCGGTCACGCCCGGAAACCCGGGCGGCGTCGATGCGGCTTTTGCCGTCGTGATCGTGGCGGTCGAGCTTGCGCTTGCAGTCGGCATTGCGTGATTTTTGTTCTTTTTCCCGGCGGCGCTGCAATTCCTGTTTATTGCGTTTGAGTTCTTTTTTTAGATTTTGCTGGAGTGCCAGTTGTTGATCGAGCTCTGCTTCCTGCGCCGCGATTCCGGCAGTTACGCCGCCCGGGCGCGGTATCGCCTTGCCCTTTTCCAGAAACAAACATTGGACGCACAGCATGTCCAACAGTTCCCGGTCGTGGCTGACCAGTACGCCGATGCCGCGGAAATTCGCCAGCTCGCGGCGAAGAAGTTCACGGCCCGAGGCGTCCAGATGGTTGGTGGGCTCGTCAATGCATAAAATATCCGGCTGTTGCCATAGCGCGACGGCAATTTGAATTTTTTTGCGTTCGCCCAGCGAAAGTGTTTCCCACCGGTCGAGCATTTGCGCGTTTAGTTGCAGGTTTTCCTGCAACCGAAAGGCATAACCCTGTGTGGAATGGAAAAATTCCTCCGCCCCGTCCGGCGGCGCGAATACTTCCTGTTCGCAGAGCACCGCCTGTCCCGAAGCGGAAGTAT
>CALABZ010000181.1 GCA_937888615.1 uncultured Lentisphaeria bacterium | reverse complement strand
CCGTTTTGAGGAAATGCTCCAGGAGGTCTTCGAGTTCCTTGAACTCTTCCTCCCGCAAGGTCAAGTTGGGATATCCATGTCCGGCCTTGAAATGTTCATGATCCGGCAGGAACATCTGTTTGTAACCGGGATGGTTATAGAGTTCCATCAATGGCAGCGGCAACCGTTTCGGTTCGAAAAGCAGATTGATCAATCTCAAATCCCGGCATTCCAAATAAGCATGGACTCCGCCGGGGGGAATCATCAGGACACTGCCGCGCCGAATCGGTTCGCATCCGGATAATTCGGTATAGTGATCGGCTTCCCCGGACGTGATAAAAATCCACTCCGTGAATTCATGCGAGTGCGGTTCCGTCTTGTTTTGATTTTCACGAAAAATCCGAATCGGAAAATTCGGATTGCGCTGGAAAGTCAAGTCATATTTTTTACGTGCTATCGTCGGCATTTTCAATCATCGCCTTTTTCATTTCAAACCGGCTGTTACGATACCGATACCGAATGGCATTTCAATTGAACAGGTTCAGCCATTCGGCGCCGGAAGCGTCGGACGGCATCCGCCAGTCTCCGCGCGGCGACAGAGCGATCGTCCCGACTTTCGGCCCGTCCGGCATGCAATTGCGCTTGAACTGCTGCTGGAAGAAACGACGCAGGAAAACCTTCAACCATTTTTCGATGACTTCCGGCGAATAAGTTTCGCCGAACGCATGGCCCGCCAGATAAAGAAGTTTGGCCGGTTCCGCGCCGTATTTGATAAAATGATACAGGAAGAAATCGTGAAGTTCATAAGGACCGATCAGCGTTTCGGTGGTCTGCTGAATCGTGCCGTCCTCCGCCGGAGGCAGGAGTTCCGGGCTGACCGGAGTGTCGGTAATGTCGTAAAGGACTTCGGCCATTTCGCCGCCGGTCTCCTCGGCGATATTGTTGATCAGGAAACGAATCAGGGTTTTCGGAATCGAGCAATTCACGGAATACATCGACATGTGGTCGCCGTTGAATGTGCTCCAGCCGAGGGCGATTTCGGAAAGGTCTCCAGTGCCGATCACCAGCCCGCCGTGTTTATTGGCCAGGTTCATCAGGATGCGGGTGCGTTCGCGCGCCTGGGCATTCTCGTAAGTGGTGTCGATAATCGCCGGATCGTGTCCGATGTCTTGAAAGTGCTGCATGGAACTTGCTTTGATATCGATTTCCCGAAGTTCAGCGCCAAGCAGACCGCTCAGTTTCACGGCATTGTTGTAGGTGCGGCCGGTGGTGCCGAAGCCGGGCATGGTCACCGCCATGATGTCGGAATGCGGACGGTTCAACAACTTGCACACCTCCACGCAGACCAACAGCGCCAGCGTCGAATCGAGCCCGCCGGAAATTCCCACCACCATGGTTTTGGAGTTGGTATGTTCGAGGCGTTTGGCAAGCGCGGCGGCCTGAATATTCAAGATTTCCTGACAGCGTTCGCGGCGGTGCTCCAGATCCTCCGGCACGAACGGATGCGCGGGAAGGTAAGCGTATTCGAGGTCAGGCGAAGCCGGTACATCCTCAAGACGGATATCACGGAAAACCACATCGCATTTGATGTCGTTGAACGAACTGTCCGAATAACGCGCATTGCGCAGGCGCTTCAAGTCGACATCGGCCAGAATCATGGTGGTTTTGCGGCTGAAACGACGGTTTTCGGCCGCCAGCCGCCCGTTATCCGCGATCAATGCATGGCCGCTGAACACACAATCAGTGGTCGATTCGTGCACGCCCGCCGAAGCCAGCATGTAAGCCGCCAGACAGCGCGCGCTTTGCTGACGCACCAGTTCGCGGCGGTAATCCGCCTTGCCCGCCAGACCGGTCCCGGCGGAGAGATTGCAGATGATTTTCGCGCCGCCGAGGGCCAGTTTCGAGCTCGGCGGAATGACGCCCCAGAGGTCTTCACAGATTTCCACGCCCAGCGTGAAATTGGCGCCGGCGGAAAAAATCAGGTCCACGCCAAACGGCGCTTTTTCGCCGTCGATTGCGATTTCCGTGTTGCGGATGTTCATGCCCGAGGTGAATTGGCGTTTTTCGTAAAATTCCCGGTAATTCGGCAACAGCGATTTCGGCACGATCCCGCGAATTTTTCCCCGGTGCGCCACCACCGCCACATTGTGGATGGCATCGCGGTAACGCAGGGGCATACCGAAGATCAGGACGGTTTCGCGCGACTGGCGCGCCAATTCGGCCCCGGCCTTCTCGGCGGTCAACAAAAGTTGCTCCTGAAAAAACAGGTCGCCGCAACTGTAACCGGTCAGGGACAATTCGGGAAATATCGCCACCGCGGCTCCGGCCCGGCAGGCGGCGTCATATTCTTTAAGCAGAATGCGGCTGTTGAATCCGATATCGCCGACTTTCAACACCGGCACGATTGCCGCCATGCGATAAAACCCGTACATAAAAATTTACTTCCTTGCTTTGTCGGAATACCATTCGGGGGTAATCCCGAGGCGTCCGATTTTATAATGAATCACCCGGGGTGACAGGTCCAGTTCGCGGGCGGCGGCGGACATATTGCCGTTATGGCGCTTCAGCGCTTCGACAATCAATTCGCGTTCGTAGGAATTCACCAGCGTATTGAACGAGGCGTTCTCGTCCGGCAACAGCGAAGTGCCGGACTCCTTGCCGGTCTGCAGGGACGGCGGCAGGTTATAGCCGTGGATACAGTCGTCGGTGGCGGTCAGGACCGCGCGCTCGATACAGTTTTCCAGCTCACGGACGTTGCCGGGCCAGTGATAGCTCATCAGCATATTGATTGCCGGCGTCGAAAGCCGGACGATGTGTTTGCCATATCTCAGATTGTGCTTGGCGATGAAATGTTCCGCCAGCAGGATAATGTCGCAACGACGTTTACACAGGTCCGGCATCGTAATCGGAAAAATATTCAGCCGGTAGTACAAGTCCTCGCGAAACAGCCCTTGCGTCATCAGTTCTTCGAGATTGCGGCTGGTTGCCGCCAGAAAACGTACATTGGAACGCAGTTCCTCGCTGCTCCCGACCCGTGAAAAAGTGCGTTCCTGCAGGAATCGCAACAGTTTAATCTGGGTGGAAGGACTCAGGTCGCCGATTTCATCCAGAAACAGCGTGCCGCCGTCGGCGAGCTCGGCCCGCCCGAGCCGGCGGTTGACCGCCCCGGTGAATGCCCCTTTTTCATGTCCGAACAACTCGCTTTCCACCAGATTTTCCGGCAGAGCGGCGCAATTCAGCGTAATAAAAGGTTTGTCGTGACGATTGCTCAGTTTGACGATGGCGCGCGCACACAATTCTTTGCCGGTGCCCGAACTGCCGCGGATCAGGACCGTGGCGTCGCTGGGAGCTACCTGGCGGATCATTTCGTAAATCATCGCCATCGTGCGGCAGTTGCCGATCATCTCGCCGGGATTGCCGGTCAGCATGTTGCGAAGCTGGCGGTTTTCTTCCAGCAGCGATTCATGCTCCTGCAGGTATTCGAGCAGGGCGGCCACCGCTTCGGCGGTCATATTGCCGACCGTTTCGAGAAATTCGAGGTCGGCTTCCAGGTCGGTATATTCCATGACCTTGCGGTCGATGCTCAATGTGCCGATGATCCGTTCCATATGGATGATCGGCACACAGATAAATGCAATCCGGTCAGCGCCCTTGCGGGCGCCGGTACGGTTCAGGAACCGCTTGTCGCGCGAGATATCGGGTACGATCAGCGATTTCCCGGTTTCGGCCACCTGGCCGGTGATGCCTTCGCCGATATGGTAGCGGCCGCGTTTTTTCGCGGTATCCTCCAGACCGTGCGACACCTCGATTTCGAGGGTATCACCGTGCAGGATGGCAAAAGTTCCCCGCACCATGCCGATGCGGTTACTGAGAATTTCCAGAATCTTGTCCAACAGCGCCTTGATGTCCCGTTCGTGAACAATCGCCGAACTGATTTCCCGCAACGCTGTGATTTGAGTTCTTACTCGGTCCTTCATATCTCCATTTCCATAATTCTGGCCACCGCTTCCTCCGTACGGGCGCGGCTGCCGAATGCCGTCAGGCGGAAATATCCCTCGCCGCAGGCTCCGAATCCGACCCCGGGCGTACCGACCACCTGACATGACTCCAATAATTTAGCCGCAAAATTCATGGAGTCAAGCCCGGACGGCAGTTTCCACCAGATATATGGTGCGTTTTTGCCGCCGTAGACCTCAAAACCGGCCTTGCCCAACCCTTCACGGATAATCGCCGCATTGCCCATGTAATAACGGATCATCTCCGCCGTTTCGCCCTTGCCCGCTTCGGAGTAAACCGCTTCCGCAGCCCTCTGCACGACATACGAAACGCCGTTGAATTTGGTACATTGTCGCCGGTTCCAGAAGCCGTTCAGCTTGCCGAGAGCCTTCGGCACCACGGTAAAGGCACAGCGCAAACCGGTGAAACCGGCGGTCTTCGAGAATGATTTGAACTCGATCGCCACTTCTTTTGCCCCCGGAATTTCATAGATGCTGCCCGGCAGACCCGGTTCCTGAATATAGGAGCTGTAGGCGCTGTCAAAAAGGATTATCGCGCCTTTGCGCGTGGCGTAATCGACCCAGCGTTCAAGGTCGCGACGGGTCAGCACCGTCCCGGTCGGGTTGTTCGGGGAACAGAGGTAAATCAGGTCCACGTCCACGTCCGGCAGTTCCGGCGAGAAACCGTTATCACAGGTGGAAGGAAGAAAAACGACTTCCCGTCCCGCCATGATATTGCTGTCCAGATAAACCGGATAAACCGGATCGCAGATCGCCACTTTGCAGTCGCGAGAAAAGATTTCCTGAATATTCGCCACGTCGCACTTCGAACCGTCGCTGACGAATACTTCGTCCATATCCAGTTCGATTCCGCGCGACTTGTATTCACCGTCGATGATCGCACGAATCAGGAAGTCATATCCCTGTTCGGGACCGTATCCGCGGAATGTTTTGGCGTCGCCCATTTCCTCCACCGCTTTGTGCATGGCCTGGATGACGGCCGGCGACAGCGGCAGCGTCACGTCGCCGATTCCCAGCCGGATGATATCGGCTTCGGGGTGCTTGGCTTGAAACGCTTCGGTTTTCTTCTTCAGTTCCGCGAACAGGTAATTCCCGCCCAACTTCAAATAATTCTCATTGATCTTATTCATTCGTCTCTCTTAATATCTGTTCTCTGCAATTAAACGGTCTCGCCCTCGAAAACTTCACAGGCAGGGCCGGTCATATAAACATGGTTGTCTTTTTCACTGTATTCGATATGGAGTTCGCCGCCGTCCAGCAGGACGCTGATATTGCGTCCGGTCCGCCCGGTCAATACGCCGGCCACCGCGGTGGCGCAGCTTCCGGTGCCGCAGGCCATGGTAATGCCACAGCCGCGTTCCCACACCCGCATCCGAACCATTTGCGGGCTCAGGACTTCCACGAATTCCACATTGGTTTTGCGCGGAAAAAGCTCATGGCGTTCGATTTGCGGGCCCCATTCGGCCAGTTCCACATGGTTGATATCCGACACGAAAATGACGATATGGGGGTTGCCCATCGACAATGCCGTGCCGGTGAATTTTTTGCCGCAGGCTTCGAAGCGGAGCTCCAGCGCTTTTTCATCCGGTTCGCCAACCACGGGAATTTCGCCGCGGGTCAGGCGGGGTTGGCCCATATCGACCCGCACGGTATTGTTTTCCAACACCTGCGGTTTGATGACTCCGGCCCCGGTATGCAGTTGAAATTCGCGCCCGGAGGCCAACCGGTTCTGCTTCAGGTAAAGCCCGACGCAACGGGTGGCGTTGCCGCACATTTCGGTCTCGGTACCGTCGGAATTATAAATCCGCATTTCAAAATCATGACCGCCCAACGCGCGGACCGTCACCAGCCCGTCGGCGCCGACGCCGAAATGACGGTCGCAGATTTTGCGCGCCGATCCGGCGAAATCGAAGTCATGATATTTATCCGCATTGACTATCACAAAATCATTGCCCAGTCCCTGCCATTTCTGAAACTTCATTTCTCATTGCTCCTCGACATTAAATAGTCATTAACTTTTTCCGCAGTCCGGCGGGCATCGGTTATCGCCCGAACCACCAGCGATTGGCCGGTGGCGGCATCGCCGCAGACAAATACATCCTCGCCGCTGACCTCCGGCGGCGGCGTATTGATGAAGCCCAGGGCCAACAGGACCAGGTCCGCCTCGATATGCCCTTCCGAACCCGGTATCTCTTTGAACTTGACCGGCTTGCCGCTGGGGGCGAATTCCCATTCCACCTTTATGTAATCCACGCCGGTTTCGGTGAATTTCTTGCTGCCGATGCACCAGAGCCGGGACACGCCCTCCTTGTGACTGGAGGAGGTCCGCAACTGATACGGCCACTCCGGCCACGGGGTCGATTCGGAACGGTTTTCCGGCGGTTGCGGCATGATTTCCACTTGCACCACCGCTTTCGCGCCTTGACGCAGCGAAGTGCCGACGCAGTCGCTACCGGTATCGCCGCCGCCGATGACAACCACCTTCTTGCCCTTGGCGCTGATCGGCAGCTCGCCGATCTCACCCGACACCAGACGGTTCTGCCCGCACAGGAAATCCAGTGCGAAATGCACATGCGGCAGTTCCCGGCCCGGAATATTCAGGTCGCGCGGCTGCGGCGTGCCGACGGCGATCACCAGCGCGTCGTAACGCTTGCGCAGGTATTCCAGCGTCATATCTTTGCCGACCTCGGTATTGCATTCGAAATGAATTCCGGCGCGTTTCATCAGGTCGACCCGGCGCTGGACGATGTTCTTTTCAAGCTTGAAGTCCGGAATGCCGTAGCGGAGCAGGCCGCCCGGTTCGGCATTCTTCTCGAACACGGTAACTTTGTGTCCCATCCGGTTCAACCGTTGTGCAACGGCCAGCCCCGAGGGGCCGCCGCCGACCACCGCCACTTTGAAACCGCTGTTGCCGCGCGGCATCAGCGGTTGGGCGTAACCTTGTTCGAAAGCGGTTTCGACGACCGCCTTTTCGAGCTGGCGGATCATCACCGGGTCTGAATTGATCCCCTGCGTACAGGAGGCTTCACACAGCGCCGGGCAAACCCGGGCGGTGAATTCCGGAAAATCGCTGGTCGAGCTCAGGATATCCCAGGCCAGTTTCCAGTTGTCGGCCGCCACGGCGGCGTTGATTTCCGGAATGACGTTTTCCAGCGGGCAGCCGCGCCCGTGACAGAACGGAATGCCGCAATCCTGACAGCGCTGGGCTTGGCTGTTCAGTTCGCTGGCGGTAAGGTTGCGTTCCACTTCCTTATAATCTTGCAGTCTGGCCGAAACCGGACGGTATATTTCTTTGATCCTCATCATGCTTTTCCTCCTCTGGCCATCAAGGCCTGACGATATTCAACCGGATACACCTTGACGAAGCGGTTGCGGTAATTCACCCAGTCGTCAAGTATTCGCTGCGCCTGCTTGCTGCCGGTGGCTTCCAGATGCTCGCGCAGCAATCCCATCAGTTCCTTCTCGTCGTCGGAATCCGCGACAATCGTTTCGAGGTCGATGGTGCCGATATTACAGCGCAGGTCGAAGTCGTTCGAACAATCCAGCACATAGGCGATTCCGCCGGTCATCCCGGCTGCGAAATTCACCCCGGTATGTCCGAGCACGACCACCCGGCCGCCGGTCATGTATTCGCAGCCGTGGTCGCCCACGCCCTCGACAACCGCGGTGATGCCGCTGTTGCGGATGCAGAAACGTTCGCCGGCCTGGCCGTTGATGAACAGTTTGCCGGAGGTGCCGCCGTAGCCGATCACGTTGCCGGCAATGACGTTTTCCTCCGCTTTGAAACGGACGTCTTCCGACGGGCGGATCACGATGGTGCCGCCGGACAACCCCTTGCCGACAAAGTCGTTCGCTTCGCCGATCAGCTCAAGCGTCACGCCTTTCGCCAGGAATGCCCCGAAACTCTGCCCGGCACAACCGCGGATATGTAGCGTAATCGTGCCTTCCGGCAACCCTTTGGCGCCGTAGAGTTCGGCGATTTCGCCGGAGAGTTCGGTGCCGACGGTACGGTCGGTATTATGGATTTTCAATTCCATTTCCGCCGGTTCGCACTTTTCGATATTGTCTTTCAGTTGACGCAGCAGGTACTTGCGGTCGAAGTTCGCCAGCTTGTTCAGACGCGGACCGCCGTAACGCACCGCGCCGCCTTCCGCTTTCACGAAAATCTTCGAGAAATCCAATCCGTTGAGCTTGTAGAATTCCAATGCATGGCTCATTTGCAGCAGATCCGTGCGTCCAACCGCTTCATCCAGCGATTTCAGGCCCAGCGAAGCCAGGATTTCCCGGATTTCACCGGCCAGCATCCGCAGGAAGTTTTCGATATACTCGGGCTTGCCTTTGAAACACTTGCGCAGTTCAGGGTCCTGCGTCGCCACACCGACCGGACAACTGTTGTCATGGCACTTGCGCATCATGACACAGCCCAGACAGACCAGCAAAGTGGTGGCAAAACCGAATTCCTCGGCTCCCAGCAACGCTCCGATCACGACGTCGCGCCCGGTCTTCAACTGACCGTCCACCTGCAACCGCACATGGTCGCGCAAATGGTTCATCACCAGCGTCTGGTGCGTTTCCGCCAAACCGAGTTCCCACGGCAGACCGGCATGTTTGATACTGGTCAACGGCGAAGCGCCGGTGCCGCCGTCGTGTCCACTGATCAGGACCACATCCGCGTGTGCCTTGGCCACGCCCGCGGCGATCGTGCCGACACCGACTTCGGACACCAGCTTCACCGACACCCGGGCCTTCGGGTTCGCGTTGCGCAAGTCGTAGATCAACTGCGCCAGGTCTTCAATCGAATAAATATCATGGTGCGGCGGCGGCGAAATCAAACTGACCTGCGGGGTCGAATGGCGAATGCTCGCAATGAATTCATCCACCTTGTGTCCCGGCAATTGTCCGCCCTCACCGGGCTTGGCGCCCTGCGCCATCTTGATTTGAAGTTCTCGGGCATGACGCAGATAATTGATAGTCACGCCGAAACGTCCGCTGGCAATCTGCTTGATCGCACTGGAACGATCCTCGCCGTTCTTGCCGGGTTGATAACGGGCCGGATCTTCGCCGCCCTCGCCGCAGTTGCTCATCGCGCCGAGGCGGTTCATCGCCACCGCGATCGCCTCGTGCGCTTCCGGGCTCAACGAGCCGAGCGACATGGCGCCGGACACGAAATGCCGGACGATCGAATCCACGCTCTCAACCTCTTCGATATTCACCGGTTTGGCCGGGACAAACTCAAAAAGCCCGCGCAGCGTACAGCGATGCTTGGACTGATTGTCGATCAGTTTGGAGTATTCGCGGTACTTCGCCATATCGTTGCTCTGCACGGCCTGACGGAACGCCGAAAGACTGTCCGGCGTCCACAGGTGATGTTCGCCATTGCGCCGGAAACGGTAGCTCCCGCCTTCCGGCAGCAGCGGCGTCTGCGCCTGTGCTTCCTGATAACGCTTGCGCGCCTCCTGCTCGATATCGTCGAGCTTGATGCCGCCCACGCGGCTCGCCGTACCCGGGAAATAACGGTCCATCACCGAAGCATCCAGCCCGACCGCTTCGAAAAGCTGGGCAGAACGGTAACTCCGCAACGTGGAGATCCCCATCTTCGACATGACCTTCAAAATACCCTTGTCAACCGCGTTGATATAATTTCCGACCGCGGTAACGTCGTCTTTTTTCACTTCCTTGCTGCGCACCAGTTCACTGACGCTGGCCAGCGCCAGATACGGATTCACCGCCGTGGCGCCAAACCCGAGCAGCAACGCGAAATGCATGATTTCACGGACTTCGCCGGATTCGATGATGATGCCGGTTTCACTGCGCACGCCCGCTTCCGTCAGGGCGCGGTTCACCGCCGCGGTAGCCAACAGCGACGGGATCGGAATCACGCCCGGGGCCAGGTTGCGGTCGCTCAGGACCAGAATCCGGCTGCCGGATTCCACCGCCGCCAGCGCGTTTTCAGCCAATTCATCAAGCGCCTGTTGCAGCGACTTCTTGAAGCCGAGCGGCAGGACCATGACTTCGAAACCGTCTTCATGCACATGGAACAACCGGCGCAATTCGTCGTCGGTCAAAATCGGACGCGGCAGACGGATCAATCGCGCCTGTTCCGCCGTTTCCGCCAGAATATTGCCGCGATTTCCAAGATAAGTGGTCAAGCTCATGACCAGTTCTTCGCGGATCGGGTCGATCGGCGGATTCGTCACCTGTGCGAACAGTTGCTTAAAGTAATTGAAAAGCAATTGCGGACGCTCCGAAAGCACCGCCAGCGAGGCGTCGTTCCCCATCGAACCCAGCGGTTCATGACCGTTGGCACACATCGGCTTGATGATCATTTCCATATCTTCGCGGCTGTAACCGAACAACTTCTGACGAGCCAGCAACTCCGATTCGCCCTCCGACGGAGACAGAGAAGCGAAAAGTCCATGCACCGAAATCCGGTTTTCATCCACCCAACGGCGATACGGCTTGCGGCGCGCGATCAAATTCTTAAGTTCGGCGTCTTCGACCAGCCGGTGCTGTTCAAGATTGCAGTAAATGATTTCGCCCGGCTTCAGGCGACCTTTGCGAACGATTTTTTCCTCGGGAATATCCAGCACCCCGGTTTCCGAGGCCAGAATGAACAATCCGTCGTCGCAGAGTGTATAACGCGCCGGACGCAGGCCGTTGCGGTCAAGGATCGCCCCGGCATTGATGCCGTCGGTGAACGCCACTGCGGCGGGACCGTCCCACGGCTCCATCAGCGCCGAATGGTATTCGAAGAATCCGCGCACGTCGCGGCCCATATAATATTTCTTGCCCCACGCCTGGGGAATCATCATCAGCATGGAGTGGCACAGGCTGCGGCCGGAAGCCACCAGCAGTTCGAACATGTTGTCGAGTGCGGCGGAGTCACTCACACCCTTGTCGATCAACGGCAGGAGTTCCTTCAGGTCGTTGCCGAGCAGTTCGCTTTCCAGGTAAGGTTCACGCCCGCGCAGATGATTCAGGTTGCCGCGCAACGTGTTGATTTCGCCATTGTGGGCCAGGTAGCGGAACGGGTGCGCCAGGTTCCAGGTCGGAAACGTATTAGTGCTGTAACGCTGGTGGACCACCACCACGGGGGCTTCGAAATCCGGTTCATTCAGGTCCGGGTAAAATTTTTCCAACTGGGTGGCCAGCAGCAGCCCTTTATAAACGATACTGCGACTGGAACAACTGCATATATAAGCATCCGGCACATTTTTTTCGATCAGGCGGCGGATGACAAAGAGCTTTCTCTCGAATTCATTCTGGTCGGCGAAATTTTCGCCGCCGATGAAAAGCTGGCGGATCATCGGGCAACTGGCCTGAGCTGTTTTGCCGATGGTGTAGGGGGCATTCGGAACATCACGCCAGGTCAGAACCGTTGCCTTTTTGGATATTACAATTTTTTCAATTTCACTTTCATGCCCGACGCCGCCGAAGATCATGGCTACGCCGTATTTTCCGGCGGGGGGCAGATTTTCAACGCGGTGAAAGAACTTGTGCGGCAGGGTCATCAGCAATCCGGCTCCGTCACCGGTTTCGGGGTCGTTGCCGGCGGCGCCGCGGTGCATCAGGTTTTTGAGCACGGTCAGACCGGCTTCGACAATCCGGTGTTCGGGGATGTTGTTGAGGTTCGCCGCCATGCCGACGCCACAGGCGTCATGTTCATGAACGGAGCTGTACAATCCCCGGTCCGCGGGAATGCCAGACTGACGTTGTCGTTGTCGATTTAGATCATCAATCATCTTCATTTCTCCAAAAGTTTGTGGATTTTTGCCTTTTTATAAATCAAGCAAATATTGTGCCAATATTATAACAGGCATTACCGGACCGTTGTAGCGTCAAATGGAACAACCTCAAACGCCATCCGATTTCAGCAGACCGGCGCTCTTTGGCATTTCCATTTACATGACTATATTAGCTTATTGTATATTTTACAAATTTGTAAAAGAAATTTTCTTGCATTTTTACAAATTTGTGGTAGATTATAAATATTGAAAGAGATTTCAGGCCGAATTTAAATTGGCATGGTATTTGCTTGTGCTATTTATAGCCCAAATCCAACTTAAGTAATGAATTTTTTAAGGAGTCAAAGAAATGAGCATGTCAAGCAGAAGCAATGCCCTTGATGCCATTGCGGCCCGCAGCATCGAAGCGCCAGCCCAAAATCTCGACGGCAACATCGACTATTACGGAATTGATGTTTTCAACACCGATTCCATTAACGAGTATCTGCCGCGGCCTACGGCGAAAAAACTGCTCGCCACCGTTCAAAACGGTGAGCCCCTCGACGCCGAAATCGCCGCCGATGTGGCACACGGCCTGAAAAAATGGGCCATCGACCACGGCGCCACCCATTACACCCACTGGTTCCTCCCGCTGACCGGCACCACTGCCGAAAAACACGACTCGTTCCTGGAACCCTGCGGCGACAAGGCCATCATGACCTTTTCCGGCAAGAACCTGATCGTCGGCGAACCCGACGCCTCCAGTTTCCCGTCCGGCGGCCTTCGCAGTACTTTCGAAGCGCGCGGCTATACCGCATGGGACCCGACCAGCCCGGCGTTCATCAAGCGCCATGCCAACGGCGCCACCCTCTGCATCCCGACGGTTTTCTGCTCCTACACCGGCGTGCCGCTTGACAAAAAGACCCCCCTGCTCCGTTCCAACCAAGCTCTGTCCAAGGCTACCAAACGTTTGATGAAAGCGTTCGGACAACCCGACGCCAGGGTGTCGATCACCCTCGGCGCCGAACAAGAATATTTTCTGATCGACAAAATGTTTTATCTGCATCGCCCGGACCTGGTACAAACCGGGCGTACTCTTTTTGGCGCACCGCCGCCGAAACACCAACAATTGGAAGACCACTATTTCGGCGCGATCAAGCAACGCATCCTGAAATTCATGGGTGAAGTGGAAAAGGAACTCTGGCGCCTCGGCATCCCGGCCAAGACCCGCCACAACGAAGTGGCCCCGGCCCAATTCGAAATCGCCCCGATGTTTGAATCGGTCAACCTGGCGGTGGACCACAACATGCTGGTCATGGAAGTGCTGCGCCAAGTCGCCGACCGCAACGGCCTGGTCTGCCTGCTGCATGAAAAACCGTTCGCCGGCATCAACGGCTCCGGCAAACACAATAACTGGTCGTTCTGCTACGGCGACACCAATCTGCTCCAACCCGGCAACGATCCGGAACAAAACGCGATCTTCCTGACCGTCCTCAGCGCCATCATCATGGCGATGGACAAATACAGCGAACTGCTGTTCGCCAGTGTGGCCGGCGCGGGCAACAGCCATCGCCTCGGCGCCAACGAAGCGCCCCCGGCAATCATTTCGATCTACCTGGGCGACCAGTTGAACGGAATCATCGAGCAACTGCAGAATGGCGACAAGATGTCGAGCCGCAAGGTCGCTCCGCTCCGGATCGGCGTCGATACGCTGCCGCCCCTGCCCTGCGACGCCACCGACCGCAACCGGACCAGTCCGTTCGCCTTTACCGGCAACAAATTTGAATTCCGCGCGCCCGGTTCCAGCCAATCCTGCGCCGGCCCGATGATGGTCCTGAACACCATCGTCGCCGATGCGCTCAACGACATCGCCGCCAAGGTGGAAAAATTCAAAGCCAAGACGTTCAACGAAGAACTTCAAAAGCTCGTTGTCAAGCACAAACGCATCATCTTCAACGGCGACAATTACAGTGATGAATGGCTTAAGGAAGCAACCAGTCGCGGTTTGCCGATGGCCAAGAACGCGGTTGAAGGCCTCTGTGCGCTGACCAGCAAAGCCAGTGTGGAACTTTTCGAAAAACATGGCGTATTCACGCCGCAGGAACTTGTTTCCCGCTGCGATGTGTTCGTCCATGAATTCGACCGCAAGATCAAGATCGAAGGCGGAATTTCGCTGGAAATGGTTCGCAATATTATCATCCCGGTCGTCACCAAGCAATTCAAGAAGGCCCTGAGCGCCATGCAAAGCGCCAGGGATCTGAAAGTAAAAGCCGGTGTGGCCGCCCTTGAAAAACGAGTAACCATGCTCGGCGAAGGTCTCGACGACATGGATAAAAAATCCGCCGTGCTTGAAAAAGCCCTGATCAAGGGTGATTCTCAAGCTATTATAAAAGCAATGGAAGGATTGCGTCCGGTTGTTGACTCAATGGAAGGAATTGTCAATGACAATGACTGGCCGTTGCCGAAATATCGGGAAATGCTTTTCATCTATTAATTAAGCTCGGGTGCATTATATGTCTGATTCGATCAAACATGAATGCGCAGTTACAATGCTCCGGCTCCGAAAGAAGCCGGAGCATTATCTGTGCAAATACAATACCGAATTTTACGGTTATCAAAAATTATCGCTGCTCCTCGAAAAGCAGCACAACCGCGGTCAGGACGGCGCCGGCATTGCCGGCGTCAAACTGCATCAGGAGCCGGGACGTCCGGCATTTCAAATGGAAAAATCCGCCCGCAAGATGCCACTCGCGAATCTTCTGGAACGCATCGGCGGGCAAATCGAAATTCTAAAAAAAGAGCATCCGGAACAGCTCCCCTATTATCCGCTGGCCGGAGAACTGCTGCTCGGTCACTTGCGCTATGGAACTTTCGGCATTCAAGGCGAAGCCGCCTGCCATCCCTTTGTCCGCGAAAGCACCTGCCTGAACCGGACTTTGCTGATGGCCGGCAATTTCAACCTGACGAATACCATTGAAATATTCAATCAACTGTTGGAGACCGGTCATCACCCCTCCAGCAAGCAGGACGGCGCCCTTATCCTGCACCTGATCGGCCATTGCCTCGAGCAAGCCATGACAAAACAAAATAAACAAACCGACATTGTCGCCGTCCTCAAACGCGCCGCCGAATCTTTCGACGGCGCTTTTACTTTATGCGGGATATTCGGAGACGGACACGCTTTTGCCCTGCGCGACGCAAACGGCATCCGCCCGGCATTCTATTATGTGAACGACGAAGTCGCGGTCGTGGCCTCCGAACGCCCCGCCATCCAGACCGCTTTTGACCTGTTTCCCGAACAGGTGCAGGAGTTACCCCCCGGCCATGCGCTGACCATCGATCAGGACGGCGGAGTCGAACTCTCCGAGTGCCTGGCGCCGAAACCGATACGCAAATGCGTATTCGAACGAATCTACTTCTCGCGCGGCAATGACGCCGATATCCATCAGGAACGCAAGGCCATGGGTTGCGCCCTGGTACCCGATGTCCTGAAAAATCTGGCCGACGGAGTCGAAAACGCTTTCTTCTCCTACATCCCCAACACGGCCCAGATCAGTTTCCACGGCATGCTCGAGGCCCTGATGAAAATGCAGTTGAACAAACCCCTGCGTTTCGGTCAGGTCGCCGTCAAGGACGCCAAATTCCGCACCTTCATCGCCGACGCCGTCGCCCGTGAAGACTTCTCCATGCACGTGTACGACGTCACCTACGGACTGATCCGTCCGGGACTCGACACGCTGGTGGTGATCGACGACTCCATCGTCCGCGGCAACACCGTCCACAACGCCATCCTGCCCATGCTCGACCGCCTGTCCCCGAAAAAGATCGTCATCGCCTCCGCGGCGCCCCCGATCTGCTACCCGGACTGCTACGGCATCGATATGGGAAGCTTAAAGGAACTGATCGCTTTTGAAGCCGTCGTCGACCTGCTGAAAAAATCAGGTCGGACCGACCTTCTGGAACGGCAGGTCGCCCAGGCCCGCGCCGCGTTGAAGGGGAAAGCCCCCTTGACCGACCCGCTGCGGGAAATCTATGGCGCATTCAGCTTCGACGAACTGGTACAGGCCATCGCCGAAAGACTGCGCCCAACCGGTCTCAAAGCCGAACTGGCGGTCGTTTTTCAGACCCCCGCCTCCCTGCGGAAATGCTGCCCGAACCATACCGGCGACTGGTATTTCACCGGAGATTATCCGACTCCGGGCGGCTACCGCGTGGTAAATCAAGCCCTCGTAAATTATCTCGAACATGTAAATACAAGAGCATACTAAAATGACAAAAGACTATAACTGGAAAAAGAAGCGGGAAAGGAAAGCCTTTCTGGCGCTGGCCGATGGAGAGATTTTTCACGGCTGGAGCTTTGGGGCTCCGGTCGACAAAGTAGGTGAATTGGTATTCAATACCGGCATGAGCGGGTATCAGGAGATCATTACCGACCCCTCCTACGCCGGTCAATTCGTCACCCTGACCGCCCCCGAGATCGGCAATTACGGCTGCAACCGTACCGATATGGAATCCCGGACGCTGTTTCTCAGCGGCCTGGTCATTCACAACCTGAATGAACCGTCGAACTTCCGTTCGGAAATCGCCCTGTCCGACATGCTGGCCGAGAATGGCATCCCGGGCATCGCGGGCGTTGACACCCGCCGCCTGACACTGCACCTGCGCAACAACGGTACTCAAAAGGCTTATCTTCACGTCACCGACGAGCCGCTCACGGAAGCCGAAGCCATCGAAAAAGCCAAAAGTTGGGAAGGACTTGACAATCAGGACTACGCCTCCCGGGTCACCGCAGGCACGTCGTTCAACTGGAGCGAAGACGGCAAACTGAAAGTGGTGGCGATCGACTTCGGCATCAAATACAATATTCTGCGCCAGTTGACCGACAACGACATGCAGGTGCGCGTGGTCCCCGCCAAAACCACCGCCGAGGAAATTCTCGCCATGAAGCCGGACGGCGTGTTCCTCTCCAACGGCCCGGCCGACCCCTCCGCCGTTACTTACGCACGGGACTGCATCCGCGGCCTGGTGGGCAAAGTTCCGTTGATGGGTATCTGCCTCGGACACCAGCTTCTCGGAATCGCGATGGGAGCGAAATGCGGACGGCTCCGCTTCGGACATCACGGCTGCAACCATCCGGTCAAGAACCTGAAGACCGGCGAAATTGAAATCACTTCGCAAAACCACAACTTCACGCTCCTCCAGGAAGACCTCCCGGAATGTCTGGAAGTCACGCACCTGAACCTCAACGACCGGACCATCGAAGGCATTCGTCACCGCAGCGCCCCGGCGTTCAGCATCCAATATCATCCCGAGGCCGCCCCCGGCCCGCATGATTCGCATTACCTGTTCGAACAGTTCAAACGACTGATGGAGGAGAATCAATAATGACCGCGCATATCTTCATTACCGGCGGCGTCGTTTCCAGCCTTGGCAAAGGAATCACGGCGGCGAGTCTGGCATTTCTGATTCTCCTCCATCAGTCGTTTG
>CALABZ010000180.1 GCA_937888615.1 uncultured Lentisphaeria bacterium | reverse complement strand
TGAGCGGAACGCAGTTTCCGCAACTGTTCCAGGGAGCGTTCTTTCAAATTCGTATTGCCGGATTCCGCAGAGACCACCAGCACACTGCGGAGAATGGCACTGATTTTTCCCCATGTGGCAGGGGACATTTTAACCAGCAGCGCTTTGGCTTCGTTCAAAAGGTCTTCGGGGTTTCCAGAGTAGATTTCGCCGCCGCCCTCCCAATGATTTTCCACAAATTTTTCCGAGAAGAAGAGAAAAGCGTTATTGGAGAGGATATCACTGCCGCGTACCCGTTCGGATGACGGAATCTCCACAAGGCGCACAATGCGTTCGTTGCCGTTGCGGAAGAAGAGGGCTTCCCCGTACCAGGACTGTTTGTCGTCCTCCCGGCTGTAGGAAACGGAAAGACATGGCAATCCATTGTTTTTCCCGATGAAGAAGAGGTCGGAGATTTGACTGAAATTCCAATGTCCTTCCGAGGAAGATATTTCCCGAATCCAGTCGTTCATGGTCTTTTGACGATCCTCACGCAAAAACGACGGATTGTGCTTGACGGAGAGAACAATACGAATCGCGACGTCGCGGTCGCGCCCGATACGGCTTTCGATCAGTAAATCTCCGTTTTTCGAGCGGCTGCTTCGCGTGGAGGAAACCAGCGGAGCGATGACCGAAAAACGTCCGTTGGAAAATCCGCCGTCGCCGTTGTCAAATGGTTTTTCCGAATAGTTGCCGTTGTCAAGGCGGGGCCATGAAAGCTTTTCCTCCGGAGCTTTTCCCCGGAAAAAATAAATCCCGCTTAGCAGACAGGCGAAGATTACTATGCCCAAAATGTATTTCATTTTTTTGTCCCGGATGGTTTTTCGATCCTGACGGCGCAGAAAATCAATCTCCTCCGTCGAGGCAATGCGTGTTTGCATGACATTGGTTTTATAGGGATCATTGTCAGGAGCGACGGTAGCGGAGGAAACGCCTTGTCCGGCTTGCGTCTGCCGCGAATGACAGACGGTGTTTCCCGGATCGGTTTTATTCGGGTCGGATACCGGTGAAGGTTCGTCAAGAATTGTTTTATCAATGTCGGCGGGAACCGGCGAAGGTTCGTCAAGGATTGTTTTATCGATATCGGAGGATATCGGAGCTTCTATGATGGTTTTATTATCATCTTCCTTTTCCGGGATGGAAACGGCAGGTTCATCAACGATTGTCAGATCCACACGCGAAGCGGTATGCGGCGGCATTTCCTGCGGCGTTGGAATCTTTTCCAGCGTTATGGAAAGACTTTTACTCAATACAACCGTTTCCCCCGGACGAATCGGCGTCGGAAGTTCAATCTCGCTATCCATCGTGCGCGAGCCGTGAGAACTCAGATTTTCCGCGATTACGGACTCTCCCGACACATGAAGCGCCAGATGTCTGCCGGAAACATCATCTTCTGTCACATGAATACTTGCGCTTCGAGAGCGCCCGATCAGGTGATCTCCGTCCGGCAGAGGCACGGTTTGCTCCGTGCCGTCTTTCCTCTTCAGTTTCAATTGAAATATCATGAAGAAACTCCGTGATTAAAACATTTGTGAGAATCCGGAGTCCTTGATTCGGATGAACACCGGAGTAAAAATAATGATAAAAACCGACGGCATAATGAACAACGCCATCGGGATGAGCATCAGAGACGGGGCACGCTGTGCCTGACGTTCGGCTGCGGCAAACCGTGCGCGGCGGATTTCTTCTGCATGAATGCACAGCGTATCAACGATGGACGCGCCCATTTCCGAACCTTCCGCCACCGCTGTCACCAAGCCTTTGAATTCGTCCAGCTGAATCCGGGAGGACATGGCGCGGAGGGCTTCCACACGGGATTTTCCGAGTTCAATTTCTTTCAGAACCGCGCCAAATTCCTGCGTCAGCGGTCCCGACTCGTTGTCGGAAACATAATAACGGACGGCGGCAATAAAATCAAGTCCGGCACGCATGGCCGAGGCGACAAGATCAATGGCGAACGGCAGATTTTTCCGGATATTCTTCTGCCTTTCATCGGCGGCCTTCTGGATTGCTACCGCAGGATATTCAAATCCGAGGAAGCCTCCGACCAGAAGAGCGCCCATCAGATAAAGCGGATCGGAGGAGAGCGGAAGCGTCATCAGGATTCCGGTTCCTCCGAGCAGAAAACCCCATATCATCCGTGATGCAATGATATCTTCCACACCGAGACGCACATTGGCGATCAACAGTATATTGTTCCATTTTTTCGCCATGGACGGCATCTGCCGAACCATGGATTTTCCGATATTCTCGCTCAGATAGCGGGTCTCCGTCTGAAGAATACGGAATGGGAAAGGAAGCGAATTTGCATATTCCTGTTCTCTTTTTTTTCCGCAGAGAATGGTATAGATACCGAGAACACCGAGGAATACGGCGGCAAACGACAGAATTTTTATTCCGAGTATCATCATATTCACACCTCAATCGTAACAATTTTTCGGATGATGACAAAACCAAGCGTTTCAAGAACGGCCACCACTCCGAGCGCACACCAGCCGGTTCCGGTCGTGACCAGCGGCGACATCAGCGCCGGATCAAGCAGATACAGAATGATAAACGCCGCCAGCGGCATCAAGGCAATGGCGATGGATTCAAAACGCCCCTGCGCTGTAAGGGTGGCAAGTTTTTCCTGAAAGACCGTCCGCTGACGGATGGTGTCGGTCATGTGGTCAAGGACGTCCGCCATGCTGCCGCCGGTCTGCTGGGAGAGCCGGATCGAAGTAATCAGAAGTTTCAGATCCTCGGCTGGAATTCGCCGATAAATCCGGGTCAACGCTTCGGGCAGTTCCACGCCGAGCCGGTATTCGGAAAGGGCAATCGTGATTTCCTCCTGCAACGGCCCCCCGATATCACGGGAAATGACTTCCAGCGCCTGCGGCAGAGCCATTCCCGCCCGCAGACCGTTGGCAAGTCCCATGACCAGATCGAGCAGTTTTTTCCGGAATTCAGACGCCCGCTTTTGGGCTTTTTTGCGAAAATGGAGCAGAATCAGATAAAAACCGGCAATGGCGGGGATCAGTGTGCCGAAAATCAGTGCCGGAATCATGGAAACACGTAGAAAAAGCAGAATGCACAAAGCAATCCCGCCGAGCAGAAACGCTGTTGCAAAACGGAGTTGAACCAGAAATCCCGGCGCAATAAAACGTGCAAGCGGATTGTATTGAGTTTCATTTCTCCGGGCGATTTCTTCGGCACGAATATCCGCCTCCCGGAAAAAAATAACGGAAACGATCCAAGTAATCGCCACGACAGCGGCGAATACCAGAATCAGCGCAATGATCCCTTGCACACTCATAGATACTCCAGTTTAGTTTCGAGGCACAAAAACCCCGATATCAAGTCGGAGGTCGCCCTTGGTTTTCAGTTTTTCGACAAACGCCGGAATGTTTCCGGTAGCGGCATAGTGGCCCTGAATTTTTCCGTGTTCATCCAATCCGGTCTGAACGAACGTGAAAATATCCTGCATCAGCACAATATCTTTTTCCCGTCCGGTGATTTCCGAGATCTGAACAATTTTTCGGGAGCCGTCCGCCAGACGCGTCTGCTGGACGATGATGTTGATCGCGGAGGCGATCTGTTCGCGAATTGCCGCGACAGGCAGGTCGTATCCTGCCATCATGACCATGTTTTCCAGCCGTCCGATGGCGTCGCGCGGGGAGTTTGCGTGACAGGTTGTGAGCGAACCGTCATGCCCGGTGTTCATCGCCTGAAGCATGTCGAGCGCCTCCGCGCCGCGGCATTCCCCGACGATGATGCGATCAGGACGCATGCGCAAAGCGTTGATGACCAGGTCGCGAATGCTGATGCGCCCCTTGCCCTCGATGTTCGCCGGACGCCCCTCAAGCCGGACTAAATTCCAGTGGGAAAGTTTCAGTTCCGCCGAGTCTTCAATGGTAACCAGACGCTCGTCCTCCGGAATGAACTGGCTCATGACGTTCAAAAGAGTGGTCTTCCCCGAACCGGTTCCGCCGGAAATCAAGATGTTCTGCGAGGCGCGGACTGCCTCTTCCAGAAACAGGGCGATTTCTTTGGTCATACTTCCGAAACGGATCAGATCGTCGGAAGTCAGCTTCTTTTTGGCGAATTTCCGGATGGTCACGGAAGCACCGTCCAGCGCAAGCGGCGGAATGACTGCGTTGACGCGAGACCCGTCCGGCAGACGGGCGTCCACCATGGGGCTGGCGTCGTCGATATGGCGGCCGAGCGGTTCAACAATTCGTTGAATGATTGAGATCAGATGACGGTCGTTATAGAATTTGGCTCCCGTCCGCTGAATCAGCCCTTTCCGTTCCACACAAATCAGATCCGGCCCGTTGACCATGATTTCATCGACCTCGTCGGCTCGGAGCAAAGGCGAAAGCGGACCGAATCCGGCAAGTTCGTCCATCAGCGCCTGCCGGAGTGTTTCAACGGGGATTTCCCGCGGCAGCTCATGACGCAAATCCTTCAAGGTCTGATCCAGCGCGTCTTCGAGCTTGGCAAGCATTTCCTCATTTGCCAGTTCCTGCATGGACTGTTCCGTCAGATTGAGTTTGCTTAAAACATGCTCATGAATGCGTTTTTTCAGCGTCATCAAATCCTGCGTATAAAGCAGGTTTGCTTCTTTGAATTCGTCGGGAGGCGCGGAGGGTTCAACCTTCGCCGGTGTTTTCGGAAGTTCCGGCGGCGGGGTTGAAACCGGAGCGGCACTTTCGTTTCCATCAGCAAGGCGGAACGTGAATCCGCCGATTTCCAGCGTGTCGTTCAAGGCGAACGGGACCGGATCGGTGACGGCATTGCCGTTCAGTCTGGTTCCGCCGGTGCTTCCGAGATCGGAAACAAACCAATTGTCGCCGCCGCCGAAAATACGGGCGTGTTTTCTGGAAACCTTGCGGCTGTCAAGAACGATCCGACAATCCTCCTGCCGGCCGATGATCCATTCCCCCTGGTCGGTTCCGAGGTCGATGTTTTTCCGGCCTCCGTCCGCCGGATTGTTCAAGACAAGTTTCATTGCATATTTCTCCCGTTAAAATATCCGCTGCCACCAGCTTTTTTTGCTGTCTCCCTCGCGGACGCGCTTTTTGTTATCCTGTTCCACCTTGTCCACCGTATCGGCGGTTTCGGCGGAGGGCGGCATCTTGATTTCCGGCCCTTTTCCGGCGATTTGCGGATAGATCAGAATCAGCACCTGACGGTCGTTGAGCTCGTCGGCGCTTTCCGCCACAAACCAGTTCAGAACCGGGACTTTGCGCAGGAACGGGATCCCGGAATTGTCGGTGGTGGACTGAACCATGTCCTTCAATCCGCCGACGACCAGCGTCTGCCCCAGTTTCGCCGTGACCGTGGTGACGACTTTTGTAACTTTGAGATCGTAATCGTTATTTTCCATCAGCGTCGGGGAACTCATTTCCAGTTCGAGATCGAGTTTTACATTGTCCGAGCCGGTGAGTCCGCCCTTGACGCCCATCATAAAACCGTACTGAACATCGTTCAAGGTTCCGGTTCCGCCCGATCCGCCGTAAACGCGCACCTTCAGCGTGCCGCCGTTGTGCATGCGTTTGAACGTCGGGGATTCGTTACTCATAAAAGTCAGATGACCGGCATTGCGAAAGCGGTTGATTCCGGTGTCGGCGGAAAGGTTCAATATTGTGTTCAGACTTGCGTCGAGCGCATAGGCCTGACTGTTGCCGTGGAAATTGGTATTGAAGTTGAAGGCGTTGCCGATTTTGATTCCGTTTTTCATCAGATTCGCGCCGATGGCTTCGGAGTCGCGGCGGCTGATGCCCATGAAGACAACGCCGACGTCAAGCAGTGCCGGAACAACCTGAATTTTTTCCACAAGCCGGACTTTGTTGCCGTTTTTCGCGGCGGGATCGGAGTCCAGCCATGACTGGGTGGCGAAAATCTGCTTCACCTGTTTGATGTCGTCCGGCGCAAAGACCGATCCTGAAACAATCAAGGTATTGTCGGCAAGTTCGACCACGATTTCTCCGGGCTGGGCATTCGCCGCATCCTTGCCGATCTTGAATCCGGCTTTTTCCAACGCTTTGTGCAGATTGAGCATGACTTCCGGGGCCGGAGCGAAAGAGGCGAGATTCATCACGACGCCGGGATAATTTGGCAGCACCTTATGGATCAATTCCCAATTTTTGATATTGGCGACTTCGCCCTTGAGAACGATTTTATTCCGGTTGATGGAAATATCCAGTTCGGGAACGGAATCGAGGTCTTTCCGGATCGCGTTAAAAATTTCGCGGATATTGTCCTGAACCGTGACCGTGAACACCTTGGATGTCCCGCCTCCCAGCACATGCACATCGGTTTTTCCGACGGCAAGCCCCATCAGGCGGATTTGGGTATCCGCAACCGTCTCAGCCTTGACAATTTTCGCATCGGCTGTACGGAACGATTCTATTTTGAACGGCACGTCGGCGACCGTCATACCGCCGAGCGGAACACTGATTTTTTCCGCATCTTCTGCGAAAACGGAAATGCCGGAAGCCAGAACCGCCAGCACCGTAAGAATTTTTTTACCGAGTTTCATTTGATTCTCCTGTTCTTGTGTGGTTGATTATTTTCCGGCATTCGGTATTCTGGGAACAACGACGCTTTCCTGTCCGTCGAGGAGGCCTTTGAAGGTCTTGAAATCCACGACGCCGGCATCCAGCCGGTTCAGTGCCGTGGTGTCATTCGGACGACGCAAAGCCGGATACAGCGAAGCGACACGGGAGGCGGCAATCAACGTCTGCGCCTGTTGAGGCGGCAGCTGAAGAACCAGCGTGCCGGACTGATCTCCGGCGGAGAGACCGCCGCCGATTTCCAACACCCGCACACGTGGAAACAGCACGGTGGTCACTTCACGGGTTCTCGTCTGGTTCAAATCACCACCCTGCGCTTTTTCTTCGACCTGAAAAGTAGCCACGATAGCGACTTCATCTCCGGGTTTCAGCATTGAGGCGATGGACCGCGACGGCAGCTGAATCGCCACTGCCCATTCGCCTTCTCCGACTACATTCCCGATACTTTGCGTTTCAAAATCGGATAGATAAATGTAATCGCCCGATGCTTTGGCGTTTTTCAACTTCTGTCCGTTCAGCATCGCGGCCCGGTTCCATAGAATCGCCTGCGCGGGAAGCGCCGAACGCGGAACTTTTTTCGGTCGGTAAAAACCGTCTGCAAGGGTTTCGCC
>CALABZ010000179.1 GCA_937888615.1 uncultured Lentisphaeria bacterium | reverse complement strand
CAGCAACTTGACCCCTTTTTCGCAAATCAAAGGAAGCGGATATTCGTATTTGTCGTTGTTCTTGAGATCAACAACGGGATTTTTAAGCAGAAATCATTTATGCTTATTTTTGCTCAAAATGCATTTTAACGATGGTTCCTTGAGCGTAACAGGAAGAATACGGAAGAAAAGCAATATAAAGCATTGAAAATGATTAAAATTAAGATATTTTATGCTTAAATAAGGTTCCGTATATGATTATAATGCATGGTTTTCACGGGCGGTAGTTGTGATGATCGCGATCACTACGAGGAGTTCAATAAGTGTGAATCTTTTTTTCATCGTCGGCATCTCCTTGTCTTGTTACTATACGGTTTGATTGTTCTTAATGCAATTCTGATAATAATACCAACTTTTACGTTTGGTCCGTTTTTTGGTTTCGAGGTCCACGTGGTTCAGGCCGAATTGATAGCGCAGTCCGTTGTAGCATTCGAACGTATCCACGATCGACCACAGGAAGTATCCGTGCACGTTCGCGCCCGCCGCCAGGGCTCGGTTCAGTTCACGGAAGTGTTCTTTCAGGTAGGCGATCCGCTCGTTGTCCTCCAGATCGGCCCCGTGCTTGTCGCGGTCGGTAGCGAAACCGTTCTCGGTCAGGAAAACTTTCGGGTTGTCGTATTCGCGCTTGAAATACATCAGTGTGTCGAACAGTCCCTGCGGGTAGATCGTAAACCCGTAATCGCTTTGCGCGTAATACACCTGCGCCAGTTCCGTATCGAGAAATTTACCCTTTTTGTATCCGATGGTATTCGGATAATAATAGTTCACGCCCATGAAATCGACCTTTTCGTGGCATTCAGACAATTCCGGCTGGAGCTGTTCGCGGAATTCGCATTCCAGGCCCGGATGGGTCAACAGTTGTTCCGGGTATTTTCCTTTCAGGATGCCGGAGAACCAGACGTTGCAGACATAGTCCTCTTGGAGCCGCGCCGCCTGCATGTCTTTAGTGTCCGGCGTCCGGGCGTAAATCGGCACGAAAGCGCTGACCGCCCCGATTTCCGCTTTGCCGGCAGGGACGACTTCGCGGAACGCCTTGACTGCGGCGTTGTGCATTTTCAAGACGTTGCGTACATAGGTGAAGTAACACGACGGCTTCTGAAAGTTGAACCGCGGGTCCTGCGCAGTGAAACACCCCATCGCCGACGGTTCGTTGATTGTGCTCCAGTAGCGGACCCGGTCTCCGAAACGCTTGAAGCAGATTTCCGCGTAATTCCGGAAGTCCTCCACGACGCGCTCGTTCAGAAAACTTCCTTCGCGGCTGAGGCATTCCGGCAAGTCCCAATGGTACAGGTCGGCAAAAGGTTCGATACCGTTGTCCAGCAGCGTGTCGATCACCTGATCGTAGAAGTCAAGCCCTTTCGAGTTGACGGCGCCGCGTCCCTGCGGCAGAATCCGTGTCCAGGAGAGCGAGAAGCGGAAACTTTTCAGTCCCAACTCGCGCATGTTTTCGATGTCTTCGCGGAAGTGATAATAGAAATCGGCGATGGTCGTATTGTAATGGTGTCCGTTCCAGAATTGATCCGCCTGGTCGCGCATGTTGGCGTCCCAGATGCTCGGCGATTTGCCGTCGGCGTCTACGGCGCCTTCAATCTGGTTGGAGGCGGTGGCACACCCCCAGACAAAGTTCTTTGGAAATTCGAATCTAATCATTTTTACCTGACTGTTTAATCCATTTCACTGGTGATCTGTTAATTATTATATGGGAAAGCCGGGGGTTTGTCAATACGGGGCGCGGGTGATTTGAAGTATCTTTTTAGCTCCCGAGGTGATAATTTCGTAATCATCTATTAATCAAGTGATTATGCCTATAAATTTGTGTTTTATTTGTCATGTTTCATTCGGCGTTTTTGCCCCATGTGCGGCGAAAACGGCTTAATTGTCACCTCCGTAACGGGTTGGAACCATTGAAAAATTCTTTCCCGCACTTACATTATGTTCATGATGAAGAATTATTCGGAAAAAGAATTTAACAGCAGGCACGGCACCATTCTTCCGGTGCCGCTGTACCAGTTGATCCGGGACCGGATATTGCTGGACCTCTACCG
Organism: uncultured Lentisphaeria bacterium; assembly: GCA_937888615.1. Classification (GTDB taxonomy): domain Bacteria; phylum Verrucomicrobiota; class Lentisphaeria; order Victivallales; family Victivallaceae; genus UBA5239. The sequence continues at coordinate 10,868 of CALABZ010000179.1, read as the reverse complement.
CAATTCCTATCCGGCGGGGAGCGTATTGGGGACCGAGGAAGACCTCTGCCGTAAATTTCAGGTCAGTCGCAAAACCATTCGCCATGCGGTCAGCGAACTTGAACAGGCCGGTTATCTGAAACGCCGTCAGCGGGTGGGCGTCGTCGTTACCGAAAAAGACCTCCTGGTCCATCCTCCGCAGGACGAAAACCGCAAAGTCATCCTGCTGCTGCCGCGCTGGAACTACAGCATCGGCAACTGGCTGGAACGGATTATCGTGCACGATCTGGGGACAGCCACGCCCCCGGCGCAGGCTTTCGACGTGGAAATGCGGCTTTTTCACGACCCCTTGCCGGAGGACTCCGGCGGACTTTACGCGGTGATCGCGGTGGACCCGCCCCTGCAGCACCTTTCGACGCTGGAGCGTCTGGCCGGACAAGGCGTGCGGGTGATCGCGGTCGAACCGCAGACCAGCTTGTACATGGGGCTGAACATTTACCCGGACAACCTCAATGCCGCCGGCGAGGCGATCGATTATCTGTACCGGTACGGACATCGGCGGATCGGGCTTCTCAGCCATCCTTGCATTCATTTTTCGTTTCAACTGTGGTTGGACGGCTATATCCGTGCCATGGCGGAGCACGAACTGCCGATTCTGCCGCACGCGATTCTGGACAACCGCAACCTGGCGAAATGCGCCGATCATGAACTCCGCCGGATTACCGCCTGGATATGTACCACACAGTCCAACGTGGAGGAACTGGCCGCCCGGCTGAAAGGGATGGGGCTGTCGATTCCCGACGATGTTTCCGTGATCGGTTCGGATGACCCGTCCGGCGACGGTCTGCTGGGACAGGATGTCCCCATCACCGTTTACGCTCCGGATTGGAGGGAACTGGTCCAGTTGCTCCGCCGCCTGCTGGAAATGGGGGATCGCGGCGCGGCGAATCCCGGTTCGGTACTGTACTATCCGTTGGTTCCGGTTCACCGTGCGAGTGTCGAAAAATGTCGTCTGTGAGAGAAAAATCAGACAACGTTATTTTGCGGGATTGAATTCCGTTTATCACGGGTGTAAATTTCACTAATGATTATCCGGGGGAAAATTTATTATGATCAAGGAATTCTATCAAAAGAATCGCAGGGAAATCCGGGGGGTCGGAATTCTGCTGATGCTGGTATTTCTGGTAAGAATCGGAGTGGGGGCGTTCGGGCTGGATGAAGGTTTCGCATATTATTCGCGCCCCGACACATCCGGTTATATTGAACCGGCAAGGGCATTGGTCGCCACCGGCAATTTCAATATTTCCGCCGATTCTACTGAACCGATGACCGGGCGTCCGCCGGGTTTGTCGCTGCTGCTGGCCGCGGTGCTGGGCATTTTCGGCGAAAACTGCGGAGCGGTGGTGGCTGTGCTGTGCTTGTTGAGTGCCGTCACTATTATTCCGGTATATTTGACCGGGCGGTTGTTCGGGCCGCCGGTGGTGGCGGTGATTGCGGCCGCGCTTTTCGGGTTGAATATTACGGCGGTGGGGGCGGCGCCGTTGATCCTCAGCGATACTTTGTATACGTTTTTCGTGGCGTGGCAACTCTACTTTTTCACGCTGTTTTTTTCGACGAAAAAATTGCACTGGTGCTTTGTTTCGGTGGCGATTGCGGCATTGTCGGTGTTGATTCGCCCGATCGCGGTCGCCTGGATTATTCCGGCGGTGTTTCTGGTGCTGATCATGCCGGGGATGGGATGGCGTCCGAAGCTCGCCGGTGTGCTGGGTTCGCTATTGATTTTTTTCGTGGTCATCACACCGTGGATGTACCGCAATTACAAGCTGGGAGCCGGCTTTACCATCGACACCAACACCGGCGCGATGTATCACCAGAATGGCGCCATGCTGTTGGCGAAAGTCAACAAAACCTCTTACGAGTACGAAAAACGGCGCATTCTGCATGAACTGGAAATCGAGTTCGCCAATAAGGTGAAATACCCCGACACCGCATCGCGTCAGCAATACCGGATTCAAAAGTTCCGCGACCTGGTCCTGGCACATCCGATTCAATATTTTTCCATGCATTTCTCGCCGTATGTCTTGTTGCCGGACGCTCCGGCCTTTCTCGAACTCCTGGGGGTTACCAAAAGTGACCGCGGTACGCTTGAAGTCCTGAAGACACAGGGGGTTTTTGCCGCCGCCGACCATTATCTCGGCGGCAACTGGACGATTATACTTCTGCTGATACCGTTGCTGATGCTGTCGCTGGTGACGTATCTGGGCGCACTCTGGCAGTTGATCCGCTGGATCGTCCGCAAGAAAATATTCCTCTTCTTTTTCTTTCTGGCGTTTGTCGAATATTTTCTGTTCCTGCCGGGGCCGGTCACGGTTCCGCGCTATCAGTTGCCCGCCCTGCCGCTGATGTCGGTCATGGCCGCGCTGGCGCTTTACGGCGTCTACAAGCTCAAAAACCGTTGGGCGGAGGCATCGGAAAAAGGCAAACGGAACTGGGTTAAGATCATCAACGATGACCTTTTCATCCTGCTCACGGTCTGGTATATGCTGATATCGGTGATTTTCGCTTCGCGCTCGGCCATTCAGTCCTTTGACATATCGTTGTGGATCCTGTTGCCGGCGATCTTCATCCTGTTCCTGGCGCTTTGGGTGTTCATCACGTTCACCTGGCTGCTTTTGTGCGATCTGGTCTATGGGCGCGACTATATGCAGGTTATTCAGCATCATGCTATTCGGGACGGCAGTCGGGTCGCCGCCAGCCTTGATGACAAGATTCTCAGCGACACCTATATCTGCGTCAAGGTCGGCCCCTACCGGGCACGGGTCGTCCGCGGCTGCCGCTTCATTGTGTTCTGTGAAAATGGGCGGATGAAAATCGTCAAACGCTGGTTCCCGCTTCTTGGCTGGCTGGACAAACATCCGGGGAGCGAACTGATCTGGCGTCTGTTCGTTTTTCTGGTCCTGTTCGTCCTCTACCTGTTGTTTACCGCGATATTTTACTACATCTTCATTCAGGTGTTGCCGTGGAACTGGTGGAGTTGGCAGGTGGTGGTGTTTGTGCCGCTGTTTCTGTTCTTTCTGGCTGCGCTCCGGGTGGCGTCGCGTCCGCGCCTGAAAAAATAACGGATTTTATTATTTCCAGCCCTGGAAGTGAATCTTGGCCGGTTTGTACTTGTCTTTCGGTTTTTCAACTCCGGTAGGATGCCCAATTGAGATTACGCACAACGGGATGATGCCGGACGGCAGACCCAATACCTTGCTCACATCGGCCATGCGTTCATTGACCGGCAGGATGCCGAGCCATACCGCACCCAGTTTCAACCCTTCCGCGGCCAGCAGGATGTTCTGGGTCGCTGCGGAACAGTCCTGAATCCACATGTCGCGCGCTTCCCCTTCCAGAAAATCGGCGGAATTACCGCAGACGGCGATAGCGGCGGGGGCTTTGGCCAGCATTTTGCCGTAAGGCAGTCCTTCGGCCAGTTGGTCCAGCTTTTTCCGGTCGGTAATGACGATGAATTCCCACGGCTGGCGATTGGCGGCGGTGGGGGCTGCGAATCCGGCCCGGACCAGCTTGTCGAGGTCTTCCGGGCTTACCGGATCGGCGGTGTAATGGCGGACGCTTTTGCGTTCATGGATCACCGATAAAACGTCATTGCCGTTGTTCGCGGCGGGGGCTTTGGCGCTTGTCTGCGGCGGCCTCAACAAGACGATCACGGTGATCAACAGCAAGGCCAGAATTAATATGCGTTCAAAAGTCATCGTTTTCCCTCCTTTGGAAAGTTCTTTCTTTGCTTCCGTTTTTCTGAAAAAATCCATCAGCGCGCCGCAGGGACAGAACCAGCGGCACCACAGCCTCGGCAGGAACATGGCGATTACTACAAATCCCGCCGCGCCCAACAGGATATACCACGGCACGTGGAGTGTGAACGCGCTGAACGGCTCCACCTGAACCATTTTGATCCCGCACAACAGCGCCAGCACAAGTACGCTCAATACAATCCGGCGGATGTACGGACCGTAACGGAATGCCGCTTTCGCCGGTTTTACACCACATTTTCGTCCCAGCTGGAACGCCAGGTCCTGAGCGCATCCGTAGGGGCAAAGCCCGGTACAGTAAATGTTTCGCCCGGAAAAAACGATCCATAACAGCACTAAGGCGAAAAGAATCAGCGGAACCGACAACCGCCAGTGCGGTGCGGTCCCGGCCCAGCCGAGAATTTGCGCCGCCGAGAGAAAATTGTAGGTGAGGAAGCCGAGCACCAGCAGGTTGACCGCGTCCATAACCATTTTTCGCCGTGGATTCGCGGGACGGAGGAACAGGATCAAATTGAGCAGAATCACGACGGCGGCAAGGATATCCGTCCAACTGACGGCGAAACTGTTTTTCGGTTTAGGCGCGATGGTTCCGGTGACGGCCTGCAGCCGTTTGCGGAGCGTTTCCTGGGCGGCGGTGGATGAGTAAGTCGCGCCGGAAACAGCGTCGATCTTAAGTGCCGCCGCCTCGGCGGGGGTCTTGCCGATGTATCGTTTGAGAATTCCGGAATCGGCGAACCGTTTCCAGAAAGGCGGGTCTTCGGCGTTCGGCAGAAATTCGATAACGGTGATTCGGCCGGTGGCGGGGTCCAGTTCGATTCTGGCGGGGGTCGGGCCGTTGAAACCGACGATATCATCTGCCATTGGACTGGTGAGAAGGATGTTGGATGGTTCCCGGCTTGCGGCGGCAGGCTCCTGCGGAGGCTTCTGGTATTGTTGTCCGAGCAGGTAAATCAGGACGATTGCCGCCGCGAAAAGCAGGTTTCCAAAACGTCCGGCAAGCTCTTGCCTGCCCCTCAAAAATTGTGTCAGTAAATTTTTCATGCCGTAATGTACACCCGTCGGGTAAGAAATAAAGATTTAGTTTTCACGAATTTCATTTTTTTACGAAGTGGGTGAATCGGCGGTAGGGCGCTGGCGTATCGAAGAATTTGGGAAAATTACAAATAAAAAAGGGCGCGGTTTTTACGCCGCGCCCTGTGGGTCTTTTGGACTTGATTGGGGGATGAATTACATCATGCCGCCCATGCCGCCCATTCCTCCCATGCCGCCCATGCCGCCCGGAGGCATTGCAGGAGCTTTGTCTTCTTCTTTCTTGTCCGCGATCAGACATTCGGTGGTCAGCAGCAGACCGGCAATGGAACTGGCGTTCTGCAGGGCCGAACGGGTGACCTTGGTCGGATCAAGGATACCGCACTTGAGCATGTCGACATATTCGCCGGTGGCCACGTCGAACCCTTCGGTGACCTTCATTTCCTTAACCTTGGAAACGATGATGCTGCCTTCATAGCCGCCGTTGGCGGAGAGCTGGCGAAGCGGTTCTTCGATGGCTTTTTCGATGATTTTGGCGCCGACGGCTTCGTCGCCGGTGACCTTGAGGTCTTTCAGGACTTCGGCCGCACGGATCAGGGCCACACCGCCGCCGGGGACGATACCTTCTTCAACCGCCGCACGGGTGGCGTGGAGGGCGTCTTCGACGCGGGCTTTCTTTTCCTTCATTTCGGATTCGGTGGCCGCGCCGACATGGATGACGGCTACGCCGCCAGCCAGCTTGGCCAGACGTTCCTGCAGCTTTTCGCGATCGTAATCGGAAGTGGTTTCTTCGATTTCGCGATGGAGCTGACCGATGCGTCCCATGATAGCGCTCTGGGTGCCGGCGCCTTCGACGATGGTGGTATTTTCCTTGTCCACGGTGATGCGCTTGGCTTTGCCGAGCTGTTCGACGGTCACGTTTTCAAGTTTCAGGCCGAGGTCTTCGGTGATACAGGTGCCGCCGGTCAGGATGGCGATATCGCCGAGCATGGCTTTGCGGCGGTCGCCGAAGCCGGGGGCCTTGACGGCGCAGATGTTCAACGTGCCGCGCATTTTGTTGATGACCAGGGTTGCGAGGGCTTCGCCTTCGACGTCTTCGGCGATGATCAGCAACGGTTTGCCTTCCTTGGCCACGGATTGGAGCAGCGGGAGGAGGTCGTTCAGGTTGCTGATTTTCTTTTCATAGATCAGGATATAGGCATCTTCGAGGATCACTTCCATGTCTTCGGCGTTGGTCACGAAGTACGGGGAGAGGTAACCCTTGTCGAACTGCATGCCTTCGACCACGGAAAGCGTGGTTTCGATGGTTTTGGCTTCTTCGACAGTGATGGTGCCGTCCTTGCCGACCTTTTCCATGGCGTCGGCGATGATTTCACCGATGGTGGTGTCGCCGTTGGCGGAAATGGTGGCGACCTGGGCGATCTGTTCGGTATCGTTAACGTTTTTGCTGATCTTGGCCAGTTTGGCGATCATGGCTTCGACGGCCTTGTCGATTCCGCGCTTGAGGCTCATCGGATTGGCGCCGGCGGTAACGTTCTTCAGGCCTTCGCGATAGATCGCTTCGGCGAGCACGGTTGCGGTAGTGGTACCGTCACCGGCGATATCGGAGGTCTTGCTGGCGACTTCCTTGACCATCTGGGCGCCCATATTGGCATAGGGGCAATCCAGTTCGATTTCCTTGGCCACGGTCACACCGTCTTTGGTGATGGTGGGGGAACCGAATTTTTTGTCGATAACGACATTGCGGCCTTTCGGGCCGAGGGTGGTTTTCACTGCTTTGCTGAGCTGGCTTACGCCTGCCAGGACGCTGCGGCGGGCTTCATCGCCGAACATGAGCTGTTTTGCCATAGTTTGAATCTCCTTCGAATTTTTTTAGAATTGAAATTTACGGGTCAGCCGACAATCGCCAGGATATCGTCAACGCCGATGATCTTGTATTCTTTGTCGTTGTATTTGACTTCGGTGCCGCCGTATTTGCTGGTCAGGACCATGTCACCGACTTTGACGTCCATCGGGACTTTCTTCCCATTGTCGTCGAATTTGCCGGTACCGACGGCGATGACTTTGTATTCCTGGGGTTTTTCTTTGGCGCTGTCCGGGATTACGATTCCGCCTTTGATCTGTTCGGCTACTTCGCTCGCTTCCAGCAGGACACGGTCGCCAAGGGGCTTAATGTTGACATTTGCCATTTTTTCACTTCTCCTTGTTTGGTTTGATGGTTTTTGGCTGGTTATTTATAGAATAAGAAAGCGGGCGGGACCGGGATCGGTTCCGCCTGCTTATTTTTGAGGTTTAATCGACGATTTCGGCATCGACTACGCCATCGTCATTGGGTTTCTGCTGCTGTTGGCCCTGCTGTTCAGACGCTTCCTGGGCACCGGGCTGGGCCTGTTGCTGCTGACCGGCCTGCTGCTGGGCATAGACCTGCTCGCCGAGCTTCATCAGGTGCTGTTCGAGTTCGGCCATGACGGTTTTCATGCCTTCGGTATCATCGGCGCTGATTTTTTCCTTCAGCTTGGCGATGCCGCTTTCGATCGGCGCCTTGACTTCGGCCGGAACCTTGTCACCGAATTCCTTGAGCTGCTTTTCGGTCTGGTAGACCATGGAATCGGCGCGGTTTTTGGTTTCGATCTTTTCCTTGGCCTGCTTGTCGTCTTCGGCATGGGCCTTGGCTTCGTTGACCATCTTTTCGATTTCCTGCTCGGAGAGCCCGGAGTTCGCGGTGATGGTGATCTTCTGTTCCTTGCCGGTTCCCATATCCTTGGCGGTTACGTTCAGGATACCGTTGGCGTCGATGTCGAAGGTCACTTCGATCTGCGGCACGCCGCGTGGTGCGGGAGCGATACCGTCGAGTTTGAAGCGGCCGATCGTCTTATTGTCGCGGGCGAATTCACGTTCACCCTGGAGTACATGCACGTCAACGGCGGGCTGATTGTCGGCCGCGGTGCTGAAGACTTCGCTGCGCTTGGTCGGAATGGTGGTGTTGCGGTCGATCAGGCGGGTGAAGACGCCGCCGAGGGTTTCGATGCCCAGCGACAGCGGGGTCACGTCGAGCAGGACCACATCGTTCACTTCCTTGTTGAACACACCGCCCTGAATGGCCGCGCCGCAAGCCACGACTTCGTCCGGGTTTACCCCTTTGTTGGGTTCCTTGCTGAAGATGTCCTTGGCTTTCTGGATGACCGCGGGCATACGGGTCATACCGCCGACCATGATGACTTCATTGATCTTCGAAGTGCTGACACCGGCGTCTTTCATACAGGCGTCGCACGGTTTAACGGTGCGGGCGATCAGGCTGTCGGTGATCTTTTCGAGTTCGGCACGACTCAGTGTACGGTTCAGGTGCACGGGTCCGTCCTGATTCATGGTGATGAACGGCAGGTTGATTTCGGTGCTCATGCTGGTGGACAGTTCGCGTTTGGCCTTTTCGGCGGCTTCTTTCAAGCGCTGGAGGGCCTGCGGGTCTTTGCGGAGGTCCACGCCGGTTTCCTTCTGGAAATCGTTGGCGAGCACGTCGATCAGGGCGTGGTCGAAGTCGTCTCCGCCGAGGTGGGTGTCGCCGTTGGTGGCTTTCACTTCGAAAACGCCGTCGCCGATTTCGAGGATGGAGATATCGAACGTACCGCCCCCGAGGTCATATACGGCGATTGTTTCATCGGATTTCTTATCGAGTCCGTAGGCCAGCGAAGCGGCGGTGGGTTCGTTGATGATCCGGCGCACGTCGAGTCCGGCGATACGACCGGCGTCCTTGGTGGCCTGGCGTTGGCTGTCGTTGAAGTAGGCCGGCACGGTGATGACGGCTTCTTTGATTTCTTCACCGAGATATGCTTCGGCGTCGGCTTTCAATTTCTGCAAAATCATTGCGGAAATTTCCGGCGGCGAATAGGTTTTGTCGCCGATTTTGATGTGGGCGTCGCCATTGGACGCGGCTGTGACTTCATACGGAATGTTGTGAAGTTCGCCTTGTACTTCATTGAACTTGCGTCCCATGAAGCGTTTGACCGAAAAAATCGTATTTTTCGGGTTGGTTACCGCCTGGCGTTTTGCGGTTTGGCCGACGAGGCGTTCTCCGGATTTGGAGAATGCGACGATCGACGGGGTGGTACGGTTTCCTTCCGCGTTCGGAATTACCGTTACATCCCCGTGTTCCATTACCGCCATACAGCTGTTGGTGGTACCGAGGTCGATTCCTAAAATTTTACCCATAATTGTGTCTCCTTTTCAACAAGTCAATAATGTTGTTAATGTAGCAATATGCGTGCCAGGTTTTTTGTGGAGTGAAAATAAATATGAAAAAAATGAAAATTGTGCAACCTTTGCCGGCGATAAAGTTGGGAACCGCAAGAGTTGAAATCTCCCCGGTGTGTGTCAAATGTCACACTCTGTGACGTTTTGTCACACTTACTGTGCCTTGCGGCAGCGGTAGACAATGGCGGGCGGGACATTTTTCCACACCACCGGCAGGATTTCGACCGTGGCGAAGCGGCGGTGCAAATCCCGGCGGAAGCGTTGCGCGGTCGGCAGGTAAATGCCGTGAATATAGGCGAAGGTGGTGAAATAGCCGCCGGGCGCCAGGATATCTTCGATGGCATCAAGGATGTCCGACTGCAATTGCCGCGGGAAATTGGCCCAGGGGAGGCCCGAAACCACCGCGCCGGCGCAGGGCCGCCCGCGTTCGTCGAGGATCGGGCGCAAATCGGTGGCACTGGCGTTGGCCACGAATACCCGGGGAAATTTGCTCTGAAGCGCCGCCGCCATTTTCCGGTCCAGTTCCACTGAAATAATCTCCGCCTCCGGCTTGGCGGCGGTGGCGATGCAGTGGGTGATAACACCGGTTCCGGGGCCCAACTCGACGATGCAATCAAGCTGTTCGAAGCCGATTCCCGCAATCATTTGACGGCACAGTCCCGGAGAGCTGGGCCAGACTGCCCCTACCGTAAGCGGACTTTTCAGAAAGTTCATCAGAAAACGCGCATTACTCACAATCAATATCACCTTATGTTAGTAAATGGAAATCATCAGCTCGTGGTCGTAAAACTCAGTTTCAGCCGGCGGCACTCCCTCCCGGAAATTGCCCCGCTGGAGCACCGCCACTTTGCCCTTGGCATTCTTGATCATTTTGTTGGCCTGGGCGTAGTTTTCGAGAAAACGCCATCTCGAATCGGGATATTTCAGGCCGTATTCCAGTTCTCCCGGACTGCCGAGAAGGTAAATGTTGTGCCGTTTCAGTTCCCAGCAGACCGCATGAATAATGTTGCGGTGTGCGATTACGGTGGCGTCCGGCGGAATTTGAGCGACGATTTTTTCCAATATTACGCCCTGCGCCTTGCCTTCAAAGAAACGCATCGGCGAGGCCAGCATCGACAGCATGAACAGCGGTACCGCAAACGCGGTCAGGCAGGCGGCCCGCCGCCGCCAGTCGCTACTCCGCCGCGCCAGATACAGGAAGGCGACGGCAATTACTCCGCCGATGATCCCCATGATCCATTCCGCCGTTTCATCCGCCCGGTAAAGCCCCTCGCAAACCCCGGTCTCGGCGATGATCTGGGCCGTGGCGAAACCGACGAGCCCGACAATCAGCACGATAATCAGGGTTTTCAGGTGAATCCGGTAGTACTTTGCCGCGGCGGCCGCCGCCAGAAAATCTTTCAGCAGATAAGCCGTCAGGATGGCGATGAACGGGAAACAGGGCAGGATATAAGTGCCGAGCTTGCCGCTGCAGAGCGAGAAAAAGATGAACGGCACCGCCACCGCGCAGAGGCAGAAACGGAACAGTTTGTCCTCTTTGAACCATCCTTTCAGCTTGTCGCGGCAGAAATACAGTGCTGCCGGCACCAGCAGCAGCCACGGCAGCCACCCGGCGGCAAGCACCGGAATGAAATACCAGAACGGTTCATGATGCTGCCCCTCGCTTTTGCCGAAAAAGCGGTTCCAGTGTTCTTCCACGATGAAATAATGCCAGAAATCCGGTTCGCGCTGGTGGATGGCCAAGGCCCACGGCAGGATCACCAGCAGTGCCGCCGCCAACGGAATCCACGGCAGAAGAAT
>CALABZ010000178.1 GCA_937888615.1 uncultured Lentisphaeria bacterium | reverse complement strand
TGGCCGTAATATTTGAAGAGCGCGCCGGACCAGATTTCGTTGGCCCTGGCGGGATACCGGTAGTAGCGGATTTTGTTGCCGTTGAGCAACAACAGAACATGGTAGTGAGGGTTATGGGAGGACGCCTGTTCGCGGACCCAGACGTACTGCGGGTCGAAATCTCTGAGCTTCAAATATCGCCTGTATTCCTCCATGAAATACTGAAAACAACCGTTGTCAGCGTTGGCGGTCACCTCGACCGGAAACCGCACCACCAACCGTACCGCAAGCACCTGGCTGTGCCGTTCGAGCATGAACGCCAGCCGCTTGATCATTTTATCGAGGATGGTCTGGTAATAACCGGGGTTGACGCCGTCATACTCCAACAGCGGATAACCGCCGTACTGATTGCCGTTTATGATTCTTTTTCGGGACATTTTCACCTCCTTGTTCAAGATGAATGTTTTCGGATATAACTCCGCATAATATGACGATGCATATTATTTTCATCCTGAGCTCGGAAGCAGGGGCTGATCAGCCCCCATTGCCCGGCGTATATAGAAATATTATTATTACTTATTACCCCCGGAGCGGCACGTTGCCGCGCGCTGGACGCCCATGGGCGGAAATAACATTCCGCTCTGCGAGCGGGCAGCGTTTCGCCGCTGCACCGCGCCCGGGTACAACCCGGTGTGGTACGGATGCTCCGCATCCTGACGTTGATGAAAGGGAAAAAATACAGGAGCCCATCATCCTATGCCAAAACATAGGAGGCTCACATGAATAACACACTCCGTCAACGTACCGTTAAACTCGTCATGCGCATCCTGCGTCCCCTGGTCGAAGAAGGCATCGTCCAGGTCTACGAAGAACAACTCCTTGCCGCCAATCTGAAACAGCTCGCCGCCCGAGGCGAATTGATGCCGTTGGTGAAACCCAAACTGATTGACCAGCGCGAAGCCGCTGAAATGCTCGGGCTCGGCTTATCGAACTTCAAGAAATTGGAAAAAGAAAACGCCTTCCCGTTCAACCGCAAGATGCTGGGCTGTTCCGTCCGCTACCGCAACCTCGATATCGTCAAATACATCATGTCCCAGGACGACGAATTCCCCTCTGGATCCCTGACCGAATAAACAAAAAACACCAGCCCGAACAACCCGGATTGGTGTTTTGAACAATAAAAGATTTATCGGTCTTTTTTATCCGATTTTAAATCGAAATAGGTTGTCTTTCCCAGTCCCAAAATCGGATAGATATCCCGATGTTCCAAGCGTTTTGACGAATAATGCTCTGTAATGCGGCGAAGTTCCTGCTTGCGCCGTTCTTCCACTGCCTGAGTGTATTCCGGCTCTTCATCACGGTAGTATTCCTGCCATTTTTTATGGAACTTGATCGCAAAGGAAGGATTTTTTTCAATGCTGGAGCGCGAACAACTGTAAGCCAAAGTCAATGGGTCCTCCAAATCTTTAATGGCGAATTTGTCATTGGATGATTCACTGCCATCCGTTTCACGATATAACCGAAGATTGAAATACATATCATCCAGTCCTGATTTCCAGCCGCGAACTTCGCCATTGTGCCCTTCATGATGCAGGAACAGGACGGCCATATCCATACTGCGGATTTTATTGATGAAATCGGCAAGCTTCAGGTCACTGGTGTATGGTTTCCTTGTAAATTTAGAGATCGTATCTATCACTAACAGGTCAACTGGCTGCCCGCCGATCCCCCGCTGCTTCGCATTCTCAAGCAATCTCACAATATCCTGCCAGTTTTCCGGTTGAGAATAATCTTTGCCGTCTCCTTTGCCGGTCATATCCTCAATGATCAGATTTTCACGGCATTTTTGCTGCTCATCTTTATTCGCCGACCAGTAAGGATGTGCAAAATCAATAATCCGCTGTTCAATCTCTTCCTTGCCGTTTTCGAAGTCCAGATACAATACTTTATGATATTGATATTTCGTTGCATAGAACGGGTCATCCTTTATCTTGGGAACCGTCCACCACTTTTCGTGAAACAGTGTCGTTTCTGCAACAACAGAGGCTGCCATACTGAGTGCAAGAGCGCTTTTGCCGGTACTTTTGCTGGCATAAAGCATGGAAGCTTCTCCACGCAGCAGGAACGGACGCAACAGATAAGGCGGACGCTTCCGCTTGCGGCTCTCGCTTTCGCCGATTCGCCGGACTTCCGAGTTATTCGGTTCATCTTTCCACCATTGCGCGGGAAGTATATGGATGGAATCTTCGGCTTTCTGATAAAATGCTTCTATCTCATCGGGATCTCGTATGCACACGCTGTTCTCCAACACAACCGGCTTTTGCTCACGATAACGCCTCAAAACATCATCTATGGTATCAAAATCTTTCCGCCCTCCATGCCCATGTTTCTCTTTATTGTCATAATCAACAGCAACAGTGATGAATTTCAAATTGATTTCAAGCTTATTCTCAGCTATGAACGTCTCCAATTCACGAGTCTTCAGCGCTGCGAATTCCAGTGGTATCCCGGAATGATTGGTTATCAGGTAATAAACCTCTTTTTCGGCCAACGGCGACCAATCCACCTGGTCATACCGCTCCCGCTCACAGATAAAACTGGTGAACACCACCCCATCCGGACATTTGGCCTGATTCAAATCCGCAATCTCGACACTGTCGGTCAGAATAACAACGGAATTCTCCGGTTTCGCCAGTAAATCGAGATGATAAAGCGGCTGAAGCTTATCCGGCCACGGCACGCAATGGAGCCTGTTTTCAGTTGAACCGGAAGTCATCCATTGAGTCGCCGGAATTAAAATTTTAGCCTGGCTTTTCGGATCATAAAGCTTGATGACGATCATGATAAACTCGCCATGCCGGTTCCTGAACTTGAAAACCTGTTTCAACCAGCCATCATATGAGGTATTCCACAATGGATAATGTATAGCATTCCACAACGGGCCCCGAACGATGCCTTCCAACACGTTCCCGACGTGAACCGCCTCCGATACGCACGCGCCTGGCGGGGGAACGAACGCCTTTTCCGTTGCCGCCATGTCCGCACAATGAAAGATATCCGGCCATCTTTCCCGCATTTTCAATGGCCCGAACGCATTGGTATCCTGACCGAAGAACCGGCATACCTTCTCCGGCGTATTATAAGGCGAAACGAGCTGACAAAGCTGAAATACAGACCGATATGTCTCCTGAAACCACTTTATTTCCTTCCGTCCAAGGTCATCGTTCAACGATTTGTCCAAAACCAGTTGCCATCTCCCGGTCTGCCCCCATCTGCAATGTTCTTGCGTGGGAATATCCCCGGGGTAAAATATGAAGCTCCTGAATTTCGCTGGACAAGGCCAACCCATGCCGGACTGTTCAGGAAGTTCTTTCGGCAGGTTATATCGCCAGCTTTGCTTCCAGAAACTTCCGCCTTTCATGAAATTCGGCCAACGTCCCCCTGTGCAATTCGCCTCGATCAACAACGACGCCCGCGCCTCCATGACGATCCTGTCCCGTTCCACGACATCCTCCGCAATATCATCAATCCATTGGAACTCTTCAATGAAAAACCGCTCCACATCTTCCATCATCATACCTCCTTGATTCGCCATTATGTGATTTTTCGTTTTTTTCGTTTGTAAATGATTAAGTTTGAATACCATGCCCGTGGACGTTAGGCGTCTTTTAAGGCAACCTAAGGGGATTCACATGAATTTAGTTATTTCCCCTGCGTTTTGTCCTGGTCCAGATGCTCGAACTCCGCTTTGTCGGCGCGGGAGACATGTCCTTCCACCCAACCGTTGTCGAGTGGATCGTTGATGCGGGAGCCCAAGTCATGATACAACCGTCGGATGTCAATGATGCCACCAACCATAAACCATCCCGTTGACACCACCCCCACGATCACCCCGACCACGATGATGTTGATGTAGAAGTACATGCTCCACCACGAGGCTGGCCACGGCGAGATCAAGTTCCAGAGCGCCACGCCCACGAACATAATGCCGAACTGGAAAATAATCGAGAACCCAAATAAGCTCCAAGCAATAACTTTATCACCAGTAGTGTATTCGTCATCAATCCCCACCAATTTGTTGTAAACAGTTTTCCAGTTCCACGGGGTTTTTGTGCCTACGCTTTCGCCGTCGGAGTATTTACCGCGATGCAGCATTCGGTCCAGATTGAATGGCTTGTGCAAGGTTACTAAAGAGCCAATCACGTACGTACCGCAACCGAACAACATTGCCAGAAAATAGATTTCATAGCTGTTGACCGGAAACTTGACTGGATTCATTTCCCAGACAATGTATGGAGAGCAGAGCGAGTTGACCAGTTCGAATAACTTGGATACGTACTGGAGATTGCCGGACTCAACCAGCCACGGATAAACGTGACCGCTCCAGTTCTGTTGTAATACAATTCCTGTCAGCGAAGTACCGGAGCCAAAGATCAATGCGCAAAACGCGCCGGTCGTCGTACCGAACCGGGTGTAGAGTCCGCCGACCATGATCGGCCCTGCCGCGCCAAGCCACAATGAACACATGATCGATATGAACATGGCAATGTAATCCATCTGGGTAAAGAATAGTGAGAAAGTCAGGAAGAACACGCAGACGGCGATTGACATGCCGCGTAGCCAGTGCAGATGTTCTTTCGCTTCGAATGGAGTCTTGCGCAAGGGCATGATCACGTCCTGAATCAGCGTGGCCGAAGCATTGAAAATACGCGAATCGTCGGTCGACAGCATCAGCATCACCATCAACAGAACAAACAACCCCATGACTCCGATCGGAAGTTTATGTCGCAGCACTACCGGGCACATCATCTGATAGTAGAGAGTACGGAACTGCTGGAACAAGGTATTGCCTTCCGGTGAATTGGAAAAATGTTGATGTACCATGTTCAGATAGTCGGCGTCGGGATTGTGCGTGTGCGAATAAGGGTTGTCGACACCGATCGTATGTTTTGCTGGCGGAATCTTGGCAATATCTTGCGCGATGCCCTCCCGAATCTGGGGATCGGCCACAGTTTCGGCCACCGCCTTGTTCACTAGGTTGGTACGGATATCTTTGGCTTCCGTCGCATAACGGCTGGACAGCATCACTATTACCATGAACAGCGGAAGCAAGGTCATCATCAGTGCAGAAAAACCGTTGCGCCAAGCGCCCAGCATTCCAGCCATCTTTTGCTCGTGGGCAGATCGGAAGAGCGTCGTGTAGGGAACGACACCACTAATTACGGCCGGAATTAGTGGTGTCGTTACCTATCCAAGCGGCGCGGTTCAGGATCGAACCGAAAATGGTCACGACCAACGAGAACAAATTGAAGTCACGCAGACTGTTGATATCGTTCGGATTGAGGAAGCTTTCGCCCGGAGCGCGGTCAAGCATCACCGGAGCCACATCCAACGCCCAGGAGATTTCGCTCAAGACCATGACCGTAAAAATTACAAAAATCGGATAGGACATCAACCCCTGAATAGCATCGGTCACCAGTAGCGAAACGCGCCCGCCTGGCCAAATAATCAACATAGCCAGCAACAGCACAATTGCTATCACCATAACCTGCGTCGAAATATGCCAGCCCCAGAGATTCACGGTCAGTGGCAGTCCCAGAATATAGATAAAAAAACGAGCCGCGATAGCCGGCCCAATGGCGTTGGTCATCATTTCCGCAATAGTACGAATAAACGCTGCAATGATGCGGAACGGGCGATTGTAGCGAATTTCCAGCAACTGCCCCATCGATAGGCATTTGGTCTGGCGGAAACGGTACAGACAGTAGCCAGTCAACGCCATGAAAATACCCAACGGAATGGTAATATTACCCCAAAATCCCAGAGCCATCCCGGCCTGGTATGAACTTTCACACTGGGCCACCAACGTAATGACCGCCAACCCGGATTGCATGTCGCCAACGCTGATTACGTAGCGTCCGGCCACGCGGCCCGCAGCCAGAAAATCGACTACCCCTCGAATATATTTCCGGGAATGGATAGCGAGTCCGATGATAAACGCCAGTGGAACCAACAATATCAACCAATCAATCAAATGCAAGTTTATTCTCCTTTCTTTCGCATATTAATGTGTTCTGCATAATACGTTAAACGCCTTATAATTAACGACTTTTGAGTCGTTTGTTCTTGAATTTTTCCTCCTCTTGGTGATATATTGCAATGTCTTGCCGGACAACAACTAACCACTCAAAAAGAGGAAAAAATATGATGCAAAATTCACTGTTTTATGACTACTACGCGCTGATCGATTCGTGCTCATTCCTGAAAAAATACGATGCACTTTTCCGCGCCTTCGATCTGGTTTACGACCAGCCGGATTTTCCCGAGGTCGGTCGGCGCGGCTATCGGCGTTCCGCTTTTTTCAAGGCGCTGATCTACAAACAATCGGCTCACATCAAATGCATTTCCGACCTGGTTCGCGACCTGGAAAGCCGTCCGATCCTTGCCGAGATGTGCGGATTCAATGCCGGACGGATTCCCGATGCTTCCCGTTTTTCGCGCTTCCTGACCGATACGAACAACTCCGAGATCGAAACTTTTTTTCATGCGTCCGGCAATTCGTCCGGATCCACGGTCAGAAAATGGCCACATCTTTCTCGGCGGCGCCGGATATGACAACCGCGAACTTTACAACTACATCGTGGAAAAACTCAAGGGCAAGCCGTTCATTCCGCCGAACTGGCGCCAACAACAACCGGACAAAACGCCGGGGCCGCACAATTTGCCGTTGCGCCAAGCCGGGTTGGAAATGAAATTTGCCGGAATCAGCCCGGACGGAGACAGAATCCGCAAGAAATTCAGTTGCCCGATCCTCGCCGGAACGAAAAAGAAAAAAGCCGCCTTGACGTCGCAGTGTCCGATTAATCACGAACACTTCTGCTGCGGCAAATGCTACGGTTGCACCGCCTATATCGACATCACCGACGATCACCACAGTCAAGTCCCCAGAGAGTCGAAGCGTTTTAAGGAC
>CALABZ010000177.1 GCA_937888615.1 uncultured Lentisphaeria bacterium | reverse complement strand
GCAACGTCATTCAGACCGTCGGCGTGCTGACCGGTGTCGGACGCGGCTTCGACGTTTACGTGGGGACCGCCGGAGGGCGCCCGCTGGTCGATACGGTTTGTACATTCTGCGGCCAGTGCGTGGCGGCTTGCCCGGTCGGCGCCCTGACCGAAATGAGCTATGTGTATGATGTGTGGCGCGCGCTGAACGATCCCGCTAAGACGGTGGTGGTCCAGACCGCCCCGGCCGTGCGTGTCGCCATCGGCGAAGAGTTCGGCATGGGTTCCGGCAGCATTTCCACGGGCCAGATGGTTCATGGACTGCGCCTGCTCGGCTTCGACAAGGTCTTCGACACCAACTTCGCCGCCGACCTGACGATCATGGAGGAAACCCACGAACTGGTCGGCCGCGTGACCCGCAATGAAAATCTGCCGATCCTGACTTCCTGCTGTCCCGGCTGGGTGAAATTCCTGGAACACCAGTTCCCCGAACTCACCTATATGCCGTCCACGGCGAAATCGCCCCAGCAGATGTTCGGCGCCATCGCCAAGAGTTATTACGCCGAAAAGATCGGCAAGAGGCCCGAGGATATCGTCGTCGTTTCCGTGATGCCGTGTCTCTCGAAGAAATACGAAGCGTCCCGCCCGGAATTCAGCCACAACGGCGTACCGGACGTCGATATCGTCATTTCGACCCGTGAACTGGCCGGCATGTTCAAGGAAGCCGGGGTCTACATCGACAAGCTTTCTCCGCAGGAATTCGACAACCCGTTGGGTGAATCGACCGGTGCCGCGATCATTTTCGGCGCTTCGGGCGGAGTGCTGGAAGCGGCGTTGCGGACTGCTGCCGACTGGATTTCCGGCGAAGACCTCCAGTCGATCGACTTCAAGGAAGTTCGCGGACTCCAGGGAGTCAAGGAAGCCACGGTCAAAGTGGCGGGACTTGACATCAAGGTCGCGGTTTGCTCCGGACTTGGCAATACCCGCCGGGTTCTGGAAAAAATCGAAAAAGGCGAAGTCCAATATCATGCGATCGAAATCATGGCGTGTCCCGGCGGTTGCCTGAACGGCGGCGGTCAGCCGTACATTCACGGCGACACCTCCATTCTGGAAAAACGCCGCGAATCCATTTACGAGATCGACAAAGAATTCCCGATCCGCAAATCGCACCAGAATCCCGACATCATCAAGTTGTACAAGGAATACCTGGGTGAACCCGGTAGCCACAAGGCTCACGAGCTCCTGCATACCAAATACGTCGCACGCGAATGCGATTGAAAAATGTGACACGGTGACGTGTCGCGTGGTCGAAAAGCCGTTCCCGGAATCGGGGACGGCTTTTTTGTATTGCATTGTGCCGGTTGCGGGTGTATATTACCCTCATTAACAATAGACACAGGTAAATTATGTTTGGAATCGATTTGAGCGGGATTCTACCGCGCGAACGTGTGGTGGTGGTGGAAAAGCTGGCCAAGGAAGAGGCGTTGAACACCCTGATTGACCTGCTGGCGGCATCTCCGCTGGTTGGTTCGCCGAGCGAATTGAGCGAGGGCATTCATCATCGGGAGAAATTGATGAGTACGGGGATCGGTTATGGAATCGCCATACCGCACGTGCGGATGCGTTCGATTCGGGATGTCGGCATGGCCGCAATGGTGGTGAAGCAGGGCATTGATGACTACGAGAGTCTGGACGCCGAACCGGTAAGGATTATTTTTATGATCGTGGCCCGCGAGGACCAGCATGTCCAGCACTTGAAACTTCTGGCTTCCCTGACCTCCTGTCTGAAACATGCCGAAAATCGCGATAAGCTTCTGGCCTGCAACGACGCGGACAGTTTTTATGAATTACTCCGATAACAATATCCTGCTGTATCTGGGCATTTCGCTGCTGCTGGGGCTGATGGCCGACTACTTCTTTCATCGGGTGAAGCTGTCGGCCACCGCCGGATACCTTTTTATCGGGATTCTGCTGGGAGCCACCGGGTTCGGCATGATCGGGGAGGGGCTTGCCGTCGGGCTGGCGCCTTTCCTGACTTTTGCCTTGGGCATATTGGCTTTTATGGCGGGGACGACAGTGCAGTACGAGGCTTTGGCCCGGCATGGCCGCGGATTTCTGACCATGGGGCTGGGGGGCGGCGTGATATCATTTATCATTACCGGTGGAGTCATGTTCTGGCTGTTCAGCCGGAACGGTTCGACCAATGCCGAAGCCGCCAAGTCCTCGCTGGTGCTGGGAGCGTTGGCGTGCAGTATCGGCCCCTGGACGATTCGCCATGCCATTCACGAAGCCAAGGCGCGGGGGACCGTTTCCGCCGCGTTGAATTCGGTGACGGACCTGGGATTTTTGCCGCTGATCATCATGTATGTGCTGGCGGAGGCGGGGGTGTTGTTTGTGGAACAGGGCTTCAGCGGCGGGTTCGCCGGACAGCTTGCGCTAAAGCTGGGCGGCGCGGGATTGCTGGGGATATTTTTCGGAATCGTTTCACTGCCGATCTTGAAATTCACCGCCGGAATCCACAAAACCGCCGCCATGATTCTTGCGCTGGTGATTCTGTGTACCGGACTCACCACGCTGGCGGGCATGGATGCGGTACTGGCGGCTTTTGTGCTGGGGATGGTGATGGCTAATTGTCGTCCGCAGATTGTCAAGCCGGAGGGGATGCAGTTGGTGAAAGACTTGCATTTGCCGGTGTATATTGTTTTTCTGATTTTGGAAATGGGACGGATCGACCTGCTGACGATTTCGGCGGACGAATGGGGGCTTGTCTGGATATTTATCACCTCGGGCTGTGCGGCGCGGGCGGTCGGGAGCTGGGGGGGCGGAATGTTCTGGGAGCGCTCGAAGCGAATCCGGAAATTTTTGAGTATCGGGATGTTCGGGCAGAGCGCTTTTACGATCGTGCTGGCCCTGTCGGTAATTGGGGGAGGGGATTTTGACCGCCGGGTGATCGATATTACTATTATCAGTGTGTTGATCCTGCAGATTGCCGGGCCGCTGTGTACCCGGCTGGCCCTGTATCTGGCCGGGGAGAGCGGGCGGAATATTACCGATGAAGATTTAATGAAAGAAATGGTGGCGGGCGATGTCGTGAACCCCAACGGGGAGGTGATCGACGAGAACGAGCCGGTGAACCATATTCTGGAGCTTTTTGCCAATGGCGAGCGTTCCGTATATCCGGTGGTGACTCGCGACCGTGAACTTATAGGCGTGCTCAGTTTTGAGTCGTTGCGCGGGGTGCTGGCGAATCATGATTCCTGGCAATGGCTGGTGGCCGCCGACCTGATGACCACCGTCAAGGAACGGGTCACGGCCAATGAGCCGCTGATCCGGGTATACCGGAAGCTGGAAACCCTGAAGGCCGCCCAGATACCGGTAATGGATGAGGATAACAACTATAAATTGCTTGGAATGCTCGATTTGAATACCATTCGAATGAAGGTGCGTTCCGAGATACTATGCCGCAATCATCAGCATAAAGGGGTGAATTCATGAAGAAAGTTATATTGAAACCCGGTCGCGAAAAGTCGCTGAATCGTCGTCATCCCTGGATATTTTCAGGCGCAATTGCCCGAAACCCCGAGGAACCCGAATTTGGCGAAACGGTGGAGATCTGTTCGTCGGAGGGAGCATTTCTGGCGGTGGCGGCGTGGTCGCCGCGTTCGCAGATTTCCGCCCGGGTCTGGTCGTTTTCAAAGCGCGGGATTGACCGGGAATTCTTTCTGGAGCAAGTACGCGAGGCGGTTCGGGGTCGGGAGGCGCTGTTCTCCGAATGCTCGAACCAGTTGACGGCCTGCCGGTTGATCGCCGCCGAAGCCGATGGCCTGCCGGGCGTGATCGCCGACCGTTACGGCGATTATCTTGTCTGTCAGTTTCTGAGCGCCGGGGCCGAGGCGCACCGGAACGATATTGTCGATTGCCTGAATGAAGTCTGCATTCCGGTTGGGATATATGAACGTTCCGACGTTTCGGTCCGACAGAAAGAGGGGCTGAATGACCGTGCCGGACTGATCTGCGGTCAGGAGCCGCCCGAAGTAATCGTGATCAACGAGAACGGGATCAAATATGAAGTGAACGTGCGTACCGGTCACAAAACCGGATTTTATCTGGACCAGCGCGACAACCGCGAGGCGGTGGCCGCCCATGCTTCCGGGCGCGATGTATTGAACTGTTTTTCCTACACCGGCGGCTTCGGCGTGGCGGCGGCGGTCGGCGGCGCGAAGTTCGTGACGAATCTGGACAGCTCGCAGAACGCGCTTGCCTTGTCCGACGACATCATGCGCCTGAACGGCATTGACCCGTCTCGATATGCCAATGTCGAAGGGGATGCTTTCAAGGTTCTGCGGGAATTCCGCGAACAGGGCCGGAAATTCGACCTGATCATTCTCGATCCGCCGAAGTTCATCGAGTCGCAACAACAGCTTCACCGCGGCTGCCGGGGCTACAAGGACATCAACCTGCTGGGATTTCATTTGTTGAATCCGGGCGGCATGCTCTATACGTTTTCGTGTTCGGGGCTGATGGACTCGCATCTTTTCCAGAAGATTGTGGCGGACGCGGCGCTGGACGCCGGGCGCAAAGCGATGATTGTCAAATGGCTGACCCAGGCGCCGGACCACGCCGTATCCCTCAACTTCCCGGAAGGTTTTTATCTGAAAGGATTCCAGTTGCAGGTTCAATAAACCGCTTCCATTTCATTATTATGCCAGGTTTTGCAGGAACTTTGCCAGGCTTGGCCTGTCATTGCGAGGGGGATTTTCGCGCTAAATGGCAAATAATTACTTTTATATTGATAAAAAAGTATCGATTGCGGCTTGAAATGTCTATTTCCTGTTGTATCTTATACTAGATAAAAAATTATCCAAGTTGAGATTAAAGACGTATGGCGAACCTGAAAGTACCAAAAGCCCCGACGATTCGGAGAATGCCGACTTATCTGCAGAAGCTGGTGGAGCTGCATGCGGAGGGCGTGCCTTTTGTCTCTACCACGGTATTGGCCAACTATATGAATCTGGAATCGATCGTGGTCCGCAAGGATCTGGAGATTACCGGGATCAGCGGTCAGCCGGGAGTGGGGTACAAGACCGATGAGTTGATCGCGGCAATCCGTAAATTCCTGGGGTGGAACAATGTTTTCGAGGCTTGCCTGGTTGGCGCCGGTTCGCTCGGCAGTGCGTTGCTGGGGTATGAGGGGTTTGAAGGATACGGATTGCGGATATCATTGGTTTTCGATTCCGATCATCGTAAAATTGGTACGACCATTCACGGGCGAATCATCCATGACATTAAGCGGATAACGGAATTGCTGAAGCCGTGTGCGATGAGGCTGGGGATGATTTGCGTTCCGAGCGCTTATGCCCAGCCGGCGGCGGATTTGCTGGTGGCGAACGGCATCAAGGCGATCTGGAATTTTGCCAATGTCAGTTTGCAGGTACCTGACGATGTGGCGGTACAGCGTGAAGTCATTGCGGGTGGTTTCGCGTTGCTTTCGGTAAAAATTGCGCAATTGGAAGCGGCGAAAAAAAACGGGGAGGTTCGGAATGTCGGTTAAAATTGTAATCTGCATGGGAAGTTCGTGTTTCGCACGGGGAAATGAGAAGAATCTGAAGACCATTGAGCGATTCCTGCAGGACAACCACCTGGAAGCTGAAGTGGAACTGGCGGGAAGCTGCTGCGAGGGCAATTGTTCGGAGGGGCCCAATATTATTATTGACGGGAAAACGTACCGGCGAATGGAAACAGGCGCTTTGATCGATATATTAAACAATAAGTTTGATATCGGTTAGGGTGAATTTTCAAAGGGAGCGCAAAGATGAACCACAGTTATCCGATTTTTACAGTCGACGCCGAATGCCAGGACTGCTTTAAATGCGTCCGGGGCTGTCCGGTGAAGGCCATTAAAGTGGAAGGCGGCCATGCCTCGGTGATCCCCGAATTATGTATTGCCTGCGGTCATTGTGTGGAAATCTGTCCGGCTCATGCCAAAAAAGTCCGCGAGGACATCGGACGGGTTCGTCAATTGCTGGATCAGGGCAAGCCGGTCTATGTGTCGCTGGCCCCGTCCTGGGTCAGCGAGTTCAAGGGACTGCCGGCGGAGAAAATGATCGCGGCTCTGAAAAAGCTGGGATTTGCCGGTGTGAGCGAAACCGCGCTCGGTGCTCAGGTCGTTTCCTACCAGCTCGCCGAATGCATGCGGAACATGCACGCCGGAGTCGTCATTTCGTCCGCCTGCCCGGTGATGGTGGACATGGTCCGCAAATATATCCCCGAATTTACCCGTACGATCACGACGGTACTCTCTCCGGCCCTGACCCATGCCAAAATGCTCCATGATAAATTCGGCCCGGACATCGGCGTGGTCTTTATCGGTCCCTGCATCGCCAAGAAAAACGAGGCGGATAAGCATCCGGACCTGATCTGTAATGCCGTGCTTTTCTCCAGACTCCACCAATGGTTCAAGGAAGAGGGGATCGACCCCTGGCAGATGGAACCGGGACCGGAGGATCGTTTTGAGATTGATATGGCGGAGGAGGGTGCGTTGTACCCGATCGAAGGCGGAATGAACGACACGATCCGCAAACACGGCGGCGTGGACCATGTCAACTACGCCTGCGTGTCCGGGGTGCAGGCCTTGCGTCAGGCGCTTGAAGGATTGCGGCCGGAAGATGTGAAGGAACCGGTGTTTATCGAGGCGCTGGCCTGTATGGGCGGATGCGTTCACGGTCCCGGCACCTCCCATGTGTCGCCGGGATTGCTGGAACGGCTGCGGATTATTCATAATACGCATATGCGCGAAGCCTTGCCGGCGCGCGAAACTCTCGACATCAGCGAAAAATACGAGGGCGCGGCGGTCAAAGACCTGCCGGTCAGTCTTCAGGATATCAAACAGGCCCTGCGCAGTATCGGCAAGACTTCGCCGGAGGATGAACTTAACTGCGGCGGCTGCGGATACGATACTTGCAACAATTTCGCCAGGGCTCTGCTGGCCGGCAAGGCCGAACCGAATATGTGCGTCTCCTATTTGCGCAAGCTGGCGCAGAAAAAATCCAATGCGATCTTGCGCTGCGTACCGGCGGCGGTGGTGATCGTGGACCGCAGTTTGAAACTGGTTGAATGCAATCAGCGTTTCGCCAATCTCTGCGGCGAGGATGTGGCGATGATGTTCGAGGCCAAACCGGGAATGAGCGGGGCGGATTTGCGGCGACTGTTGCCGTTCTCGGAGTTGTTCGAGGAAGTACTGGTCAGCGGTGAAGAATTGAAACGCGACATGATCCGGTTCGACAAACGCCTGTTGAGCGTCAACATTTTCAATATCGAGCCGAAACAGGTGGTCGGGGCCATGCTCTTTGACGTGACCAGCACGGAACTGCGCCGCGAACAGATCGCCGCGCAGGCCCGGGAAGTGATCCGCAAGAACCTCGCCACTGTACAGGATATCGCCTGCAAGCTCGGCGAACATATGGCCGAAACCGAAATCCTGCTGCGTTCGATCGCCGAGGATTACGCCGCCAAACCGCCGAAGAACGAAAACGGCAAAGGAGGGGGCGGATGAACAAACCATCCATGCTGTTTGTAGACCTGGGCTACGGCCAGAGGTTCAAACACGGCGAAGACATTTGCGGCGATGCTTTTAAATACAAAAAGAGCAATGACGACGCGCGGCTGGTGGCGGTGCTTTCCGACGGTCTGGGCAGTGGAGTCAAAGCCAACATCCTGGCCTCGATGACGGCGACCATGGCGTTGAAATTCGAAACCGAGAGCGAGGCCGATATTCTCCATACCGCGGAGATCATGATGGACGCCCTGCCGATCTGCCAGGTGCGCAAAATCAGTTACGCCACCTTTACCATCGTGAATGCAGGTTTGAACGGGCATGTACGGGTGATCGAAATGGGTAATCCCGAGTTCACCATCCTGCGGCGTGGCGAGGTGGTGACGATTCCGTCCGAGGAAATTGATTCTCCGAAGTGGGAAAACCGGACGATGCGGGTATATGATTTCACCATCGAAGCGGACGACCGCATTATCATTTATTCGGACGGTATCACCCAGGCCGGGATCGGTTCGACGCACTATCCGCTGGGCTGGCGCGTGCAAGGATGCGCCGGGTTTATCCGCCAGATTGTGGCCGAGCGCCCCGGTATATCGGCGCATGAACTCTCGGAAGAGATTTTGCGCGAAGCGTTGCGCAAGGAACCCAAACTGGTTGCGGGCGACGATATGACCTGCGCGGTGATTTACTTCCGCGAACCCCGCAAACTGTTGCTGTTCACCGGCCCCCCGTTTGACCGCAAGCATGATGCGGGCTGTGCCGAGACGCTGGCGAATTTCGAGGGGGCGAAAGTGATTTGCGGCGGTACTTCCGCTGAAATCATTTCCCGGGAGTTGAAGCGTCCGCTGAAAATGGATTTGTCGCAGGTACGCGGCGATATTCCGCCGATGTCCACGATGGAGGGGGTCGACCTGGTGACGGAGGGGATTTTCACCCTGACCCGCGCCGCGCAGTACCTGGAAAATTACGATGGGGTGCATCATGACAACGCCGCCGGCAAACTGGTCGATATCCTGTTGAACAACGATATCATCGAAGTTCTGGTTGGCACCCGGATCAATGAAGCTCATCAGGACCCGAACCTGCCGCTTGACCTTGAGTTGCGCCGCAATATCATCAAACGGCTGGCCGGGGTATTGGAAAAAAATTTCTTAAAAAAAGTCAATATACGCTACGTGTAAGCGAAACGAGGAAAACATGCAAGAAACAATGGAAAAAACAAAAGCGATGGTGCAGCATTTGTCTGCGGTGAACCGAATCCTGGAAAAGAACAACCACGATCCCGCCCGGTTGATCCCGATCCTGCAGCAGGTTCAGGAAGTTTACAAGTATCTCTCGAAGGACGTTATCAGCTATGTGGCCAACTCGCTGGATATTCCGGTGGCCCGGGTGTATGGCGTGGCGACTTTTTACGCGCATTTCTCGTTGAATCCGAAAGGCAAGCACATTTTCCGCCTTTGCGACGGCACCGCCTGTCATGTGAAAAAATCCCACGGCATTTTGAATGTCCTGTATGAAAAGTTGAAGCTGAACGATGAAAAACGCACCTCCGACGACCTGATGTTCACCGTGGAACTGGTCAGCTGCCTGGGCGCTTGCGGGCTGGCCCCGGTCATGGTGGTGGATGAAACCGTTTACGGGCAGGCGACTCCTGCCCAGGCGGCCCAGCTCATCGATGATATTCTGGCTGCTGAAAAAGTTGAAAAATAAGGAGATATGAAGATGACTGAGACTGCTGTGCAATACCGGGCGCTTGAAGATATCGTAAAACATTATGAAGCCGGGATAGTCGGGCTGAAACGCCGCATTATCATTTGTTGCGGCACCGGCTGTATCGCCAACGGTGCTTTGGACGTTCACAAGGCCCTGCAGAAAGAACTTGCCAAGGCGGGTGAAGAGGTGGAAATCGAATTGCAGGCCGAACTGGGCCATGCTCCATTCGAAGGCACTTACATTTCCAAGAGCGGCTGTCAGGGGTTCTGCCAGATGGGGCCGATGATCCGTATCGAACCGGCCGGTATTTTTTATTGCCATGTCAAAGCGGCGGATGTGCCGGAAATCGTCCAGAGCACCATCGTTAACGGTGAAATCGTTGACCGGCTGCTCTATATTGACCCCGCCAGCCAGAAAAGTTGTCGGCTGGAACACGAAATTCCGTTCTACACCCGCCAGCAGCGCATCGTCCTGAAAAACTGCACGATCGAGCCTGAAAATATTGAAGAATACATTTACAACGGCGGCTATTTCGGCGCCCGCAAAGCCATTCAGGACATGAGCCCCGAAGCCGTCTGCAAAACGATGATCGAAGCCGGTCTGCGCGGCCGCGGCGGCGGCGGGTTCCCCACCGGACTGAAATGGAAATTTACCCTGGCCTCCCAGAATGACAAGAAATATGTGATTTGCAATGGTGACGAAGGCGACCCCGGTGCGTTCATGGACCGCTCCGTTATGGAGGGCAATCCCCACGCGGTGCTCGAAGGCATGATGATTGCCGGCAAGGCGATCGGGGCCGATGAGGGCGTAGTGTATGTCCGCGCCGAATATCCGCTGGCGGTGAAGCGCATGCGCCGCGCGGTGGCCGACGCCGAACGTTACGGTATGCTGGGTGATAAACTGTTTGACACCGATTTCAGCTTCCGGATTCGGATCATGGAAGGTGCGGGTGCGTTCGTCTGCGGCGAAGAAACCGCGCTGATTGCGTCCGTCGAGGGCAAGCGCGGCATGCCGATGCCGAAACCGCCGTTCCCTGCCCAGTCCGGGCTCTGGGGCAAGCCCACGGTGATCAACAACGTCGAAACCCTGGCGTCCGTGCCGTACATCCTGCGCGAAGGAGCCGAAGCCTACCGCCGGGTCGGTACGGAGAAATCCCCCGGCACCAAAACCTTTGCCCTGACCGGTCACGTGGCCAACACCGGGCTGATTGAAGTGCCGTTCGGCACCACGCTCCGCGAGATCGTTTACAACATCGGCGGCGGTGTGACCAACGATGCCGGTGAAGTGACCGGCGAAGACTTCAAGTCCGTCCAGATCGGCGGTCCCTCCGGCGGTTGCCTGACCCCGGAAATGCTCGATATGCCGCTGGATTTCGATTCCCTGAAAAGCGCCGGCGCCATGGTCGGTTCCGGCGGTCTGGTGGTGATGAACAAACAGACCTGTATGGTCAGCGTGGCCCGGTTCTTTATGC
>CALABZ010000176.1 GCA_937888615.1 uncultured Lentisphaeria bacterium | reverse complement strand
CTTGCTTGTTTTTCTGGAATTTCCAGTCGGAAATCGAAAAAAACCTACTTTTTTACGTTCCAAATCATAAAAAATACTACTTCTCCAACAATTTCCAGACTTTTTCCGGATATTTTATCCATCGCATCCGCGTCCGTATGCCAATACGAATTGGCCTCGCCGTAATTGAAATCTATCAGATTCACCGCCGGAATCCCCTTCTTCAAAAACTGCACATGATCATCCAGAATCACCTGCGGAGATCGTGAAAAATACGTGTCAAGTCCGGATTCTTCCGCTCCTTCCAACGCCAACTCCGACAGCCTGTCGTCACTGTTCTGCGGGATCGTCACATGCAAATCGCGGTCTCCAATCATATCGACATTGATCACCCCGAGACACTGCCGCTGTTCTTCGGCACTCATCCTGTCCGCATAATAACTGCTGCCGAACAAGCCATCGCGCTCCGAATACGCAACCATGCATTCTTCGCCGTCGAAAAATACAAAGCGGACGGTCACCGGCGGCTTTTCCCCCGTCCTTTTTATTGCCTGCATCATTTCCAACAGCAACGCTGTCCCGGAGGCGCCGTCATTCGCCCCTTCAAAATTCGAATCACCCAAATCCTTCACATCACAATGGGCGCTGACAATGACAAACTGCCGGCTGCGTCCCTTCACTTCAGCAATAATATTCCGGAAAAGAATTTCGCCTTTCACCGTCTGCTGTATGAAATCCTGAAAAACAACCTCTGCCCCAGCCGCTTTGGCTTCCGCAGCAATAAAATCAGCCTGACGCCGATACGCTTCCGTACCGGAACAACGCTTTCCGAAAGCCACCAGCCGCGCCGCCAGATCAATGGCCGCAGCCCCATCAACCGATGGCGGAACCTCATTCCGCCGACATCCATTCCCGGCCTGCAACAACAATGCCAGAACCGGCAAAAGCCATATCTTACTGTTCAGCACGGAAAGTGGGCAGGCCGCGGGCCACTGAATTTTCCGGGAAGAACGGGGAACCATCGGGTTTGATTAAACGGCAATGCAGGAAAATCAACAAATTGGTTTTGATGTTCTTGCTGTACTTGGACTGGAAGAAACGCCCAACCACCGGAATGTCTCCGAGGAAGGGGATCTTGTCATCCACACTGTTAAATGAATCTTTGATGATGCCGCCCAATACGATGGTTTCACCATCCTTGATCGTAATGTTGGTATCAATCTGGCGTTCTGAAATAATCGGCCGCTTCATGGTCGTTGACAGCGAGTCGTCGGCATCGGCTTTGTAAGTATACGAGGTCCATCCGACATGGTCGCGGATAATCGGCCCGCCGGTAATGTTGATAGTCTGCGCTTCCAGGTCCACCTGCGGCTGAACCGTCCATGTCACCCCGAGCTGTTCTTCTTCAAATTCCGGACTGCCGGCCATAAAGACCGTAAACGAGGTACTTGAGTCATTGCTGGCGTTGTGGGTTTCTTCTGTGGGGTCGCTGTAGTCATCCGGCAGGAAGACGATGCGGACCATTTTGATGGTTGCCGGCTGGTTGTTCATCGTCGTGATACGCGGAGAAGCCAGGATGTCTTTGTTGTCCGCCTGGTCAACGGCATTGACCATCATATCGAACTGATAACCGTTCCAGGAGCGGCTGAACCAGAACAACTGGTCCATACCGGAATATTCCGACTCGGGGAGACTGCGAAGCAAAGTCGTATTGTTCTGGCTGAATTCCAGTTTCCCATTCGAGGATTCACCGGAGCCAATAGTTCTGGAAAGTGCATAGTTAAAACCGAGTTCTTTCAAGTCAGTCTGCTCGATCTCGACAAACTTGGCCTGAATTTGGACCAGCGGGTCAACTTGATCGAGCTCTTTTAACACCGCCGCTTCGATTTTATGGAGATTTTCGATAGTGTTCGTGGCAATCAAACGGCTAAGCTTCGGATCGAAGAGAACTTTGGCTCCTTCCGGGAAACGAACACCGCGAATGGTGAAATAACGTTTGAGCGCTTCCGGATCGGAACCGCCGCCGACCGAAGCCAACGCGGCCTGTTCAAGCGGAAAAACTCTGGTTTCGAGGTCATCAAGAGGAATGTTATGGGAAGCCACAACCACAGCGTATTTTTCAACCCGCATTTTCAGGTTTGCGGCCCGGCAAAGGAAATAGATGGCTTCCTGCAGGGTCTTGTCGTTCAACGCAAAGTTCAGGGTCGTTTCACTGGTCGCCGCAGGGCCTTCAGCCGTGGTGGTGTTTTCAGTCATGAGTTCATCCCCAAAACCGGCGGGGGGAGCTGCTGCCGTCGGCGGAATAACTGCCGCGGGCTGGTTCTGCGGTCTTCCTTCTGCGCCGACAGTTTCTTCGGGACGGGCGAGACGCAGGAAAATATTAACGCCTTCGCCATCCGGATCATGGAGTTTACTCTGTTCACGGATATATTTGATGGCAGTCGGAATGGTTACGTCTTCAAAATCGATACGGGGAATGATGATGCTCTTTAATTTCTGCTGTATTTTATCTTCGGGCAGATTTTTCGGCACCTGAATCCAGGCACTCTTGTCGACATCGATTTCAAACGCCTTGATTGGATGAGCCCATTTCCACATGGCTTCAACCGTATATTTCATATTATCGGGCTTATTAAAACGTTCATCGCCAGCATCCGTAATCCGGATATTCACGGCATGTTTCCCCTGAACCGCTTCGATACAATAGGGGTCCATGACCAGAATTTCGTCATACTTGGTACGGGCTTCCTGCAGGCGTCCCTTGGCAGTCAGGATTCGTGCCTGTTTCAGGAGGAGCTGGATATTGTAGTTTCTTTCTTCTTTGTCCTTAAGCAGGAATTCTTCCTGAACTTCAAGGTCACGCTCAGCTGATTCCTTCAGCTTCTCATAACGGGCAATGCGTTCTTCGATTTTCTTTTTGTAGTCGGGATAAATCAGAATTGCTTCACGCAACAGCTTGATCGCTTCGGTGAATTGTTTGGCCGCGGCTTCTTTTTCAGCCGCCAACACCATGTCTTCCGCCCAGTTAAAATAACTTTTGGCAATCTGCTCGCGGCAATCCGAAATGCGTTTTCTGAAAACGTCGTTGTTTTCACCGTCGCCAAGGGATTTATAGACGGTAATCGCTTCCAGGTAACTGTCCACCGCATCTTTATACTGGCGTTGATAAAATGCTTCGTTGCCGAGTTCGAAATATCGGAGAGCCTTTGCTTCGATTTCCTGGTAGATATTCTTGGTTACCTGGATATCGGTTTTAATGCTGGATACCAGATCACTCTGCTGTGCCGAAACATTGACGCAAATGATCCCGAAAACAATCAAGCCCAATGTTTTCATACAATTCTGTATCATTCAATATATCCTCCGTGTATTATCGATTGAAATCCGGCAGCCCGCGTCCGTCTTCATTCGGTCCGGGAACAGGTTTGCCGTCTGTATTGACAAGTCTGGTAGTCACGAATATCAGCATGTTGGTCTTTTCCATCAAAGCCAATTGGCTGCTGAACAACCGGCCGAGAATCGGAACTTCACCGATGATCGGCCATTTGTCGTTGCGGTTAACATTCTGGTTCTGAATCATACCGCCGACAACAATGGTTTCGCCGTTATACACTTTGACGTGCACATCAATCGAACGTTCCGAAAAACGCGGCATTTTGATTTCGGTATCCTGGGACCGCTGGTCGATCTTAGTCCCGTCAGCCTGGGTACGCCAGGTTTTGATCGCCACAGGGTAAATATCTTCGCCGAGGAACGCAGTAATCACCGGCTGTAAATGAAGTTCAATCGTGAAATTGTCGGGACTGACCACGGGAAGCACATTCATCGTGATACCGATCTGTCTGGCCTCTCCCCACTCCGGAGTCGGCGGACGGATCGACACGTTATTTCCGCTGACGGACGTTTCCGGTTCCTCCCAGTCTTCCGCGTAATAACGCTGTTCGATCATCTTGATCATGGCCTGCGAACCACTGCTGGTCAGAATTTTCGGAGCGGACAACGTTTCAGTACGGGTATCCTGGGCAATCGCGTTCACGGACAGCGACAGATTCACATCCATGCCTTCCCCGAAGATCGACTGTCCGAAGTTCGGGAAGATTTTGAAGTCATTCAATAATTTGTAGTTGGAACTTGCAAGGTTCGTGGTAGATGCAATGGCATTCGCATTGTCCGCCGTATAATAACGGAGCGGATTCCCCTGCGACCAGTCAGTGGTGGACTTGTTGATCGTCCATGTCTGGCTATCTTCAGTGCCGCCGCCTGATGTCCCCGGAATATTGAAAACCCAGTCGAAACCAAGCTC
This sequence comes from uncultured Lentisphaeria bacterium, assembly GCA_937888615.1. Classification (GTDB taxonomy): domain Bacteria; phylum Verrucomicrobiota; class Lentisphaeria; order Victivallales; family Victivallaceae; genus UBA5239. Next base: position 3,089 of record CALABZ010000176.1, on the reverse strand, counting down.
ATTGACGTCTTTCTGATTGATTTCCACAATCTTCATCTCAATCTGGACCATCTGGAATTTGATGGAATCCAACTGACGAAGCAGTTCATCCGTCTTGCGCAAGTTTTCAATTGTGTTGGTGACAATCAACTTCCCGCTACGGGTATCGTAACCGATTGAAGCCCCTTCTCCAAAATTAATACCGCAACGTTCAAAATATGCAATCAAGGCCTGAGGGCTGATTTTGCTCTTGGCGGATGCATCCCCGCCGGCATCTCCGCCACCAAAATCGAACGCTCCGCCTTCACCACCGCCGGCAGCACCGGCAGCACCGGCAGCACCGCCAAAACCGGCAGCCGCACCACCACCGCCGCCTCCTGCACCGGAATCGCCTCCGACCTTGATATTCGAAATCAACTCGGTACTGATATTGAAATAACGGGTTTCCATATCATCGACCTGAGGGCCGATTTCGACCGTGTTCTGTACCATTTTAAACTTAAGCCCGACAAGTTTGCACAGATACCGGAGGACTTCGCTCAAAGGAATCCGCGAGAAGCTCATGGTGACTCTCGGCAACGTCGCAGCGACCACATTGTCAAATCCCGGAATAATGCTGATATTGTTTTTCTCGGGGTCATAGCGTTTGGCACCGCGATCCAGATAACGGATTACCGAGTAGATGTCGGCGTCATCGAATTCCACGTTGGGGAAAATAATTGATTCCAGCTTGGAATGGTTTTCGGCCGGAGATGTGGTTTTCACGTTGGGGGTGGAGGAAATAGCGCGTTCGCTGACAACCGGCGGAACCCCTTCGATCCATTCCCAGGTATTATAAGCAACCATGCCGTCAAGATCGGTCTCATGACGGTACAAGCCGTATTTATAGAGTTGACGATAGCATTTTTCCAGCAGATTATTCGCTTTTATATTGAAAGGATCATACAGATAAATTTCCTCCAACCGGCCCCGCGCGTCATCGTATCTGCGGTTATTATAAAAGACCACGGCCTCACGGTACAATTTATCGATTTTTTCCTCACGACTCTTATATTCGGGGTTGAAGACTTCAATCGACGTATTGCGGGCAAAGCCTTTGGCTTTCTGTTCCTGACGGCACAAATCAATCAATTTCTGGGCGGCCTTGCCGCGCCTGGAGTCGATCAGCGCGGACTCGGAGGCAAAGTTGATAGCGTCTTCAAACTTTTCATTCTGGAATTCAGACTGTGCGCGCTGCAGAACATATCCGGACCAATCGGCGCGGAAATTAGACATTTCATTATCAAGGCGGCGACGAACCCTGGCGGCGTAATCACCGTCCATTTTCTGCAATGTTTCCTGGGCGCTGGAATACAAACTCATCGCTTCATCAAACTTTTTCTCACTGGAAGCGGTCCGGGCTTTGGCCATTTTGTCTTCGACAGCTTTCAATTCATCGCTGTATTGAGTCCGCAAAGTATTGATTTCTTCGTTCAGCTTTTTGTCGCCGGCAGTTTCCTGAGCGTTTACGGGAAGTATGCCCCCTCCCATACAAACAATACAGAGAAACAGTCCCCATACAGTTCGCAAAGCATCAGCTTTTTTGAATTCCATAGTCACCATCCTTAAACGTATTTTATATCTTAATTTCAACCTAAATTCCCGGTATGCCCATCATCGCAGGATCCTCTGCTCCGAGGGGGGCGCTCTTCTTGTTCAATTTGAAAAGCTGCTCTGTCGTAATGATGCCTCTCCGGCCTCTCGACGCAGTCACCGTCACTTCTTTCTTATTGATATCGATCCCCCGGACCGTGTATTCGGTGATACCAGTCACCTGATTGCCGACCCGGAAACGGTCTCCGATTTCCACTCCGAACTCTTTTTCGGTGGCGATATCGGTAAGGAACGCCTTGGGCAACGGAGAATATGTTGCTTTGCCGACCTGCATGGTCACGGACAATTTATCCTTATCGTCCGATTCACAGATGATTTTCGATTCGTCGCGCTGAACTTCAAAATTACCGTCTTTAATCGTCTTGACATCAGAGATGACATCAACGATCCGGTAGGAACGACGCGGTTCAAGGTTGATTGTATCGCCAAGCAGCAGGAACCGGGTTCTGGTACCCCCGTTGGTGTTGATTTGAATATCCCACTTGCTCTTGTCCGCGCCGACAGCGGAAACTTTCATCAAGACCGGATCCAGTTCGGACGGACGGATATTGGAGATAAACAAACGCTTATACATAGCCGGATGGCTCTTCGGATCTTTCAGGTCGGTCCCTTCTTTATATTCAAACAGGTTACTGAAGCCGTCGCCATCCATGTCGTCGTTGGCATCGGAAGGATCACGCGCATTCAATCCCCATTTTTCCTCATCCACATCTTTGATTCCATCCGCGTCCATGTCACCCGGCGGCGGCGGCGGAGGAGGCGGAGGCGGAGGCGGAGGCGTAGGCAACTCCCCACCGCAAAACGGACATTTGTGGACAACGTTATAATAATAAAGCGGGGTAAATTTCTGGCAGTGGGGGCAACGCGAAGTCGCAGCCATGATCAGCATATCGCTGAAAAACGGCAAATTACCACGATTTGTCGCCTCTTTCCACTCGGTCCCTTTCAAAAAAGCCGCATTGATTACAAACTCGTCGCTGTTAAAGTCGATTTTGTACATTTCTCTCCAATCGGCTTTGCGCGGCTTGATTTCCAAGTCTTCTTTTTTCAGTGCATCGGCCGATGAAATAATCACAACCAGATAAACCATGGAAAGACCAAATAAAAACAGCAGAAATGCCAGAATTATTTTCTCATAATGTTTAGCCAGGAATTGCAAAGTTGGTCCCTCCGTTATTTCATCTCTTCAGTTACATACACCACATAATCGACCGTGAACTTGGCCAGCACAGGAACAATATCGCCACCGAAAAAGACCCTACCGTAATTTTTTCTCTCATAAAACGGCTTCGCCTTTTCAAGTTCAGCTTCCCGTTGACGTTCAAGTTGCGCCTGTTCTTCCTTCGACATCTCTTGCAGTGGAGCACCTCCCGGATTGCGGCGATCCCGATGATTGATCCCCCTTCCGCCGCGGGGGGGAGGAGGTCGACGACGTCCGACTGTGTGTGTTAGCCGCA
>CALABZ010000175.1 GCA_937888615.1 uncultured Lentisphaeria bacterium | reverse complement strand
AGCCCTGCCTGGACAGCCAAAGTTACATCGAAATCGACCGCCGGAATGGAATAAGGCAGGCCGTAAGCCATCTTGTCAAAGAAGGATACAGGCGGATTGGCCTGTTGACTTTTCCGTTTGAGCATAACAGTTTGCAGCAACGCCGGGACGGCTATCGCCAGGAAATTTCAGAAAGCGGCCTTCCGTTCAATCCTGATTTCATCTCAATGGTTCCGCAATATCCCGACGCCCCCTCAATCAAGGCCCTGCTGAAAGATTATGTGGATAACGAGATTCTACCGAAACGCCTTGACGCGGTGATTGCAGTGAACGACATATACGCCTCGCATCTCCTCCGGGAACTATTGACGCGGGGAATCAGGGTGCCGCGGGAAATCGCCATCGTCGGGCATGATAATGACGACTTTACCGAGTTCTCGTATCCGACGCTGACCACCATCGACCAAAGCCCGTGCGCAGTCGGTGAAGCGGCGTTTCACATGTTATTGACCGGGTTGAAACAGCCTGGCCGAAGTATGGGTCCGCAAACCATCACCACAGAATTAATTATTCGTGAATCAAGCAACCGCTCAAAATTCAATGACATTAACACAATAACACTATAAGGAGAAGCCCAATGAACTCAAAAAGATTCCAGAAATTTACGCTCATAGAATTACTGGTAGTGATTGCAATTATAGCGATTCTGGCAGCGATGCTGCTACCGGCGCTCAGCAAAGCCAGGGAAAAAGCAAAAGCAACAACTTGCCAGGGAACCGTGAAGCAATTAAGCCAGGCAGCGGTTTTCTATTCGGGAGACTACGAAGATTACGCGCTGGGACCGGGCTGGGACTCCAACGAAATGTTCTGGTGTTATCGTGTTGAACCATACCTGAAACTCAAGTGGATAGCGGGAAACACGAAATATTGGATCAACAAGCTGGGATGTCCGTCATTGAATCCGGCAACCATCGGAAGTTCGGAGGCCGCCTGGATATCTCCAAACCGCTTTCTCGACTATACCATCTGGACGGGCAAAAAAGAACAATTAAAAGTAACCGGAATAAAAGAGCCTTCTCTTTATGTCGGCTTCGGAGAATCCATCTGGTATGAGTATAATGCGCAATGGGGCGGCTCTTTCACTTACCGGCATGACGGCTACAGTAATTTTGGTTTCATCGACGGACATGTCGACAAAGCAGTCACCCGAGCCCGGGCGGCGACCACAACCGCCGGAATACTCAAGCCATTTCCCCCGAACATGTTCAAGTATGACCCGCGTGTTCCGACTTACCTCGGCTATCAATGGTACAGCTATACCGGATGTTATTAAAAAAGCAGATAAGACATGATCAGAAAAGACTTTTCGCTTACGGAACCGGTTACGGTAATATTATACGGCCTTAGCGTCGGAGCCATTAACCAGTCAAAAGCCAGAACGATTCCATGCGTCAACCAATACGAATAACCCCCCGGAAAAATAATTTATGAAAAAAATATTTCTGCTGTTCTCCCTGCTGTTGATTGTCCCCGCATGGAGCGCGAAGATTCAAGTCGGGCTGTTGAAGGCACGCGAAAACCTTGGCGCCGAAGGCATCAGGCAATTGCTTGCGGAACAGAAAAATCTGGACGTGACCGAGCTGAATGAACTGAATGAGGAAAATCTGAAAAACATACAGGTTCTGCTCATTTCGCGCAGTTATCCGTTTCAGCACCGGGAATTGCTTCGGAACAAAGTTCTGCGTGACGGCATGGGCATCCTTCTTACCCACGAGGCTTCCGGTTCCGGCAGAACGATCTTCACCAAAGCCGCGGCCGGCACCTTTCCTGAAATAGCGGCCCCGCGTCCCGGCGCGGAAGGCGACTGCGTGTCCAGCCGCCAAATGCGTGTCATAAACAGCGATCACCCCGTTACCAGAGGCGTTCCGTTGAAATACATCAGTCAGTACAGCGATCATGCCGTACTATTTCCGGTCAACGATTCATTGGTTCTGGTGGAAGACTCCTCGCAATCTCACGATATGACGCACCGTTCTTTTAACGGCACCCAGAGACGCTGGGACAAATATAGGGGAGGCCGGGCGGTTCTGGCGGCCGGTGCGGCAGGGAAAGGACGGGTGGTTCTGTACGGCGCCCTTCCCGGATTCAATTACAAAGACCGGGAAGAAAAACCATCCGGCACGGAAGCCCGATTGTTGCTGAACGCCATTGAATGGTTGAGCGGCAAAGGCGAAACCGGCACGGACACCACTCCGGCCGGACAATCAAAGTATACCACCGTCGGGGATATCGCGATTCCAAAATTCGACAAAGACGCCATCGCAGTCCATTCGCCGGAAGTTACCGTAACCTCCCCCCGCCCCCCGGAACCGATCACTCTGAATATCCCGGCCACCGGAAAAGTCGCAATCATCGAATTCGAAGTTCCGGAAAAATACGGAACTCCGACCGGCATTATGATCAACGGCAAAACCTATCCGCTGCAATGGAAAAGGGGCAAGGATCATACTACCGCCTTTTTCATGTTTGCCCCGGCAACGCCTCAACTGAGCGGTCAACTGGTCTACACGTCTTTGCCGCCTGACATCACCGTCAAGGTCAAGGAGGACGGCAGTGCCGCCGAAATAAGCACTCCGGAAGTCCGTTTGATCGTCGCTTCCGAGAAGGGAAAAGCCGGACTGCAATTTCTGCAAGTGCTTAACAGGGATTACCACCACACATGGCAGGGACTGGAGCGCAACACCTACAGCGCGCCCATTCTGCGCCTGTCCGACACCCTCTGGCCATTCTGGAAAAAACCTTATTCGATTTACCATGAACAGGGTTATCCAGAACCCGATTTTAATCGGGGGTTAAAAAGTACGACGAATCATGGCGCCTACGTGGATTTGACGGTCGGCAGCGGCGACATCCGGGTGTATCGCAACGGACAAATCGTGTTGAAGAACTTCGCGGACAACGCACGCGTGGCAACCTGGGGATTCGATTATTATCTCTGCGACGGCAAACGTTATATCGAAAACGCCGGGCATGACCTGCCGTTTTTCAAGGGCAAAGTGACCGCGGTCAAGACCGGTTGTTACGCCATGGGCGGAGACTTTGAAATGACCGGCAAGCTTGGAATCACCGGTATGAGCCCCGGAATCATGCGACAATTGAGACATAACGGTGCTTATCTGTATGCGACCACGGATGTCGACAAAATTGATGCTTACGCGGTTCCACCCGTCACGATTAAAGCGAATCTGACTCCGGGCGCCCGGAAAGAGCCGATTGTGCTGCCCGAACGGAAACTGGTCTTTCGAAAATTGCAGAAAGAACGGCACGGCAACCAATTTTTCCATCCGATTCCGGTGCCGTTGGAAATCTACCGGGATATGCTGCCCGCTCAGCCGCAGGTTGTCTCCTGGGAAATCGATTCGCCACAAATACGCCTGTTACCGCCAACGGAATATCTGCTGAAAGATCGAAATAATGAAGATTCGGATGTTCACAGCCGTTTATTATTGGCGGCGAAAGAGCCTTTTAAACCCGGTTCATTTAACGCCCGGATTTTTGGGAAAGACCAGAACGGCAAAACCGTTGTGGAAGTACCTCTCGCATTCGATTGTCGCGTCAGTGTGCCGTTGGGAATTTTCACCTATCGTTCGCAATGGACAAATCAAGCGGCCAAATGTCCACCTTCGCAATGGCCCAAATTAATTCGAAGTATCGCCATGTCCGGAATGGATTATGTCATCCACGGCATCACCGATCAGAATAAAAAGGTGGAGAGCACCGGTACCGTTTCGGATAGAATCAAACGATACGGCCTCTGGTGGTGCATTGACTTTTCCGGCTATCCCGGACGATATCTCAGTCATAACAAAGGCATTAACACCCGTGATTTCAACGCTGTCCAATTTCCGTCTCAACTGGATGAAAATTTGATTGCGGAATTCAAAAAATACCGTTCCGAACCCAATATTATTGCCTGGTATCTCTGCGATGAAACCCCCGCCGGCGAACCCGAAAGCGAATCCAGCTTGACCGCCGGTTATCAGATTGCCAATCACATGTATGACCTGGCGGCGACCAACCTACCCCCGGACGCATTGAAAATCAACCTGATCACCACCCATTTCACCAGCCGTGAATCATGGAAGAAATACCTGAAAAGCGATGTATTCAGCTACGATCCTTATTATAATAATTGGAAACATCTGGCCTGGGACGTGAAACATACGATGGAAACCGTCAATACGCCGAAAACCAAACCGCTGTGGGCAACCATCCGTAGTTGCGGGCCGACCTGGTATGACTGTCTGGATGACTGGTTTGACATCCGCCGCCAGACCAGCGCCGCCTGGGTTGAAGGAGCGGACGGCATCAATTATTTCATGTTTTCGCATTGGCTCAGCGATATGGAACGCAATGCATGGTATACGGTCTGGCCGGGCCCGAAAGGACCGGTTGCCTCTCCCCGCCGGCAAATTCTGGATTATGCGGTGAACGACATACAACTGTTTAATTCCGTAGAATACCTGCTTGATCAATACAAGGAAAACAGGAGTTCCGATTACCGTAAGCTGTTCGAAAAATCGAAAAAACTGGTCACGCAGGGTAATTATTATCAGGCCCGGGCGATTCTGGATGATTTACTGGAAAAACTCAATAAATAATCGCATTATCAAAGGAAGTCGCGGAACTGGGCGGGAGTCTTGCCGTGGTGCTTCAGGAAAACTTTACAGAAGTAGCTGGCCGAGGAAAATCCGCAGCGGTCCGCTACTTCTTTCACCGTCAGTTTCTCGGTTTGGAGCAGACGCACCGCCAGCCGCATTTTCAGGTCGGCCACGAACTCCATCGGCGACATCCCGTAGTGTTTGTGAAACTGCCGGATGAAGTGATAACGCGCCACTTCCGCCAGTTCGTCCACCGTCAGCTCGCGGTCTACATGCATCAGGCAATAATCGCGGACCTTGTCGATAAATGTCGGAATCTCCGCCCCCCAGCCCGATGGCAGAAATTCATGCACAAGTTCCATCACAAACCGATAACTCATCGACGAAGCGCTGAACGGGTCTTCGGGCAATCCCTCCTGACCCTCCCGGTAGATTTCCCTGGCAATACGGACCGCTTCCGAGCCCGGCTGGTGGCGCACGATCGGCGTACCAAGGCGCTTGCGCAATTCAAGAATAATCCGCACCAGTTCGGAACCATTCAGAGTCACATAATAAAATTCCCAATGACTGTTCGCCTCGTCAAAGTAATAACAATGTTCCTCGGGAATTTTCACCAACATGGCTTCCCCGGGGTCGGTCGTGTATTCCCGGCCCTGGAAGCGCAGACTGCCGCGCCCCCCGATCGTATACTGCCAGACCACCATTTCACGGGAACCCCGCTTGGTGCCGTCCCAACAATAACTTTTTTGCCTCGTCAATTGATGCCCGCTGCTGACCAGCATGGAATGAAGCGGGATCAGCCGTCCCGGATAAATCGGCATGTAGGCTTTATGAAATTCCTCAAGCATCAGCAGTACCTTACGCTTTCGATTTCGGCGCCGAACATTTGCCAGGAGTTGGTGATATCCCGCAGTACAGCCATTCCGGCCGGGCGCAAGCAACGCATTTCGCCGCCGATACCGGAAACCAGGACGCTGACCGCGGGATTGTGCCCGACCACCATCAGCGTGGAAATATCGTCCGCGCAATGCTGGATCTCGCGAAGCAGTTCGCAGTCATCGATATGGTAGAATGCGCGCAACGGAACAACGTTCTCGTCCGTCACGTCCAGAATGGCGGCGGCACGCCGGGCCGTCTGCAGGGCCCGCGCCGCCGAACTGCACCAGATTTGATCCGGGTACAGGCCGTCCGCACGCAGGTTTATCGTCGCGGCATTGACCGCCTCCAATCCCTCTGCGGTCAGTTTCCGGTCGAAATCCGTCGTGTTCCAATTCTCGGCATGGCCGTGACGCATAACAATCAGTGTCTTCATATTCATAATTTAAACCGTAACTTCACAAAAATCAACTTTGAAAAACCATCAACTTCATAGTATAATAAAAGGATGATGAAAGAAACTCCATACAGTGAAAATAAATTAAGGTCGCGTCTCGCCGGTCCGCCCCCCGTTACGCTGGTGCTGGATCGTCTGCGCAGCGCGCACAATACCGGCAATATTTTTCGAATCGCCGAAGCCGTCGGCGTCCGGGAAATCATCGCCTGCGGTTACACGCCCGCCCCCGGACATCCGAAACTGGCTAAAACCGCCATGGACACCGACACCATGGTACCGTGCCGTCAATGCCCGGATTCGCTGAGCGCGGTGCAGATGCTCCGCGCCGAGGGCGTCCGCCAGATTCTGGCCGTGGAACCCACCGAAGACAGTGTTTTCGCCTGGGATTTCGACTATGAATTCCCGCTGGCGCTGGTGCTGGGCAACGAAGCGTTGGGCGTCGCCCCCGAAACCCTTGCCGCCTGCGACGCCGCCGTCAGTTTACCGATGTTCGGCGAAAAAGCTTCGATCAATGTCGGCAACTGCGCCGCGGCCGTCCTGTATGCTATTATCGCTAAATCTACCCGAGGGTAATTTTATGAAAATCAGATTAACCGGAAAAAATATCGAAGACATCCGTCCGCTGCTCCAGCAATACGGATTGGAAGAAACCAACGACACCCCCGAACTCATCATCTGCTACGGCGGCGACGGCAGTTTGCTGGGGGGCGAGCGCTCCTTCCCTGGAGTACCCAAACTCCCCCTGCGGGACACCCGCAGCGCCCATCTGTGCGATGAACACGACCACCGCAAGCAGCTTCAGGATTTTCTTGACGGCAAAATCGCCGCCAGCCGCCTGAAAAAACTCGAAGCCCTGACCGGCCCCCACCATCTGACCGCCCTGAATGACATTTACATTCACAACCACGATCCGGCCAGCGCCCTGCGCTATCAGGTGTGGATCGACGATCAACTCTATGCCGAGGAAATCGCCGGCGACGCGGTGGGCCTCTCGACGGTTCACGGCAGTTCGGCCTATTACCGCAGTATCACCCACAGCGTGTTCCGGGTCGGGCTCGGACTGGCGTTCAGCAACAGCATGGAGCTGGTCAACCATATGGTCATCGACGAAAAATCCGAGGTCCGAATCCGCATCATCCGCGGTCCCGGAGTGATCATCGCCGACAACGACCCCGAACGCATCATCATGCAGGAAAACGAAGAAGTCCTGCTCCGGCAGTCCAACCGGGAAGCCCTCATTTACGGACTGGAAAACTTCATGTGCCCCAAATGCCGCTTCCTTCGCCATTTCAACCAGTATCCGTTCGTCCGGATGACCCATAAATAACGAATCAAGGGGGAGGAGAACCATGAACATCGTCATCAGGCGTCACCTCCCGACTTCGCGGCCTTCGCCGG
>CALABZ010000174.1 GCA_937888615.1 uncultured Lentisphaeria bacterium | reverse complement strand
CGGAAACAACGCCACCGTCAGCGGCATCACCCCCATCGCCAGCGAAAACAACGAATAAATCGTGGTAATCACCATCGCCCCCATCGAACCGCCCACGGTCGAAAACGCAATGGTGATGGTAATCAGTGGAATCAACATCAACGCAGGAACAAACTGCCTGAAAATCAATCGAAATGTATAATGAGTAGACCCGAAACCAAAAACCCAGTTGAACAAAACCAAAACCACTTCAATTAAAATAAATACGGCAAAACTCATAATTATGGTCGAGAGATATTTACCGGCCAGGTATTGAACCCGCCCCAGCGGCTTGGACAATACAATCAGGATCAAGCCGTTATTGATATCCGACGGAATTTCCGAAGCGCTGTAAAAAACCGCGATCAGAATACAGAACAGCATGGCCACACAAGTACCGATGGTAATCGGCGGGACCTCCACCCCTTTGCCGCTGAGCGCAAAAGAAAAAAGCGATCCCTGGGAAATCTGCCCGGCAATCGGATCCGCATTGTCCGCCATGACGCAAATGGCGACACTGATCAGTACCAGAATATAAAATGCGGCTTCGCGCATCTTCCGCAATGACAGCTCCATTATCGCCCACATCTTGCCGTTATCCTTCTGTTCGTTCCATTTTATTTCTGAAAGGCATATCCCTGTCATTCCTGATAAGTTCAATCATCTCATCAGCCTTCTTCACGGACTCCGCATCCTTGGCGGCCTCCGCCTTTTCCTTCAACTGTTCAAACAGATAAAGATAATCCCGATATGCCGGTTTCTTGTCAAGCAAAGGCTTCATGTAGGCAACGTATACCGCCGGCGAAGCTTTGATGGAAGCCAATTGCCCAAGCCCAGCCTCCCACGCGGTGAAAATCTCATCGTTGTCCTTGAGCGATTTTATGAAATTATGATACTCTTCAATACTTACCTGTTTGGAAATACGTCTATCCAACAACATCCGGGACATCAGCACATAATAGTTTTTGCAATTCACATATTCCGGGTTGTCGCGCAACGCCACCAGCAACTGCGAGGCCTCCGCATTATCCCGGTTCAACAACAACGAAGCCAGTCCGACAGTGGCAAGAAGCCGATTATCGGGCGTGTCGGCGTCTGCAATTTCTTTCTTATACTCGGCGTATTTTATCCGGAAATCCAAAGGCGCCTGAATGATGGCATTCGGAATCGAACGCCGGCTCTTCTTGATTTCAGCACGAATCGCAGTCGCTTGCTGGACGGTTTTATCATCCTTCAACTTATTCGCGTGAGTCTGGATATTACCGTAGAAATTATCAAAATTCGCATAAATCATTTTGTCCTCAAGCAACGGAGCGAGATACTGCAAGTGGACTTGAGGAGATACCCGCTTGGAATTCAACTGAGAGCGCCCGGCGTTCCAGGCCGCCAGTTTATCTTCAACCCATGTCAGGCTATTGATATGGTCATGGTAGTCTTTGATGGTCAGCGTACAATGGGGATTATCGCTGAGGAGAAGTTTTGCCAGGGATTTATAGGCCAGGCGGGATTTGCGGTATTCGGGATTGGTGCCGACTTCGGCGAAAACCTTGTCGCTGCCTTTCTTATCTTTTTGTTTGATATAATCGGCAAAATTAAACATGGCGTCGACATGCGAGTCGACATCCCGGGCCTTTTCCACCTTTTCCTTCAGGTCAAGATAGCGGGCCCGGTATTCAATAGCTGTTTTGGCTTCTTTTGGAAGCCAATCGACCAGCCGTCCGTATTCGGGCGGCTGGTTTCCTTCCGCTGCAGCCAACATATTGGCCTGCAGAATGCCTTCGGAAATCAGGTAGGCGACAAACGCCAGAAAGAATACTGCAGAAAAGATTATGGCATTTCTGCTCCATCTGAATTTTTTCATGCCGCCTCCCTTAACTCCCTGTCTTTACGGCAACTTTTTGCCGGTCTTCGGGCAGAACTTGGCGCCGGGATTATGCACCCCGCCGCAGAACGGGCAGAGTCCGTAAACCTGGATTTCAGTACCGCAGACAGCGCAATATTTGTCGCCGGGAGCATAGGCAGAGGTGCAGTTATGGCAGAGATGAGCATCGCTGAAGACTTTCTTCGTGACTTCATCAGCCAGCTTAACCGCGGCTTCGGTCGGCTTGTAATCTTCGGACGGATTCTTGATGCTGCGCACGACCTGGAGCATGCGTTCCTTCATATCCTGAGAGTTGAACTCGGACGAGGGAACATCTCCACGGCTGTTCAAGGCCGCGGCATCCCATTCATCATAGAGCACCTGCAACAGGGCATGACGATCATCAATGTTTTTGCCCTTGGCCAGTTCCTTGGCCTTGGCGCGATAATAGTAACTGGTGTAATAAGCATTGCCCTGGTCTTTGCCGCCGGAACGCTCAATCGCCATTTTGAAATAGGGAATGGCATCCTTGTAGTTCGGCGGAGTCATATGCTGAACCATGACGAAACCGGCATAGAACGGGATCTGAGAATTATTCTTCAGAGTCGGGTTCTTGCAGGCGGCATCAAGGATCTTGACCGTTTCCTGAGGATCGGCGATCGAAATCATGGCGGCGCCTTCCTGATAGATCTTCGGCAGGTTCGGGTCGTAAGACATCAGTTTTCTGAGGCGGGTCGTAACCTGCTTGACATTGTCGTCATTAACCGTATTGAGCGAACCGAGATAGTTGACGAAAAGCATCCATTCCACATCGGAGAGGAATTTATGGAAGCCGCCAAGGGGCAGTTTGCTCAATTTTTCGCGAGTCGGCGAGAGCTCCAACTGCTTGGTTTGAAGGTTTTTGCCGAGCAGTCCTCCGGCAACTACCGCAACAACAATAATCAAAATATGTATTACATTACTTTTCATAAGAGTAGTCTCCTCGGTTTAATTATCGGATGTCTTTGCGGCTGAAGATCATGCTGGACAGAGTGGTGGCAAACAGCGCATAGATGATCCCCCACGCGGCGACCAGAAGGACATAACTCCAGGTGATCTGGGTGTTGTAAACCGCATCGGCCTTGAAGTTGAAAAGGTCAAGGTCAGGGATGATACCGCCGTAAACAATCGGAATATGAGACAGTGCACTGCTCGAATAGGCGAACCAGATGACCAGAACGGTCACGATCGGCGCCACGATTTCGGGAAGAGCGATGGAGAAGAGAACGGCAAGCGCAGCCATCGGGATCAGGGAGAGAATCACCATGACCTGGCTCTGAAGCATGGTCACCCCAATGCGTTCACTGAAAGAAACATTGAAAATGAAGAACGAACCAAGAGCAATCAAAGAACAAACGACAATCCCGACAATTACATAACCGGCGAGTTTGCCGATCAGATAATGCGTTCTGCCGAGCGGCTTTGAAAGCATGGTGGATGCAACACCTTCTTTTAACTCTTTCGGAATTTCAAACGTCAGCGAAATGATCACCAGCACTCCCGCAATCGTATTCAGGAGCAGCGAGGCGTCGACCAGCAGTTCTTTATGAAGTCCGAGCGATAAAACATCGTAGTTCAAAGCACTGGTCACCAGTACCCACACACAGAATACCAGAAAATAGACCACTTTCAAACGCAGAACATTTTTCCATGTACTGCCGGCAATTGCGATGATTTCATTCATTGTTTATCATCCTCATTTTGTTCTTGGTTGGTTGTTTTTGTTGTTTGTTGTTGTTGTTTGTTCACGGCAAAAAATTATCCTTTCCTCATATATACTAATAACATAGCTTTGCGAAGTTTCCACAGATTTTTCTGTTTTTTTTCATTAAAACTCTGTTTTTTCCTTAATTATTGTCCTCCTTGAGAGTACGGAAGAAGAAATCTTCCAATTTCTCATGTGCGGCTTTTACCTTGATGGACCCCGACGCTTTGCAGGTAATGGAATCCACTTTTCCCCGGATTTCATCGTCCTGCGCAAAAGACAGAAGCCACGTCCCATCATCTTTGCGGGAAGTGTCGGAGGCCATGGTAATCAATTCTTTCAACACCTCATCATTATTCGGAGGGATAATCACCCTGAAGCCCGAAGAACCGAGCAGGTCATCAACCCGTCCGGCGCAAAGCAGTTTGCCATTGTTGAGAATCGCAACATGGTCGCAAATTTCCTCCACGTCCGAAAGAATATGACTGCTGAAGAAAACGCTGGTTCCCTTCGCCTGCTGGCTCAAAATAATCTGTTTGAACTCCTGACGGCCGTAGGGGTCCAGCCCCAGCAGCGGTTCGTCGAGAATCAATAACTGCGGTTGATTCAAGATCGCCTGGGCCACCCCGATCCGCTGAAGCATGCCGCGGGAAAACGAACCGATTTTTTCCCGGGTATGTGGACTCATTTTCACAACCTCAAGAACATGTTCGATACGGGCCGCGCGCTCCGTTGAGGGGATCTTCAGTAGTTTTCCGCAAATATTCAGGAATTCATAGGCGCTCAACTGGGGACTGAACGCGGGAGCATCCGGCAAAAAACCGATATATCCCTTTACCTCAACATTATAAGAGGGCTTACCAAGTACATAGGCACTACCACTGCTCGCTTTGATCAGGTCCATCAGGATTTTGATGGTAGTAGTTTTACCGGCGCCGTTCGGGCCCAAAAAACCGTATACGGCGCCTTTCGGTACGGAAATGGTCAAGCTGTCGAGAGCTTTTTTCCCTTTCTTGAACAACCTTTTATAGACTTTACTAAGATTCTCCGTCCGTATTACAACTTCCGCCCCCATAGCGCACCATAAGTTTAAGTTAATGATTTTATACAACCATCCGTAGCATGTGTTACGGCACATCGCTTTCTAATTATAAATAATGCCGCTCATTTTCAGAAAAGCAAGTCCGGAATCGAAAATTTATTTCATGTTTTTTTGAAAAATCTATTATCCTACGCTTCTTTTTGCGAAAATATCCCGGGCGGAAGTACCAAAATAGAGCGTGAAACTGCCCGGTTCCGCTTCCCAATGGCGGCTTTCCGGATTCCAGAACGCAAAGTCACGCCATCCGAGCAACAACTCCACCACCGCCGATTCGCCCGGCTCGAGGACCACTTTGCCGAATGCCTTCAATTCCTTCCGGGGCCGTTCGAAACTGCATTCGTCATCCCCCACATATAACTGCACCACTTCCGAGCCCCGGTAAATGCCGGTATTGGTGACGCGAACCTGCGCCTTCACCCGGTGATCCCCCGGCACTTCAAGCTTGACCAAGTCACACTTGAACGTGGTATAAGACAAGCCGAAGCCGAACGGAAAACGCGGCTCAATTCCTTCCCGGTCAAAATAGCGGTAACCGATAAAAAGTCCTTCATTATAATCAACATGCGGATTATCATCGCCACGCACGCCGGGATACGATCCATTGGCGTGGCAGGCATAATCGTTCAAGCGTTTTCCCCACGTACAGCAAAGCTTACCGCCAGGAACAGCCTGTCCGAAAATCACCTCCGCAATCGCATTGCCGCTCTCCTGTCCCGGATACCAGGCTTCCAGGATCGCGGGTATCTGGTCATACCACTTTTCCACATTAACGACCGAACCGTTAATCAAAACCACGGCGGTACAGGGATTGACCGCCGCCACGGCGGAAATCAGTTCCGCCTGCGGCCCGATCAGTTCCAGGTCCGGAATATCGGCGCCGGGTACATCCCCCCAGCCGATTCCTTCCTTGTCATACAGGTGGTTGGTACCGCCGAAAAACAGAACCGCATCCGCTTCGCGGGCGATCTCAAGCGCTTCTTCAAAGCCGCCTGTCCGGTCCGTACTCCACAGCAGTTTGAACTCCGGATCGGCGGAAGTGACTTCGAACTCAATGACAATCGAATATTCGCGCCCGGCTTCCGCCCGGAATTCATGGAACTTGGCATTAAAACGTGTCCGGTCGGTAACGAAAACTTCCTGCCCCTCGAACA
>CALABZ010000173.1 GCA_937888615.1 uncultured Lentisphaeria bacterium | reverse complement strand
CTTCGGTGCCGATCCGCCACAACGTGTGGACCACGCCGTCCGGCGCGGTAAAGCAAAAATAGGGCTCGGCCTGGGTGAGGCCGTCGATAAAGACGTTGATCTCATGCACATCCCGGTAGGTCAGGAACGCCGGGCCGGTATGGGAACGCAGCGACATGACGTGGCGGGTGCGGTCGTCTTCCTTGTCCTTGCGGGTCTTCTCGTGCTTTTTGATGATTCCTTTGCGGTATTCTTCGGCGGAAACGGCGCCGACGACCCCGGTCTGGACATGATCGCCCATTTTCAGACGATAAATATAAAGGTGTTTTTCCGGATCGACTTCGAGGTGCGCTTCCAGGCAAAGACGCTTGAAATTAGCGGCGGCTTTTGCATAAACGGCGTCGCTATGCAGGTCAACACCGGCCTCCATTTCGATTTCGGGGCGGGATACCCGCAGAAAACTGTATGGATTGCCTTCGGCCAGGGCCGCGGCTTCTTCACTGTTGACTACATCATAAGGAACCGCCGCCACCTGGGAGGCCATGTCGGGACGCGGTAAAAGTCCATTGAACGGTAAAACTTCAGCCATTTTTTATCTCCTGTATCGTATTGAAATAGTATACATCACATTTATTTTTTTTCAAATCGCGGGGATTGCTCCAGACAGCCATCCTCCAGCATATCGACCTCATTGCGCCAGACGGCGGTCCGGGCAATTTTCAGATGCACGCACTCGCCCTGCCCCGGCAATTCGCAATCGCCGTTCGGACGCGTACCGCCGCAGGGGCCGCTCGCCATCCCTTTCGGACATTTTTCGGGACACACGTACATCGTCATCGGCAAGCGGCAGACCGAACAACTCCGGCATCCGGCCAGCATTTTTTTCATTGCAATCCGTTCGTTCGGGGCCTGTTCATGGGCCTGGGCGAACATGAATTCCCGAACCGCGTAGCCGAATTTCTCCCATCCCCCCACGACCGGATCGCCCGAATAACGCATTTTCGGAAATTCCTGTACCGGAAACGGATGCGACAACAGCTTTTCAAAGACATAAAATGAATACGGATAAGGCGACATATCCAGTTGCCCGAGGTGTTCGCGGTAGGCGGCCAGCCATTGCTGGAAGTTGTCGAATTCGCTAAGCGCCGAACTGATGCGGCGAACCACCACATTCAGCTTTTCGGGCGTGTCAACCCCGGCGATCTGAACCCCGCTGTAGCCCAGCATCTTACAGCCCGCCACATGCAGTTGCAGCCGCCGCCACTGGGCCGCCTCGAACTGATTTAACGAGAAACGGCTTTCGCTCTCCAGAATCCGCCGGAAACTTTCGGGAATGATGATGCCGGGCGAATCGCCGCGCAGAATTTTTTCCACCCGTTCCGGGGTCAGCATGCAAAGCCGGGCCACCGAAGGATAATACAGCCCCCGCCAGGACAGATACCAACGCAGTTCCTGCAGTTTGGCCATATCCCAACCCAATTGAGTGACCATGAAGGACGCTCCGAGGTTGAGTTTGCGGATCAGCTTGTAGTATTGGGCGAAACTGGAGCCGCGCGTATATTTGAACGGATTGACCACGCACCCGGGAAAAACCTGCCGGGCCGGTTCTCGACGCAACGAATCCAGCACATTCACGCTTTCTACATAATTGCGCTTCCGAACATCGCGTTCGCTATCCTCCGGCCGGACACTGCCGGAAACCGGAACCACATTCAGAAATCCTTCGCCCACGCACACTTTGACCGTATTGAACAAGTCCTTGGCCGAAGTGTCGGCGCCGCTCAGGTAAATAACGTGTCGATCACGGCGTTCGGCGGGCAGCTTGCGGATAAAATCGATGATATTCCAGGAGTTCGGATACGGCCATTTATCGGTGACCGCCAGCCCGACGGGAAACGCACTGACGGAAGCCACGGCTTTTTCCAGCTCCAGCAGACGGTTGACGGCATTACCGAGCTCCGTATCCAGCGCGGGCACATTGGTTTCGATCAGCAGGGAAAAAACGCCATTGTCCAGGCAGTTCCGGAAACGGTTTATTCCGAGTTCGAAATTCATTTCCAACTGCAGACCGTTATCCATCGTCCCGCTTCCCTCCAGACCTGGACATATCAATAATAAAAAATGCCCCGGCCGCCACATTGCAGAGGATCATGAGCACCGTAAACAGAATCGGCACCGTGGCGGAACTCGCCCCCACCCCGGCCGCCGTCAACAGCTCTTTCATCGTCACGTCGCGCAGCCCGACGCCGCCCGGCGTGAACGGAATCAGTCCGGCGATATTGCTGATAATCACCGCCGAGGTAACCCCCAGTATGGAATAGGATTCGATCCCAATCGCTTCCATCAGGCAAATCACCACCACCACCAGATTCAGGTGAATGAACACAATGCCGACGATCGAAAGCCAGAGGACTGTTTTCCAGGCGCCGGCATAAAGGTCGGTGGCCTCGCATATGCGGGTTATCGCGCCGTCGCTTTTAGCGTCCAGCCATTCTTTGACAAGTCGCAATGGTTTGATTTTTTCCAATGTGCGGTGTCCGAAAATGGCGAACATCGCCGCGATTCCCGCCGCACAAAGCCCCAACAATCCCAGAATGAAACCCACCCGGAGAGTGTCCGTCAATTCAACGCCGGTTCCCGGCAGTTGGATCTTCATCAATTGCGGAATCGAAAGCAGAATCACCACAATGGCAATCCCGAACAGTGCCGCCATGCCGGTAATCCGGTCCATCAGGATCGAAAAGGCCCCTTCGACCTTGGTGCCTTTCGGCGAACGCGAGGTCATAAACCCGATCTTGGCCAGATCCCCGCCGATGGCCCCGCCGGGCAGTACCAGCGAAAAGAAATACCCTTTCATCGTCAGGGCGGTCGCTTCCCAGAGCGTCAGCTTGATATGGATCACTTCGGCCAGAACTTTCCAGCGCCATGCGCACACCAACATGTGGAAAACATACAGCAGCAGGGCCGGAATCAGCCAATACCAATAGCTTCCAATATTGGAAAACCCGGTCTTGATTCCTTCCAGATTCGAACGGACCAACCAGTAAATAATGCCGGCGGCAAAAAGTATCCGGACGATGAACCAGAATATCTTTTTTAAAACTGATTTATTATCTTTAACGCTGCCCGCGGCATCACTCATAATTTTATTTACCTTATTACTATATTCCAAAGATGTAATATAGGCCTGAAAACCTCATTCTGCAAGCAGTTCTTCGATAAAAACAGGGACGACTTATTTGTGTTTCACCTGTTTTTTCAAATAACCGGCAAAGAAATTTTTCGCATCGTCCGAGGCAAAGGCACCGAACTTGACCATCCGGCCATTGCCCAGCTTGATCTGTATTTCGGTTGCGGTACGCCCGTTGGACTGATATCTGGCGTCGCTCACCGCCACGGATTTGATGTCCTCGGTATTGATGACGCGCTTGCGCCCGATCCCCGCCACACCGGTAAAAAGTTCAACGTTATTGTCGCGAATCGTGGCCTGCGTATAACCCAGCAGCATAAAAAGAATGGCACAAACCAGCACACAGGTGCCGATAAAAAACGGGGCAAAAAACAGGGTTTCAAAACTGAGTCCAGAATCCATCACACTTTTATACATGCCAAACATGGAACCGCCCGACCAGACCGCGGTAAAGGGGATGAAAAAAAGCAACGCCGGGGATACCTTGCGATAACGAATCCGATATCCGTTCCAATCGTTTCGGACATAGACATGCTTCGGCGGCTCATCAAGGTCCACGGATTCCAGTTCACTGTCCTCCAACAATGATTTGTACGAATGATTGATTCTGCACCTGCGGCAATAAGCAATATCCGTGGAGACATTAAAGTCACTGTCAGGAATCAAACTCGCACATTTCGGGCATTTCAGCATAAATTCCTCCTGAATTCCGCCTTGATCTTTATTCAAAAAATATATTCCCCCATATTTTCTGTTTGTCAACGCCGGAGGCAAAATTACCGCCTGATTTTCCAGACCGGGCCTACAAAAAATGCGGGGGGAGCCATAACTGGCCCTCCCCGCATTGGTTAATCATTCATGGCCGTTCTTACAAAGCTGCTTTCACGGCTTCCAGTGTGGGTTTGATCACCTTTGGGCGGTTCGAGTAAGTTCCTTTGATTCCCATCTTGCCGAGGGTGTCCTGATGATAACCGATCACGGCGTCCGGGTCTTTCAGAATATTGCCGGTCAGAATGCCGACCACGGTTTCCTCCGGATGAATCACGCCCATATCGACCAGCTTTTTCGCCCCGGCCACGGAACAGCAGGAAGCGGGTTCGGCACCGATACCGGCGGCATCCACCATCGCTTTCGCGTCCATGATTTCCTGTTCGGTCACGTCTTCAACCACGCCGTTGCACCATTTCAGCCCGCGCAGGGATTTCTCCCAGGAGACGGGGTTGCCGATCTTGATGGCGGTGGCGATGGTGTCGGGGTTCTTGACGGCTTCGAACGGCGTATGCTTTTTCCACATATGGGACAGCGGAGCGGCCCCTTCCGCCTGGATCACGGCGATGCGCGGAATCTTGTTGATGATGCCAAGTTCGTAAAGCTCCTGCAACCCTTTACTCAACGCACTGTTGTTGCCGAGGTTGCCGCCGGGAATGACGAACCAGTCCGGCACCTGCCAGTCCAACTGGTGCAGGACTTCGAAACCGATCGCCTTCTGGCCCTCAATACGGAACGGATTGATCGAGTTCAGGAGGTAGATGTTCAATTTTTCGCACACTTCCTGGACCAGCGCCATGGCATCGTCGAAATTCCCTTCGATCTGGAGGGTTTTGCCGCCATAGGCCAGCGCCTGGGCGAGTTTGCCGTAAGCGATTTTACCTTCCGGGATAAAAATAATCGAATCCATGCCGGACACCGCCGCATACGAAGCCATGCTGGCGCTGGTGTTGCCAGTGCTGGCGCAGGCCACGACTTTGGCACCGTAAATTTTAGCGGCGGTGGCGCCGCAGGTCATGCCGCGGTCCTTGAAACTGCCGGTGGGGTTTTCGCCTTCATGCTTCAGCAGGAAATTCTTCAGCCCCGCATATTTGCCGGCCAGTCCGGCGTCGTAAAGCCGGGTCGATCCTTCCTGACGGGTGACGATATCTTCTTCGGGCACATCGATAATCAGTTCTTTATAACGCCATACGCCGGAGGCCAGCTTACCGCGTTTGAGGCTCCATCGTTCTTCCCATGTCCTTTTCAGTTCCTCGCCGTCGAGTTTAGTGAGATCGCGCTTCACGTCCAGAATACCGCCGCAAGTGCAGTTATAACGGACTTCGCTGAGATCATACTTTTTTCCACAGGAGACACATTCAAGCCAGGTTTCGATTTTGCAATTCATAGTTTCTGATGTTTTAAGTTTTAAGTTGAATACGGCGAAAGGGTAATATAATTCCCCCCTTCCGTTTTTCAAGCCGTGATTTTCGGCAAAATCAAAGTTCCCCGCAGTTGCGGAAAATACCGGGCCTACTTTCCGCAGGTCCGTCCCGAAAGAAATTTCAAGGTATACTTATAGGTATTACCCTTGAACACCGTTGCATTTTCGAATTCGCCAAGCTTACTCAAATAGATTTCGATATCGCCGGTCTCACGGTCTTCCGTCACGGTGAAGTTCGAAAGCTGTACCCCTTTCTGCTGGCCTTCTTCCCATTCATCAATGGTGATCAGGCTGTCCTTGATCAACATGCCGGTATCCTCATTGATTTCCGCCAGATTCAACGGGTTGCGGAAATCATTCCCGGACGGGATTTCCTGATTGATATTGCCGAGCCAATAGGTCTTTCCGGTTTTGGCGCTCCGGAATACATGCGATATGGAGGAAGGCGAATAGAAGCGTTCGCCGCTGTCGAACAGCATCGGTTTTATATCGCTCCAGGTTTCCCCGTTGTCTTCGGAAAGGGCTACCCAGCGGTAACTCGGAGTCTCCGGGGTCGTCCTGGTATGCCAGTTCGGGTTTATAGCGTTCGAGCCTCTGCATTCAAGGAGGAGTTTGCCGCTTTTCAGCCTTATGATGTTCGGCTCAAGCAGTCCGCGGGAAGAATACCGGTCGTCAATGACGATCGGACGGGAGGACGTGAAATCGTATTTCCCAACCGCCTGATTCCATTTGCCGCGCATGACGATTGCCGCAAACGAACATCCGGGGCATGATGGATAGATCGTGTTCACATCGATATTCAATATTTCGCACGCCTTGCCGACCGAACAAAGCACGGCAAAAACAATATCTCCGTTTTCGGCGATGTCAATCCGGTTTCCCAGATAGGCGAAGTTCGATTTCAGGTAAGCGTTATCCAGCCAGTCGGCGGGCTCTTCGGCGGGTCCATCCTCATATCGGACAAGCTGTTTCGTCCAGGTCTGTCCATTGTCCCCGGAAATTTCTAGAAACGTATGATCCGAAAACGTGAATACCCCTTTCCCCCAATAGTTTTCATAGTCTTTATGATGTCCGGACGGGAAAATCCGCGACAACGAAATCCGAATGATCCGCCCATTGCTGAAATCAAAAAACGTGCTGGAATAGCCGTCAAGCTTCTCGGCGTTCCCCCGCTGTTGAAAAACCTGGTCCTGAACATTCTTCCACTCTCCCCAATGCCTGCCGTTATCCGTGGAAGTACGCTGCTGGATCTCGGAGGTAAAGTCGGATTCGCGTATCCATGCTTTTTTCTCCACCCTCTCCCGGTTCAGGCCGATGTAATGCTGAACTTTCTGGATCGAATAGTCCCCGTCCGTCTTTTCGGTCATTTCCCTGGTAACTTTGACACCATTCACGGTAAATGTCTTTTTCATACTCCTCCCGCCTTATATCGGAATTATTGATTACATCCGTTCCTGTATATATTATATGCGGGAACGGCCGAAAAACCGCCCCCGCACATAATCATAAACCATTATTATACTGCCGGCATGGGCAAAATCATCCCATCCATTTCAGAAACAACGAAAAAAATCAAAAGAACTTATTTATTGTACCCTTAATCCAGATTCCAGTATTTACAATCTGCTGTAACTAATTTCGCTGTGATATCCCATTTCACGTGTCCATCCGCATAAAGAGCATTTGCTCCGAGGTCATGCCTGTAGCTCACGCCATATCTATAGTTACCATCGGTAAGACTAGTTATCGGCCAAATCAACGCTCTCCAAATACCCTTGTTGCCACCAGCTTCATTGTCACCGCTACTGTCGGCAATCGCAATCGTTTCACTTGGGGCTTTGGGGCTAATTGCTCTTACATGAGGCCCCACAAGAGGAAAGAGAAATTCATTTGTCCCATAAGCCACACTATCCCTGCCGGTCGTGCCGACACCATACTTGCTGTTCACTTCAGTTGGACAGATATATACTTCTTCAGAAACATAAGGTAACATTTTTTCAAACCAGTAAACTTCAGGAGCGGCAGTTATCGTAACCGGAAGAAAACCATCAAAATCAGCAGCATACATGTTAAAAGCTGTCCCAAATTGCTTCTGATTAGCGGCACATTTTATGGTTTTAGTCTTTTCTCTTGCTTTATTTAATGCCGGCAGCAACATCGCCGCCAATATTGCTATTATTGCAATAACCACCAGCAATTCTATAAGTGTGAATATCTTTTTCTTTCGTTCCATCTTTTCGTTCTCCATATTCAGTTATAATTCAGTGTTCTTAATTTGCTTACTTCGAAACAAACTTTCTTTCCTATTGAATTATTTTATTCCATAACTCCTACCTCCCATTAACCGTTTCAGAGGCATTCCGTAACTCTTCGCCAGCCGGTTGTTTCCGGCAATAGTTGAGTGTGGCTGGAACTGATTTTCCAACTATCGTCTTTGTCGGTGTGCAATTTTGGGCGAAAATGTCAACCGAAGTCAAAACGCGACTGATATCATTATTTGTTACCCCAGCATCCATATTGTTCTCACATCATGTTACATTGCTCAAAATCGATATACATACCACAATAAGGTGTTATCACCAACATTAAAAGTGTTATGCATAATATTATATATTGTTTAAAATCATTTGTCAATAGCTAAAGTAGAATTACAACAAAAAAATCAAAGTAAAGTTTTCACTCCTCAAAGAAATTTTATACTTTTATAAAAATCGCACGATGTCCCCGGCACATCGCACTCTCATTTTTTTGTGCTTGTAACGAAGAGATACAGACCGGGCAACATTGGAACAGATACGCCAAGATGGATTCAATCTCATTTGAATTTTCCCGAATCACCACTTGTCCTATTTTTTATAACAACTTTTAATATTATAACGCAAACCATGAATTTTGTCAATACCCAAAAGAAAGAAATTGAAGAATCCGTTTTCATCGTCAATAAAATTTAGGGGTCAATTGAAAAAGTAAACGCACATTTGCAGGACTAAATGCACATCCTGTTCAAAAAGCTGTGCGTTTAGTCTTACAAACGACTTTTTCAGCCATTTTTTTCTCTGGATTGTTTTTGTAGTTGAGGGTTGCGTGTACGTTTAGTCCTACAAAAAAGACAACACCAACCCATGGTGTCACGCCCAGGCTGTTTTTCGGACATTGTAAACGCACACCTTGTTTTCGGTGGGGCTCTGCCCCACACCCCGGGATTTTTAGGCATAAACAAATCTGGGTAGAGGCATGCCGGGGATTTCCCCCGGCTCTACCCGTCATTGTGCTCAACTATTCTTTGATCGGGCACATCCCTGTGTTGCCTCTCCGCTTCATCAAGCATAATACTATAGCACGCCTGCCTATACATATCAAAAAAGCGGCTATAGATTTTGTAAGACTAAATGCACATCCATTCTTTGTAAAACTAAATGCACATCATCCTTCTTTCTCGTGTGCGTTTACTTTTTCAAATCTCACGAGACGAAAAAATTGAAAATTTATCGGTTCCCCTCTTGACAAAAACTTAAGCCTCATGTATAATTATCATAGCGTTATGAAAAAGGAAAAATAATGGCGACGATTGCTGATATTGCGAAAAAAACCGGGTTGGGATATTCCACTGTGGCCCAGATCGTTCAGGGACGCCGGAACTATCGCCCCCGTACAATCGAACTGGTCATGAACGCCGCTGAAGAACTGGGCTATATCCCGAATTACTTGAGCAAATCCCTGGTCGGCAGCAAAAGCAACCTGATCGGCGTATTTCTGGAATCCTCGATTTCCTCGCCGGCTACCGCCCTGATCTATCCCATCGATAAAATCGGCCGTCAGAATGGTTATTCCACCTTTATCAGTGCCGGCGGCAACAAGGACAGCGAAACCATTCTCGAACTGAAAAAACTGCTCGGCTATAAAATCGAAGGATTGATTTATCACAGCACTTCGCCCCGTTCGCAGGAGTTGATCGATTTCCTGCGGAATATCACGATTCCGATTGTTTTCCTTGACCGGGCGGTTATCCCGAATCATCCCGCCCTTGTCAAGCTTTGTTATGAAAACGCCCTGAATGAAATGGCCGATTATCTGGCCGCTCACGGTCATCGCAGGGCTCAACTGTTGCTGGACGAATTTTTTATCCGGTATCCCGAACGACTGATTGAGCCTTACCGGACCGCCCTGAATCGGGTGAATATTGAAGTGATTCATAGTTCGGATTGGTGTTATCCCTGCGATGAATTTTTCGAAGAGCCCGCCTACAAGTTAACCATGCGTCACCTTCAGGCCGGGGAGCGCCCGCCGTTGTTAATGGCCTTTAACGACGAGGTGGCCATCGGCGCCATGGCGGCCATTCGAGATTTCGGGCTGGATATTCCCGGCGACATCAGTGTGGTCGGTCGTGACGGAATCGCTTTCGGCCAATACCTGCGCCCGGCTCTGGCGTCTATCGCCCGGCCTGATCCCCGCGATATCGCAGGGAATGCCTTTCATATACTTCACCAAATGATGACCACCCCCGATTTTATTCCGACGGAGGTCCGGTTGAAAATGCAATTTGTCCCCGGTACCACCATCGCTGATTTTATACTCAATTAGGGTGAA
>CALABZ010000172.1 GCA_937888615.1 uncultured Lentisphaeria bacterium | reverse complement strand
TTTTCCTGCTGTTCGCCGTAATGTTTGAGCAGGGTTTTCAACTCGAACAGCTTCAGGTCCGGCGCATAGCCCAGCAGCAGTGCGAGAACTCCCCCCACCACCGGCACCGCCAGACTGCTGCCGCTCTGGTAACGATAGCCCCCGCCCGGGCGCAGGACTTTGATCAATTCCCCCTGCGCTGAAAATTCAATGGCTGGAAATCCGGTGTACCGGACCCGGAACGGATTATTCGCCGCGTCCGGCTCGACGCCGATGCAGGTGGCCAGCTCCGCCGGAAAACCCAGGTCGTCCGCCAGCGGCAAATTGCATTTGGCTCCGATGATGATCTTGTCTTTCCGGTAGGCCAGGTCGCACAGGGCCATCAGCTCCATCCGGTATTTGCGGCGGCAGTTCAAACTCATATTGATCAATTTCGCGTCGCCGTCAATCGCCCGGGCGAGGCCTTCGAGCAGGGCCTTGCCATCGCCGAAACCATGCTCGTCCAGTATTTTTATGTCGTGAATCACAGCATTTGGGGCCAGCCCGGTCAGGATGCCGGTGACGGCGGTGCCGTGTCCGCAGCAGTCGTTATTGTGCTGAGAATTGACGATACGTCCGCGCAGTTGCGGCAGGGTTGCGTCGATGCCGCTGTCGATAACGGCGATGCCGACGGGAGCCAGGGCGAGGCGGGGCAATTCGGACAGGTCCAGGCGGAACAGCTCTTCAAAATTATTCATTGCCAACCAAGTTTTCAAATGCCGCCAGCAATGCGGTGATCTCCGTTAACTTGTGCGGATAACGTTCGGCCAGCCGGGTGACGGCCTTGAACAGTCCGGCTCGTGCCGTATCGTTCGATCGTTCAGGGGGAATAACGTGCCGCAGTTGGCGTTGCTGGTCGATAATCACGGCCGCCGCCGCCGCCAGCTTGCCGAGGAATCGGCCGTCGGCCATGGTGAAACGGCGTTCGGCGTCGAAACTGACGACGGTCATCACGCCCAGGACTTCATCGCCCAGCAGGAGCGGCGCCGCCAGGACGGCGTTCGGGTCGTCATCATCCGCCAGGTCAAACAAGGTATTGTCGTCACAACGGGCCCCGATCTGTACTTCTCCGGTAATCGCCGCCATTCCGCTGATTCCCCGGCCCAGCGGAACCCGGGCGCCGAGCAGTTTTTCCTCCGTGTTTCCCGCAGTCATGACGAAGACCAGTTCCTGCTCCTGCTCCTGCTCCAGTTCCTGCTCCTGGCGGTCATACAGCAGCAATGATCCTTCATCGCCGTGAAGCATGGCGATTCCGATTTCACAAAGCAGCCGCAGGACTTTGCGGATATGTTCGTCCGCCGCGTCTTCCGGCATGTGCTTCCGTTGTTCAGTATTCATGAGAAAACTCCGGATTCGGTTTATAGCTGTTTCTATAATATATCGATGCATGAAGGTGAAGTCAATGTCAATTCCGATTTTCCCGGCGCTGCAATTCATCGCCGGAAAATATTTAAAAATTTTTCAAAAGGGATTGTATTTTCCTGTATTTTATTATAAACTATAATATTACCCATTTCTGCGCGGACTCATAAGATTTATGCTGCCGCGCGGAAGGAGAAATGTATTTGAACAACAAGGAGAATTTGAAGTGAAAAAAATCATGATGTTGGCCGCCGTTGGGGTTCTGAGCATTTGCAGCGTTATGGCTCAGGATACCGTTTCGCCTACGGATGAACTGAAAAAGAACGTGACCGAAGCGGAAAAGGTTTTTCGTGCCTCGAATAATAAATATAACAGCTATATCCGTAAAAATATGCCTCAGGAATGCAAGGATGCCCGCAAGGCCGTAGTCGATGCGGATGACGCCGCCCTGACGCAACGCATCAAAATGCTTCAGGCGGACACGACGTATGCGCAGGCCGCCACTAAATATGCGGCTGTTCGCGAAGAATACCTGAAGACCAAGAAAAAAGAGGCTAAATCCCTTGAAGCCGCCGCCCGCAAGGAATTCGATGCCGCCTGGAAGGAATCGAAGAAAGCCGCGTCGGACGAATATAAAGCCATGGTGGAAGCCTGTTCCGCCACCCGCAAGGCTATGGAGAAAGCGGACAACGATTTCCGCGCCGCCAATGAAGAAGCCGCCAAGCTTTGGGAGGCCAGGATGAAGGATTATCAGACGCTGAGCGAAGCCAAAAAAGCTTACAATGCCGCTATCAAAGGCAAGGGCAAAGGGAAAAGCAAGAGCAAAGGAAAAGGCAAATAACGAACGGAATTTCCAAGATTCGAGAGCCGGCGATCCGCCGGCTTTTTTGTTTATGGGGGGCCGAGCTGTCTGGCGCACGGATTATTGCGAAGGCATATTTTCCATTATCGCCTGTTTGAGTTCCGCCAGGGCTGTCTCCAGTTGTTCGGCATGGATTTTCATGCATTCGAGATCGCCGGCGTGCCCCGCCTTTTCGATTCTGGCGGCCAATGCCTGCAATACCTCGCCTCCCATGGCGGCTGAAGCACCCTTGATTGCGTGGGCCTGATGCTCACCCGCCGCGATGTCTCCCGCGTCAATGGCCTGCTGCAAAGCGGCGACCCGTTGCGGGATATCTTCCAGAAATTCCCGGAAAATAGCCGTGATCAATTCCTTGTCTTCCTTTAATTGCTCCAGCATGATCGCCTTGTTCAGCACTTCGACTCCCGGCGGCGGCGCGGTTTTCTGTTTGGGACTGTCAGTTGCCGTATCCGGGATATCTTCCCTGGGGGTGGGATCTTTCGGCAGCCATTTTTCCAGAATTCGGCCCAGAGCCCGGATGGAAACCGGTTTGGAAATATAATCATTTACTCCGGCCTCAAGACACCGTTCACGGTCCCCCTGCATGGCATAGGCGGTCATGGCGATTACGGGGATATTCCGGTTGCGAACCGCGGATTGCGGATCGCGGATCAGGCGCGTCGCTTCCAGTCCGTCCATCTCGGGCATTTCCACATCCATGAGCACCAGGTCGTAAGGCAGCGTTTTGAGCGTTTCAAGCGCTTCGCGTCCGTTGGCCGCGGCATCGGCCGTCAATCCCATTTTTTTCAGGAAGCCGAGGGCCACCTGCTGATTGGTGATATTGTCTTCGACCAACAGGATACGGGCTTTGCGGAGGGAGAAATCGGGGAGCGTCTCATTTTTATGGTGATACGGGGTAGCGGCGGAGATTTTGCCGTTCACTTCGTCCGTCAGGATTTGATGCAGTATCTCCCTGAGCTCATCACAGCGGACCGGCTTGGATACGGCGGCGGTAAAACCGATTTCCCGCAAATGCCGCGAATTGGTCGGTGTGCCCGGCGCGACAAGCAAAATCAACCGTGTTGAAGCAAGGTTGGGGTCGGCCATGGCGGCGCGTCCCACGGTTTCGCCGTTCATGCCCGGCATCTGCATATCCACGATGGCGGCCCGGAAAGCGTCTTTTTCCGCCACGGCATTGCGGAGGGCTTCCAGACCCGAGGCGCCGTCGGGTGCTGTCACCGGGCATATCTTCCATGATTTCAGGTGGGCAGCCAGAATTTCCCGGCTGGAGGCGTTATCATCCACGATCAGCACCCGCTTCCCCGGGGGAACGGAGAGCGGCGGCAATTCCGGCTTAGCGACGGGCCTGAGCCCGAAGCGGGCGGTAAACCAGAACTCCGACCCTTTGCCCTCCGTGCTTTCCACACCGATTTCGCCGCCCATCATTCCGGCGAGTTGCTTGGAGATGGCCAGTCCCAAACCCGTACCGCCGAATTTGCGCGTCGTCGAGGTGTCTACCTGGGAGAATTGACGGAACAGCAATTCGACCTTGTCCTGAGGGATGCCGATACCTGTATCCTGTACGGAAAAACGCAGCAGGCAGGAATCGCCGTTTTCATCTTTCGGCGACCGTTTGCCGCCATTTTCCGCATCGGCGAGGCCTATTCTTACCACGACCTCGCCATGATACGAAAATTTCACCGCGTTTCCAATGCCGTCGGCGTCCCGGGGGCAATGGCGCCGAGCAACTCCAGGTTCTTGTCGCGGGTTCTGAATGCCATGGTCGAGAGCAGGTCGTCCAGTAAATTCTGGAGGTCGAAATCCAAGAGCTCCAGATAGAGCTTTCCCGCCTCGATTTTGGAGAAGTCCAGAATATCGTTGATCAGTCCCAACAGGGTTTCGCCGCTGGAACGGACCGCTTCGGCATATCGCTGTTGTTCGGCGTCGAGTTCGGTGTCGAGCAGTAAATTGGTCATGCCAATAATTCCATTCAGCGGCGTGCGGATTTCATGGCTCATATTGGCGAGAAAATCGCTTTTGGCCCGGGAGGCTTTCTCGGCCTGAATACGCAACTCGTTGGCGCGAACCGTTTCCGACGCCAGCTTGCGGTTCAGCCGTTTCAATTGAAGGCCCCAGAGTATTCCCAGCAGCAGCAGCAGAAACAGCCCTCCCGCCACCTTGATGGCCAGCGTATAATCCACCCGGTTGCCGATGACGATCGCAATATGGCGGTTGATGGCGATTTCAACATCGTGGGGTGTAATGCTTTTGGCCCCTTTATTCAATATATCCCGCAAGTCGGGCATGTCCTTGCGTACTCCGATGCACAGACGGTTGGCGTATGAGGGGATTTCTCCCGCGATTTTCAGGTTGAACAATCCTTTTTGACGGATGGTGTAAGCCGCTATGGCGCGTGAACGCAGCGTTATGTCCGCTTTTCCGTCTTCTACCTGACGGAATGCTTCCGCTTCGGTCGGGACTATGACTATCCTGAGGTTCGGATAGTCCTGGCGGAGCCGTTCTTCGACGCTGGTTTTTTCCGGAAGGACGAGCGTTTCGCCGCGGAGCGCCGCCGGATCGGTGATGTCGGGGTGCTCCATTCGCGTCACGAATACATTCGGGTCTATAAAATAGGGATCGGTGAAAATCAGCCATTTTTCGCGGTCCGGGGTTCGGTTGAGAAAAGGCAGAATCTGACATCTTCCGGTCTGCGAGGCCAACAGGGACTCATCCCAGTTGTGTGTCGGCACGATTCGGATTGCGATGCCGAGACGCTCGGAGATCAGCCGCACCAGATCGGCGGCGATACCGACGTATTCCCCCCGTTCCGTCAGCAGTTCATAGGGGTACCAATCCGGATCGACCGCCATTCGTATCGGTCCGAGCTTTTTCATGTAGTCCTGTTCTTTTGCCGTCAGTTTCACCGGTTTGAGGTGAGGGGGTATTCCTCCGGACATGAATTTGGAGCCGGGAGGCGGCTGGCCGATTTGGGGCTTATGCGGGAATGGAACCGGGGCGCTGCCCAGCCACCAGCCCAGCATTCCGATGCCCATGAGCACAGTTACCAGGGTGACCAGCCGGAGAAGGCGGATTTTTCGACGGTGCAGTTGACTGATCATTGTTTCACCATCCTGTCATTGTCAAGGCGTGAAATGCCGGTGTGCGGCGGCCGATGTGGGATGTGCTGAAAAAACGGCGAAATATACGGCTCGGATGGTTTCGAACCGTTCTTTTTCCTGGTCGCCATGTCACGATCTTTTCTCCGTAATGTACTGCAATACTGTATCGTCCGGCCCTGACTATGCGGCACGAAATGCAGCCGCGATTATCTGTCGCTGAATATAATTTACACCCGCAATTATCCTTGTCAAATGAAACGGCACGATAAGTCCCGTTTCCCCGCAAAGGGGGGAATGCGGGGGGAGGTATTGAGTATAAATTGGAAGTTTTTCATTTTGCGTTTGCATTCGCTTGAAGTGCATTATATATTTATCAAAGTTCGAAGGGAGAATAAAATACATTTCAAAAGGAGGTTGCCGTTATGAAGCAGGGAATCGTTGTACTGTTGGCTCTGTTGGCTTATTCTTCAATCTTTGCCGGGACATTGGAGGAAAGGGTTGATCGGCTGGAGGCACGGGTCGGTATTCTGGAAAAGAATCAGAAACCGCTTCAGGGGGAGATGGCGCAGAAGCAGAAAACGAATCTTGAACTGCAGAGGCAGAAGGCGAAGATTCGGGCCGGGAAGGATGCGGAAGTGTATTCTAGCGAACAATTAAGGGAGATCGAAAATATTTATCAGACGTGGAGGAAAAGCAATCAGGAAGAGAAAGACCAGATCGTTGAAACATTGATCGGGAAGTATCCGAAATCCAATCGGACCGGGTGTGCTTTGCTTTATCTGGCACAGGAAAGTACCGGGGAGAAACAGATCAGATTGCTCAAACAGGTGATCAGGAGTTTTAATGATTGTTTTTATTTCGATGGCGTACAGACTGGGGCCCAGGCCCGTTATTATCTGGGCATGCTGCTGATGCAATCCGGCAAGAAGATGGAAGCCCAGAGATATTTCAATGAATTGAAAAAATCTTATCCCGA
This sequence comes from uncultured Lentisphaeria bacterium, assembly GCA_937888615.1. GTDB lineage: Bacteria > Verrucomicrobiota > Lentisphaeria > Victivallales > Victivallaceae > UBA5239. Next base: position 481 of record CALABZ010000172.1, on the reverse strand, counting down.
CGCAGTCGGCCATAACGGCAAATTGTTGGTTGATCGCCTTCCTTCCGATTCAAATTAGCAGTCCTACCCCATAAGCCCGGTACGGTAGTCGCTGGGGGAAATCCCGATTTGGCGTTTGAAAAATTTTGAAAAGTAGAATTCCGATGAAAACCCGAGCCGTTCAGCCACTTCTTTATTGTCTCGGCAATTAACTAACTTGCATATTTTACGGTTTCGGCATGAAATAATTTTCTGATACGTTCCGGCTGTTCTGCTATTTTGTCCATGTGTAGCTTCGCATGTTCTTTGATTTTTCCTTTGGCACGTCCCAACGGCTTATTATTCAGGTTTGATTTCAGGTCGCGGTTGAGATATTCATCCGGGTTGAGGTCGGGGCTGTAGCTCGGCAGAAAAAAGGGTTCTTCTCCGGTTTGGACCATAAATAAACTCAAAACCAGCCTGTTTTTTTGGTTAAACACAAAAACAAGAGTTTTATGGAACG
>CALABZ010000171.1 GCA_937888615.1 uncultured Lentisphaeria bacterium | reverse complement strand
TGTTCGTGTCGAACTCAACGGTACTGGCAAGCGGCGAGTGGCTGATAAACGGCGTCCGGCGGCGGAATTCAATTTTGATTTTGCTTTTTTTCAGGCTCAATCTGAAGCCGGTCAGATAGTTTGCCCCGAACTGTTCGAAGAGGATCTGATTCCGTTCCACGTCCTCGGGCTTGATCTCGAACGACATGGTGAATCCGGCGCGCTGCGGGACAACCGTATTGGGAAACGCAATAAAGTTTCCATGCATGCCGTAGAAACGGAGCGCCCAGGTGCCGTCGGGTTGTTTTTCCCATTCCGGAACGCTTCTTTTATCGCCTTCCTGCTTGCTGTACTGGAGCAGACAGCCGGGGACGGAATTTCCCGCGTGAATCAATCCCATGAAGCCGCCGGCAACCGTGGCGTAACCGCCGATATGCGCATAAAATTCGCGCCCGGCGTTCGTCCGGAGAATGTTCCCATATTTCGGATTGAACTCATATTTGATATCCGGAACCCTGTTTTCGGCAATGTTGTATATGAGAGCCCCGGATTCGTTGCGCGTCACGCCGACCGGAATTTTTTTCGCGGAGGGATCTCTATTGACGGCATAACCGTTGCCCCACCATACCTTACCGTTTTTCGAGACGGCACGGACCGCAAGGACGCCTTCCGGATTATCAGCCGTCAGAATGGTTTTGAAGGCGGCATCCTTTTTATCAAGCGGCAACGGCAGGCGGGTGGGCCGGTGCAACGTCTCAAGCGAAAACATCAGTCCGTCTTCGAAAACCCTGGATTTGATCCCGTACTTTCCGAGTTCCGCGAGAGGAATGCTCCATTCAAACGGTTGATCCTTGAACGTCCCATCTTTCCTGACGCCTTTCACCGAAAGCACAGCATTTCCGATCTCCTTATCATTGACGGAAAAAATGATTTCGCCGATCCAATAACTGGCCGATTTGAAGGTGGATTTAGCGTCGGCAAATGGGATTTGCTTCACGGGAAGCGTGGGATTGGGCAGGTCGGCATTTCGCGGGTCGCGCGGCGTCTGGAAGGTGAGCGCCGACGGCGCATTTTCCAGTTTAATGTCCGAAGCGATACGCAGAAATTGTCTTTTGTCGCATAATGTGCACGACAGCTTGTAAAGTTGGCGATCCGAATCGTTCTGCAGGTACTCGTTCCGCGGGTCCCAGGCGAAAATCTCATTGCTGCTCTGGAGGACCTCGACCGCGCTCAGGTCTTCATTGAATTCGAGGTCTGCGGCAAGTTCAACTTCACGCACGCCCGGCGAAAGCGCCCGGTCCGTTTCCGCAAAAACCGTTTTTGACTTTACCGGACGCAGGACATTGCGCAGCGGCGTGCAGAACCATGTGTGGTCGCTGCTGACCGCGGCCCGCATCACAGTGAACGGAAGTCCGCCGGGAAACGTGCTTTCCCGACCGTCGTAATTGATCGTCAACCGAGGAGCCAGCAGTATCGCGTCGCTTAATTCACCGGATTTGATTTTGACGGTTTCGGCTTTCAGTTCAGCCTGATTGAATTTGAATGTCCCGGCATTGTAAACGGAGTTGCCGTTATGGTCCAGCAGTTCGACTCCGATACTGTAGTCACGGTCTTCGGCGGTATCAGGCACGTTGAGAAGCTCAAGTTCAAAATCCGCGCCGCCTTCCAGTTGCCGGCGCTGGCTGACGATCAGGTTTGGAATGGATTGATCGTCGCCGGGATTCGGCGAAGGGGACAGATGCTTCGCCTTGTCGGTATAATACTTGAAGATGCGTTGAAGCGCCATCGGCTTCGCCACGGTCGGTTCGATATTGGTATCTTCGTTGAGCTCGTCCCATTCGAAACCGAGAATGACGTCGACATGGTGTTTATAGGCAAGATCGAGGTAACTCCGAATGGTCTTCGTCCCCTCCCGGGAACACGTCTGCGAGCCGTGAAAACTGGTATATCCCGGCCAGACCTCCAGCGACAACAGCTTTTTTCCGTTGAATTCTTTCTGCGCACACGCCGCGCTCAACAGAGGCAACATGATTTGATCGTAGTATTCAACCGGAAGCGTCAGCGAAGCCGTACTCAGTCCGGGCGGCAGTTCGACCCCGGCACTGACTTGCAGATATTTCGAGATGTAGTCAAAATAAGCCAGGAGCAGCGACGCCGGCGCCATGCCGTGCCTGTTCCAGACGGAATACAAATCCTCCAAACGTCTGTACGTCCAGCCCGTTTTGCGTAAGTTGAAGTAATTCAGTTCCGTAATGAATGCGAAGTCGCGGCCCCCCTGTTTCTGCTTTAACTCCTCAAGGTACTGTTTTAATTGATCCGGCGAAAGACCGTCTCCGAGGTAACTGAAAACGAGCGGTTTTCCGTCAAGACGCGCCGAAGCCGGGCTGTTGTACAGTTTTTCGACCGACGCCGAATCAAAATACTTATCCGCTTTGATTATGGGACAGAGTGCGGGAACAAATTGAAAGCCACTTTCGTCTTCAGCGGCGGGATAAATGCCCGACCCGTTTCCGCAGATACAGGAGCAGCCGTCGAAGCCATAGGACTTCATGATTTCGAAACTTTTCGCGAACGAAATCTTTTTGAGCTGCGCCACGCCGGCTTCCCAGAGCATACGGTCCGCGGCAAGAGCCCGGTCATACCACACTTTTTCGGTGAAGAAAAGCCGCCCGGAACGGTATCTGACGCTTTCGGCAAAGAGCCTAGGACGCTCGAAAACAGGCTTCCTTGTCATGGCAAGCTTCTGTATTTCCGACACCAGTTTGGCTCCGAGCTTAAAGTCCGCGGCGGAGAATGGCTCCGTTTGCGCCGCCTTTGCCCGGATATCCCTGAAATATTCCTCCGATCCCGCAAAAACCGAAAACGACAAGATGGCAAGCAGCGGCAATAAGATCTTTTTCATTGCATTTTCCAGGCTGCGGGGTTGGTGTTGACGTCGCCAAGAACGATTGCCGAGTAAGGATTGATTCCGGGAAAAGTCTGGACCTGTCCGCCGACGAAGAGCACGTTTACAGCATTGTTATGCCGCGGCGCGGCCTGTCCGATGTTGTCTCCGACTTTTGCATAATAAAGTGTCATATAATAACCGAAGGATGGATTCTGGCTGTCATAGGTATCCATGACATGATATACTTTCGACGGATGTTTGATTTGCGTGATTTTGCAGTGTCCGGTCGTTGTGCCTCCGACAAATTCCGCACTTCCCGGACCGCGATAGGAGATGCCGTAACTGCACCGTCCTCCCATTGCATAGGTCCCAATGCCTTCCTTGGCTTTCGGATGCCCCGGGCATTTGAAGATTTCCTTGGGGATGTATTTGCCCATTATCAGCATGTTTCCCCATATCGTGGTGGTGCCCGTACCCCAGATTTTATCTGGATCGCTGATTTTGTTATAGGAGTGATTCGGCAGGTACTCCTTATTGTCATCCGCATATTGTGCGAACGCTATCCCCATTTGTTTAAGCTGTGCCGTACACGCGATTCCCTGGGCTTTGGATCTGGCCTGATTTAACGCAGGCAGCAGCATGGCGGCAAGAATAGCGATGATCGCTATTACTACGAGGAGCTCTATGAGTGTGAATGTTCTTTTTTCTTTCATTTCTCAAGTTCCCTTTGTTAATGTTGATTTTCTTATAATGAGTTTGGATTTGATGACGATCTCACGCATCGGCAGCTCCGGGTCGGCGATCTGCGCGAGAATCATGTTAGCGCAAACAGCCCCGAATTCGCGAAACGGAGGACTGATCGTGGTGATTTCCGGTTCGTCGCCAGACAGCCTGAGATAGCCCTCAATATCATCGAACCCTGCCACTGCGGCGTGGGAAATACCCTTGTCACGAAACGCTTCACGTAGTCCAATCGCGATATGATCGTTCATTGCGATAAATGCATCATACCGTTTCATCCGTTTCCATTCATTGTGGACAAGTCGATACGCGGCAAGCGTTTCGCCTATTTTTTTATATTCCTCATACGGCGACATGAAAAAATCTTTTTTCGAGACGCCCGTATCCTGTTTTTGTATGACTTCAAGCCATTCCGAACGCCTGGTGTTGTGCGCGCCCTCAATACCGACCATGGCAATTTTACGTCCATGCAAATGCTCGAACAGTTCACCGAACGCGGATGAGTTGTCTATGCTGACCCTGTTCATGGGGGCAATGCAGGTCTGAATTTCAGAGGGCATCATAAACGTTGCGGTCGGGAAATTCCGCTTTTTGATTTCGCCCAACGCCATTTCGCCGATATGGCATGCCATCAGGACAAACCCGTCAACGCGACACGATAGAAACGTCCGCATGATTTCTTTGTCGGTTGTTTCCGGATCTCCGCCGGAAATGGGAAGGATTGATACCGTGTAATTCGATTTTTTCAGTTCTTCCACCAGAAATTTGACAAACAAACTCAATGTCGGCGACGATCCGAGCGCCTCCAAAGCCAGGAACAGCCCGATGCTGTTGGTTTTGCCGGACGCAAGAGAACGCGCTGAAAACTTCGGGTAAAAATGATGCCTGTCGCAAGCTTCCAAAATTCGGGTGCGCGTCTTTTCTCTGACTTTTGATCTCATAACAGGATCAAGAGCGCGTGATACAGTCATTGCCGATACCCCGCACAGCCTTGCGATTTCATGTATGGATACATCTTTCATTATCAGAGCGCCTTTTTTGTTACCGCTAACATTATACAGCATTCGTACTCTTTTGTCAAGATGTGTTGTAAAGAACAGCTAAAAAAAAGAGAAATAAATTTCCCATGTGCCTTGCAAAAGTAAATGCTCCCCCGAGTATTCAAGTGCATTTAATCTGAAAAAATAGGCCCTTATAAATCGGACAAACCACAATATTGTCACATCGCAAGAGTTACGTATAGGGCGCGCTCCGACGAGAATGGGTCATCCAACTCGTCAGAGTCGGAGTGCGAACGTTGCGTAACTCGGTTGCATTTCCGAAAAAGCGGTCGTTCGTTGAATATGGTGTGATCAAGGTTTATAAGTCATTGCATGAGTCTGTAAAAATTTTTGTGTAAGCGAATTATTTTTACGGTAAAAGTTTCCCTCTTTTCCGGTTTTGGATCATCAATCGTCCCGGAAAATCTCTTGGATTTAGCTCAAAAAAATGAGTTATTTTTAAGATTCTCTGCGGTCCCAACCGGTAAAGAACCGATGCGCTATTCATGGTCACTTGGAATAACGGCGAATAATATCTTCATACAGCTCCCACTGCTGTTCTTCAGACATCGCCTTGATGCGCTCAAATAGTTTTTTGGTAATAACCGGCAACATCGCGTCGAAGCAAACAAATTCAATGCCGCGCTGATGTTTCTTGCTGATGCCATGACTTCCCGAAAGCCACCGGCTTAACGTCGCCGGAGTCACCTGAAGTCTTCTTGCCATTTCAGCTTGGGATACCCCATGCTCCACCATAAAATCAATGATCATCTGGGTATAATTATTCATATCTCACCTTTCAGGCGATTTCTTTAGAACTTCAACTGTCGAAAACTTACCGCATTCGAACGAAATGTCAAACCTGTGTATTCCGTGAATTGACGGCTATCCTAAATTCGGAAATAAGAAAATATATCATATTGAGGCATGATACAGGCTGAATTTCTGTTTTTTAGATGTTTTTTTGTCTTTTCCATTTTTCGATATATCCCAAATTCCTGATAATATTCCTCCATTCATGGAGGAACGCTTCGCTTGACAAGGATACATTCGCCCTTATATTGTTGAAGTTTATACGGATGCTCCAATATGAAGCAACATAAAGTAAATAAACTACAAGATAAAATTAGCATGAATTTGTTGTTTTGCAATTCTGAAGATGAATTTTTGTTGAGTTAATTAACAATCGGTTTCGATAGCCGCGCTTATCCGAAACATTTCCGGACTATTGAAATAATTTCGGCCTGCGGGAAAACAATCAACCGGGTGCGAACTTCAGAGGGAATGTATGCACTGACAGTCTTTTTCTCCTCGCTTGAAAAATCGCCTCCCTCCTCAACCCGGACGCGTTCTCAATTTAAAAATTCACACATGGCTCAAAATAATAATTGAAATTCGTAATTTTCGTAATATTATATAAGAGAGAATGTATTGCACAAAAATGTGCAATAAACTTAAAGGGGTAAAAATAACGAGGACAATCAAAAACAATTCATGGCTTTCAGGATGATCGGATACTTTTTGTCGCTATGAAATACGATCAAAACGATTAGAAGTAAATATAAAACTTCAGGAACATCAGGGGGTGAGGTTTAAGATTTTCAGGTTTTTATTATACTCAATTAGGGCGCATTAAAGCATTTTTATTCGAAGCCATTACTTTTCGAGTCAAGAGCATCAACCAGCGTTAGAGGAAATGAGGAGGCATCATGAAGAATAATCCAATAAATATTTCAGAAAAGACACATGAAGAATTACCGATTGAAGAGGAATACCAGGAAGAGATTATTAAATGGCTTGACCGGCTGGCCAGCGAAACAGGACTCCCGCTTGAACGAATTATCACCGAAATTTTTCTTCATCGAATGTCAATCGAAGAGGAATTGTCATTGCGGCGCAAATAGTCTGCATCCTTCACCCGCTGAAATTGCCCCACAGAAGCAAGACAAAGGCCCACACCGTGAGCCCCTGTCACTGAAACACCGGCGCAGGATGCGATGCCGTCAGCTACAGGGCGAACCGGATTGACAACTGCCTGAATTCAGGATTAATGGTGTCATTCCCGCCCCCGACAAAATACTTTTCACGGAATGCAGCTTGCCTCCTCGCCGAAGCAAGGCGCATTGGCGGAAGGCTTGTTTTTTTGTAAAAAATCCCTTCCGATAAATTAAAGTACTTGAATTTCGTAATTTTCGTAATATATTAATCAAATTAATGCATAAGGGAGAGGGAAAATTGTACAGACAAAATCGAGCAGGTTTATCGTACGGAAATTGATGCCCGTTTAGAATACGCGTTACATTGTATTTGCCGGGAAAAAAGTGGAGACGCACGGGTTATGGGAAATGCCATACGTATCGGGTAGTAAGGTTGTCAAGTGGGGTGATGCGGATTGAGGAAACAGGTAGAATTCATTTTTTGCCGTGCTCAGCTTAAGCTAAATTTTATGGAATCAGGTCGATAACATTAAAAGGGTTGATTGTTTTATGCTGAAATATCTTTCTCATGCGGTTGTGGTAACGAGTGCTGCTTTAATTGTATTCGTCACGTCAGTTCTGTTGTGTTCTGACGCCTCCATAGAGGAACACCAGAAATATCAGAAAATAATGATTGTCTTTGTCAGTACCATGTTTGCCGCGCTATTAATGAAACAGTACCAGGAAGAGCTATTTCACCGCCAGGCCCGGGTCATTCTTATTTTTTACCGAAATGGAACAATCCATGCGTTGAAAAATGCCGATCCGCAGGAAATCATTGAATGCGCCGAAACCGAATTTAAAATGACATACCGTTTCGACATCTCCGATTCGCGAAAGTTTTTCATCCGTCTACGCTATAAAGCGGATGGCAAAATCTTTGACGAAAATCTGCCTGCGGAATTCTCCTGCGGTCTTCTCGGCGAGGCAATCCGCGTGATAGAACAAAACCGGGAGGACATCCGAATTGTTCGAAACGTGCATGAACTTCTTGCCTTGGCGACAGACTCGGGACAATCAGACTCGCCATTGATCAGAAACTATATCCTTTCACAGATGTAAAATGCTGAAACTTACCTGTGGGCGAAAGAGAAGTTGTGATTTTTGCTTCACATGAACACTATCTTGCTTGAACAATTCATCCCCATCGTATAGATTAAAGGAAACTGGTGAAAACAAAAGCATCCTTTTTTTGACTGCAACACTTCATTCAGTTCTTCATCATTTTTTAATTATATTTTTTGTGAGGGAACAATATGAACAGAAAAGAACCATCCTGGCTGAAAAACGCGGTCTTCTATCAAATCTATCCGCAAAGTTTCTGCGACAGCAATGGCGACGGAATCGGCGATATCCAGGGAATCATTTCGAAGCTTGATTACATAAAAGATACCGGATTCAATGCCATATGGCTCAACCCGATTTATGAATCGCCGTTTAAAGACGCCGGATACGATGTCTCCGATTACTACAAAGTCGCACCGCGTTACGGAACCAACGAAGACTTGCGCCAATTGTTTGCCGAAGCCAAAAAGCGAGGCATACGGGTAATCCTGGACATTGTGGCCGGTCACACTTCGACGGAACACGAATGGTTCAAAGCCTCCTGCAAAGCCGAAAAAAACAAGTACAGCAATTACTACATCTGGAATGAAGACTGGCTTGATGACTCCGACGGCTTGAACATGATTAACGGCTATGCGGAACGAAACGGCAATTTCGCCATTAACTTCTTCTCCACCCAACCGGCGTTGAATTACGGCTTCGCCGATCCTGATCCCCGGAAAAAATGGCAGCTTCCGACCGATCATCCCGATGTCCAGGCTGTAGGCGAAGAACTCCGGAAGCTCATGGAATTCTGGCTCCAGCAAGGCTGTGACGGCTTCCGGGTCGACCTGGCCCCGTCTTTAATCAAAAAGGATAAGGGACGCAAGGCGGTCATTCAATTCTGGCAGAAATTCCGTAAAATATTTGACGAAAAATATCCGGAAGCCGCCCTGATCGCGGAATGGTCCTACGCCCCGCAGGCACTGAAAGCCGGTTTCCACATCGATTTTATGATTTTCTGCGGCACCAGCGCCTACACGTCGCTGTTCCGCAATGAGCCGGAGCGCGACATGTTCCAATATATTCCGAAGAAAGTCTTCTATGAAATCGACGGATATGATTACGAGCTGAAAAACCAAAACAGTTTCTTCGATCGCGGCGGGCACGGGGATATCAACCAGTTTATGACCACTTACCTCCGGCATTATCAGGAAACGAAGGAGAACGGCTATATCGCAATGGTTTCAAGCAACCACGACATGCCGCGAATCAACGACAACAGGAACGCGCTGGACCTGGAACTGATTTTTGCCTTTATCATGACGATGCCCGGTACGCCGTTTATTTATTACGGGGATGAAATCGGGATGAGAAACATCAAAGGTCTGGTGTCGGTGGAAGGCGGCTACACCCGGACGCAGGCGAGGACTCCGATGCAATGGGACACCACCGCGAACGCGGGTTTTTCCACAGCCCCGGCAAGTAAATTGTATTTGCCGATAGACCCGGATGAAGCACGCCCCAACGTACAGAGTATGCTGGCGGACGATAATTCATTGTTGAACCGGTTTAAAAATATTTTGAAGATCCGGAAAGCCCACGAGTCACTGCAGGCGGATGGCGACTTTGAATTCATTCCGGTAACCAATGCCGCCAATGTATTGGCTTTTATCAGGAAGAGCGCCAATGAAAAACTGTTGATGCTTTTTGCTCCGGGAGCGGACGGCGGCGAATTTTCATTTAAGCTGGACACGGCTCAAACGCCGACGGCAATCCGCGCGGTCAACATGGAGCTCTCCTGTCGGGACGGAATCGCCACGTGCAAGACCTCCAACTCCGGCTACGGGATTTTCAAGATTTAGTTCAGCACGAAGATTTTTCGAAACAATATTTATTGAGGTCCGGGAGGAGTACCATCTCCCGCGATCGCTTTTCGCGCGCTGATCCCCGGAACGGGCAAGTATGCACAAATCATCGCCATCAATCACCATACTGGCGTAATGTCTGGACTGCCTATCCTGCCATGCAAGGACTTGCTTTAGATTATCGTTTATTTTAATTGATTGCTTCCCGCCGCGGACGTGCGGCAAGGCGACGCAATTTGAAACCATATCCGCGCTCCCGTCCACATTATGACTGTAATATGATTGATAAAAGATTGTACATATGGGATTGACAGAAGAGGCCGGACGGGATATAATTTTATTATAATGAAAAACAAGACAATACAATTGAATGGCGATAGTCTGCTGCGGGATGGCTCCAAACCGCTTTATCTTCAGGTGCAGGAACTTCTGCGGACATATGTGTCCACCCCGGGGGCCTTGTACGCCGGGCGGCTGCCGACGGAACAGGAGTTGGCGGCGATGCTCGGCGTCAGCCGCAGCACGGTGTCGCAGGCATTGGCATTGCTGGCCGATGAGAACCTGATTTGCCGGGTCAAGCACCGCGGCACGGTGATCACGGCCGCCCTGGATCGTTTCGACCCGCAGGCGCACAAGCTTTCCATCGGGCTGGTGTTTCCGATTTCGCAGGGATGGCGGCAGGCGATTGCGGTTATGGAGAAACAGGCGGTAAGCGAAGGGTATCATTTCGAACTGTATTCTTACCGCTGGGAGGACGCTGACGATGAGCAACGCTCCTTTGAAAGGGCGCGTAGGAATTGCGCCGGCATCGTTCTTTATCCGAACGGGCTGGGAACGGATCTTGAATTCATCCGCCGGATCGTCAATGACAAAATCCCGTTTGTACTGTTTGATCTTTATTACGAGAATCTTGACTGCAATATTGTTTCCTCCGCCAATTTTCTGAGCATGTACCAGTTGACGGAAAAACTGCTCGAGCGCGGATACCGCCGTCCGGGACTGTTGGCGCGAAACCGGCATCTGATTACGGTCCGGCGGCGGCTTGATGGATGGCGCCAGGCCCTGGCCGATCATGGAATCGAACCAAAACCGGAATGGATTCTGGAAGACACCCCGGAAACTCCGCTGGAAAGCGTAAAAAAATGGGTCCGGGCAAACCGACTCGACGCTATGGCGGCCACTCTGTCCGACATTGGCGAAAAGGGAAGCCTGCTGCCGCTGGCGGTATGCGATATGCCCTGCCACGAACACACGTTGTTTACCGCCCGCCAGAACGAAGACGAACTCGGCGCGTCCGCCATCGAACTCCTGACCGCGGCCATTCGCCACCCCGGCCGCAATTGCCGCCGGATATTTGCCTCGCCTATTATAACGGAATAATTAACAAGGAATCTCCATCATGTCCTCGAAACGTCTCTATGTCATTGCCAATTCGCACATTGATCCGGTCTGGCTGTGGCGGCGCTCCAGCGGCCGCACCTCCTGGTTGAATACGGTCCGGTCCGTCGTAAAAATCATGGATGAACAGCCGGATTTAAAATTCAGTTGTTCCGCCGCCACGCTGTACCGCTGGGTGGAGGAGACGGACCCGGGGCTTTTCCGGAGGCTTCAGGAACTTGTCGCAGCGAAGCGCTGGGAAATTGTCGGCGGCTGGGAAGTCCAATCCGACGTGATTATCAGCCGCGAGGAAATCCTGCGGCGGCAGGCACGGTATGGTAAAACGTATTTCATGGACAAATTCGGGGTGGATGTGACGATCGGATACTGCGTTGACTCCTTCGGTCACAGTGCGGGTTTGCCGAAACTCCTGAATGACGCCGGTATGAACTATTATGTTTTTATCCGGCCCATGACCATGAAAGAAATGTTGTTTGACTGGCACGGGGCGGATGGCTCAAGCGTAACCGCGCTTCGCATTCATCAAAGCTACGGGACGGCCTCCACGATCACCCGCGACGACCTTTTCAAATCGATAAGGGAGTTTCAGCAGACGGAATTAAACGATCAGACGTTTTTCTTCGGGCTTGGAGACCACGGTGGCGGGCTTTCGCGCAAACATCTCGAATGGCTTCGCGAAGCAATGCAGGAGTACGATATCGTCTTTTCCACGCTAGCGGAATATTTTGAAGCGGTGAAAGATTATACCCTGCCGGTAGTGACCGGCGAACTGGGCCCCGCGTTCAAAGGGTGCTACTCCGCCTGCCATGAGGTCAAGGCAAAAATCGCCGTTTCAACCCGGCAACTGCTGAAAGCGGAGAAACTGACCCCTGACCCGGCGGAACTCGACGGGGCTTGGCGTGAACTGCTGTTCAACCATTTCCACGACATTCTACCGGGCACGTCGGTCCGGCAGGCATATGAACACGATGTGTTTCCCGGTCTGGGCATGGTGGAGTTTACCGCGAACAATGTACTCGACCGTGAACTCTGCCGCCGGGGGGCGCGGCTGGATACGTCCTTCATGACCGAGGGCGGCATTCTGGTCTGGAATCCGCACGGGTTCGCAGCCAAAGCGCTTGTATCGTTCGACGGATTCACCGACCCGAATGCCGTCGGGACTAATTTCAATGTGCTGAAATCACCGGACGGCGAAACTTTGCCGCTGCAGATTCTGCCGCCGGACACAGGGTTCGGTCCCTGCGGCGAACCGTGGGGTAAACTGACCGCCGTCATCGATATGGCACCGGACGGCGAACAAATTTACGCCTATGGGCGGGACGAAAAAGTCCGGGCGCCGCTGGGATGCGCCGGACAACACGAGCTGCTTGAAAAACTGTCTTTCGAGCTGTTTTATGACAACACCCGCACCTGGGGATTCGGGCTGGAATCATTCAATCAGGTCATCGGAACGGCTGAGCGGACCTCGGTCCTCGAATACGCGGACGGCCCGGTTTGCAGTATCCTGCGTGCCACTTATAAATGGCGCAATTCGGAAATTACCCTGGACCTGGTCCGCTATGCGGGGATTGCCGAAACCGAACTGTGGGTCCGGCTCGACTGGCACGACGTCAACTGTTGTTTGAAGCTGGCATTTGATCACGGTTTGGCCATGCCGGAGTTTTACACCAACTCCTGCGCGGCAGTAGTCAGACGTCCGCTGGAGCCATGCCCGGCCCGGCAATGGCACAATGGCCGTGAAGAGCCCCTGCCGCCCAACAGCGGCGAATGGTCCATGATCGACTGGTGCGCGGCTGCGGCCGACGGACGCGGGGCCGGATTCCTGGCCGGCGACCTCCACAGTTGCGATCATGCGGACAACAAACTGCGGATCACCCTGAACCGTCCGGTGTTTTATGCCGATCACGCGCCGTTTACGCCGAATCCCGACAGCGGCTATCTGGATCTGGGGCTGTCCTGGCGTACTCTCTGGGTGTTTGAGGATACCGGCCTGGAATCCCTGCCGCAAATCGCGGCGGAACGCCTGACCGCCGCCGAATGTCGCGAAATGACCGCCCGATAAACAGCAATACACCTTCGACCCGGGTTTACGGTTCCCTACCATAAAGCAGTCGGAATACCATGTCCGGCTGCTTTTTTCTGCCTCTCCCGGGCACGAAACCCCCGATTCCGTCTCTTTCGGTACTTGCAATAATGAGAAAGAAGTGATATGATATTCAAGGCTCTGCACGCCGGCACCTGAAAAACCGGCTCAAGTCTGGGGGAAAAGTATATTACCATATAACATTGACATCTTGAAATAAAAATCCATACTAAGGAGTTTATATCATGGAAATTACGGAAGTAAAAGACAACGGGAAATTAACGCTGGCGCTTGACGGGAGATTTGACGCGCTGGCGGCCCTGGAACTGGAAAAGATTCTGAAAAATAACTTGAAGGGAGTTCAGGAACTGGTCCTGGATTTCGCCAAGGTCAAGGTCATCGCCAGCGCCGGATTGCGGGTGTTGGTGCAGACCAAAAAACAGATGAACGGCCAGGGTGCCATGAAAATCATCAATATCAATGATTCCGTGCGCGAAATCTTAACGATTACCAAACTGATCAAGCTGCTTGATATTGAATGAAAAAAACCTTCCAGAAGTGGCTTTTCGGCGTTGTTCTGGCCGCGTTTGTACTGACATTTGCGGGGTCGTACCTGGTTCAGACCAGGCTCTCGCGCGCCGCCGCCGAAATCTTTATCCGGGTCAAGCTCAAGGATGCCTGCGCGCAACTCGACAACGCCTGCAAAAATTACGAAAGACTTGCCGCCATCGTCAATGACAGTGCGTTGGTATATGCGGATTATCTGGAACTGTGGCTTAAATATCAACCGGATACCATTCGCCAGCAAGACGAACTGGACAAGGTGCGCACGGCCTTGAAAGCCAGTCAACTGCGCATTTTCAACGCGAAAGGGGCTATGATTGCGGCCTCTCCGGGCAATCCTCCGCCGGAATTGATTCCGGCAGCCCTCGTCACTTCCGGACAAAAAGTACGTCAAGTGGTCACCCACAAGTTCCGGGCCGCCAACGGCACGGATGATATTGAGTACAATGTCTACCTGTCTCCGGACGCCGATTCCGGTTTCATTTTTCTGAAATTTTATTCCCACAGTCTCAACGAGGCCTATGACCTCACCGACATAAAACTCTTTGCCGAGGGATTCCGTATCGGGTCCGGGGGAGGCATTATAATCGCCAGGGGCAATGATATTTTATGTGACGGCATGTTGAATATCAAAGAGACCAAACTCTCCGACATCGGCCTTTTATCGGACAAGGAGCTTCAAACGTACATCAATATCACGATTGACGACAAAACTTATTTCGGGTTGGGCTATAAATACCGGGAATACTGGATCATCGGGCTGCTGCCGCTCTCCGAGGTCTACGCGCACCGCAATCAAATGCTGTGGTTAATGTCGATTGGTTATGTGATCCTTTTCAGCGTTGTTTTCTGGGCGATCGCGGCGCTGGTCGAACGCAAGGTCATCAAGGGCATCGAGCGTATCTGCGCGTCTCTGGACAAAATCACCACCGGAGATCTTCTGACCCGGGTCGATGTTCATTCGTCGCCGGAATTCATCCAGCTTTCCAGTGGTATAAACAGCACGGTAACCGCCCTCCGGGAGGCCATCGACGAAGCCGGCAGGCGCTACGAGAATGAATTGAAGCTGGCGGCGGCGATCCAGGCCTCCGCCCTGCCGCGCATGGACTCGCTCCGGCCGCGCCCGAACGAAATTGAACTCTATGCCACCATGACCGCCGCGCGTGAAGTCGGCGGGGATTTCTATGATTTTTTCTGGATTGACGATAAACATTTTGCGTTCCTCATCGCCGACGTATCGGAAAAAGGCATCCCCGCGGCGCTGTGCATGATGTCGGCCAAGACCTGGATTAAAAGCCTCGCCAAATCGCATCTTGAACCGGCGGCGGTTTTTACCGAGGCCAACCGAATGCTCTGTTTCGACAATGACACCGGGATGTTCGTCACGGTCTTTTTCGGAATACTGGAACTGGACACCGGCAAACTTACCTGTATCAACGCCGGGCACAACCCGCCTCTGCTCCGGCGGGCGGGCGAAGAATACGAATTTCTCCGTATTGAACCTGATTTTATTCTCGGCACACTGCCGGATGTGGAGTATCGGCAGACGGAATTGACACTCCGGGCCGGGGACCGCCTTTTCCTCTACACCGACGGCGTCACCGAAGCGATCAATTCCGACGAGGAAGAATTCGGCAACAAGCGCCTGCTCACCGCCTTGAAACAATTCAGTTCCGACGTCCCCGGGAAACTGGCCGGGCACATCTACGGGCGGCTTAAGGAATTCAGCGGCAGGTGTCCTCAATACGATGACATGACCATGCTGATTTTGGATTATCCGGGCGGCCCCCTTACCCTGGACGCCAGGGTGGAAGAATTGCCGAAACTGCAGCACTATATTGAACAGGCATGCGCCCGGAACGGCCTCGACGCAAACATCGAAAACCATCTGCAAGTAGCGGCGGAGGAAGTCTTCCTCAATATCGTCAATTATGCTTATGAGGACAAACCGGGCACGGTTTCGATCCGTTTCTGTTATACGCCGGAAAGCCGGTCCGTACACCTCACTTTCATCGATTCCGGGAAGCCCTACGATCCGCAACTGGCCGCCGCTCCAGACCTGAGTGAAAATGCCGAGGAACGCCGCCCCGGCGGCCTCGGCGTGTTCCTGATCAGGGAACTCGTCGATTCGATCGATTATCAACGTAAAGACAACCAAAATATATTAGTTCTGGCAAAAACAATAGGAGGATCAGAATGACTGCGACGAAACAAATCAGTGATCACCAGCTTCAATATCTGAAACTTTACGGCTCTTTTCCGATGGCTTATTCCGCGGTATACGATAATTTGATGAAGGCCTTTGAGACCCCGGAGGGGTTCATCTCCTATGTGGACAATGAAAACGAACGCATTATGCTCGGCGACCCCTACTGCGCCCCGAAAGACCTGCCGGCCATCGTGAAAAAATTTCTGGCGGATGCGAAAAAAAAGCATCTTTCACCGATTGTACTTCAATGCAGCCACGATACCGCGCTGGCCTTTGTCAAACACGGCTACAATGCCAATCACATGGGCGTGGAAACCAATATCAACCTGAATGAGTTCAAACCGGAAGGGCGGAAACTTGCCCGGGTACGCCACTGGATCAGCGCCGCCCAAAATGCCGGGGCGACCGTAATCGAACTCTCCATGCAGTCCAAAGAAACGCTGGACTTAATCGGCTCCATCTCCGAAAAATGGCTTACAGGCAAAGCCAATAAGGAAGAACTGAACCTGCTTACCCGTCCGCTGGTGCTTGATTACGAACCCGACACCCGGCTCTTTTGCGCTTGCCTGAAAGACGAGGTTGTCGCCTTCGTCCTTTTCGAACCGATGTATAATGACGGCAAAATTGTGGGATACCTGGCGAACTTCGTCCGCAAACTCGAAAATGCCCCCAAGGGCTGCTTTGACCTGATTTACCACGAAGCCGGCCAGGTCTTCAAGGCCGAGGGTGCCTCAACGATCTCCTTCGGACTGTCTCCGCTGGCCGACATGGAAAACGACGAAAAAATTTACAATCCGCTCATCGCCACGATCTTTAAAATCAACTATAATTACGGCAACGACATGTACGCTTATCAGGGATTGGACTCCCACAAAAAAGCCTATTATGACGGCGAGACGGTCGAACGCCCCCCCAAATATCTGGTCATCGGCGGAAGTTTCCCGATCAATCATGTCCTCCATGTCTTCAGGTTTATCGGCATCATCCCGCATCAAAGCTATCTGGCGTCGATGAAATACTTCACCGGCTGTATCATCAAGGGTTATCTGGCCAAACAAAAGGTATCCCAGCCCGCCGACAAGAAGAAAATCACCGAAATCGCCGACGAAATCGTCAAAGGCGTTCCCTCCAAAGAAATCGCAGGGGATACCAAGGCCAGCGTTTCCCTTGTCGGCAAAGTCGCTTCCGCGATCACCAACGGGTTCAGGACCATGGCCCCGCAGATCGAACAGCAGACGCTGTTCTTCGCCGGGCATTTCGATGAGAACACCGAGAAGTTTTACGTGAAAGTCTCAAACATCGCCGATGGCGAAAAGGCGATTCACTTCGTCCATAACATCATCTTTGTTCCTTACAAAAACGGTTATAACCTGATCATGACCGCCGAGGTCGCCCCGGAAACGACCGTGGCCCAGACCTACCAGATCGCCGAAAAACTGAAAGAAAAAATCTGCAAGCGTGTCCCGGAAATCCTTTCCATGCGTATTGAGTTCGAACCGGACGGTTCTTTTTTCAATATGCTTGAAACCAAGACCATCGACAACACCGCGGATGAGGATCTAAGTTGATTTATGGCTGATTCCTTGCCATTCACGGCGTCCACCCGCCTGGGCCAGACCGATTATTATCTGGATGGCGGGTCAGGGCCGTTGCTGGCGGGCTTTCACGGCTCGCCGGGGTCGGCGGCGCAGATATTGGCGATTATGGACAAAATGGGACTCGCTCCGCCCCTGTGCCGGCGTCTCGCCATCGACCGCGCCGGTTATAACCGCGCTCCGCTTGACTCCCGCCGCAAGATAACGGAACAGGCGGACCTGTTCGCCGCACTGCTTGACGAACTCCATATCGAGGCGGTGGATCTGATCGTCGCCTTCTCCGGCGGCGGAATAATGGCGCTTGAATTCGCCTCGCGCCATCCGGGGCGGGTGAAGAAATTATTGCTGCTTTCAGCAATTACCGGGCCTCATGCGTCATACAGCAGTTCCTGGGGCCAGAAACTGATGGTAACGATTCCGGTCATGAATACGATGACTGCGATGTCCTATCTGTTCCCCGGCCTCGCGATAAAAGGCATTATCGCCTTTATGAGCAATTTCAGCGCCGCGAAACGGCGCCGGGAGTATCGGAACGTGGCCGCGTCCCGGGAAGATCGCGATTTTCTGCTGAAAATATTGCGCCTCAATTATCCCTTCGGACACCTTAAACCGGGACTGACCAATGAAACCCGTCAATTTCTCGCCGTAACCGATAATTATGCAAAACTCAAGCTGCCGATTCTTGATATTCACGGCTGTTGTGATTCGGATGTCGATTTTGCCCACGCCGAAAGCTTGTGCAAACGCATAGGCTCCGCGTCTTTGATCGGGATGGAGGACGGATACCACCTGGTGATGGTCGGAGAACGTTTCGAAAAGATCAAGGGGCAAATTTTTGACTTTTGCGAAATAAAGGCCCTGCCCTGATTCTGTGCCGCCTGCCGTGCTAAAATGAAATCACCCCACGGCATTTTATCAATGCGGTGGGGTGACGGTCCTCCCTAAAAGGACAATCCTGACGGAACGGTTATTTCTTCTTTTTGTCAGGAGCCTTGGCAGGAGCCGCTGCGGGCTTGGCTGCCTTGGTACTTTTAGGGCTGCTCTGGATCTTCGAGGCTTTGCTGGCTGCAGGCTTTTCAGTTTTAGCCATTTTTACACCTACACTTAAATCCTGTTTTCAATTTCGGGATGTCTCCGACATGAAGGCAGTTATTCCCCGAAACCGTTAACTATAAAATATCATTCGATTTTAAAATGTCAAATGAATAATATCAGTGATTTATCAACTTCAATCGCCCGACGTTTCCGCACCGTACCGACAGCGTCGACAACACGGACCCTGAAAATCCCATCTACAAAGTCAAAATATACGACGGTGCGGTTGGTGAATACAGTACAGACGCGGGGTATGCTTTGATCAACAATCAGCGCAAAACTGTCGCTGTCGTTGAGGTCATAGTTGACATTGGTTTTAATTATATATTTATGATTGCTGACGATACCGACGGAATAGTCAATACTCCAGTAAGCGCCAATTATGACGAGTTCAACTATCCAATGCTTGACGAATCTTGTGCGGTCCTGAAGCATGGAGCAATAACGTCATTTATTTTAGGAGATTGTGATGAGTAAAGTTTGGCTAAAAAATGATAAGGGAGGAACAACCGGGGTTGGGGTATTGAAATCTGTTCCGTCCAGCGGAAGCGGACGCGGAACTTATAAGGCTGTTACATTAAACAAATTCGGCGATTATGTCGAAACCGGCGAATTGAAACCGGTCATTATACCGAGGATTTATCATGTCGATTGATGGAATCACAAATCACGTACACGCTTTTAACACGATCGTAATGTTTACGGTCATGGACCAGTATAACGATGGGACACCGGCGAATCTCAAGGAGATTTACCAGTTGCCGACGATTTATTCGGACAATGGCTTTGAGAGTGTGGGAGCGGCATTTTCGCAAGGCGGCATAACGATTACACCGGCGAAGTCAGGGAATGCAATATCGTTCAATGTGACCACGTCGGGGAGCGCGTACAGTGATTATTCGACGAAGTTTACGCAAACATGGTCATTGAGCGTCAAGACCACAGGAGTAGCCGCTGGCGCGGTCACGGAAGCAGGTCAATGGATATCCGAAGAGCGCACAATTGATATCGTGGTCATGTTGCTACCGTTTTGGCGCGATAAAATGTTGGATTTTGTCAATCTGACGTATGGCCAATCGTTCGACGGTCAATCGATTAACCCCGATGTGCCATGGTCGCCTTACGTTTACAACGGCACATTTGGCGGCATTGGACTCAAAGAGATGAAGATGATCAACGGAGGAATGAATCCTGACGGCAGATATACCGGACTCTATATTGAAACCGACGACCACACCCCAAACGCCCGATATATGCATGGAACGGCATCCTTTCGCGGTGCTTTCCAAATTATTGAATCGGCAGGGGATGAGCGAAACGGTCGGCCAACATGGTATACGCAGGATCATGTGTTCGGCACAACCGTTTATCGGTGTCTCGGCGCGCCGCTCAGCGCTTATCAAATCGCCGTCATCCCGCAATTGTCAAGCATCACGCAGGGGAACAAGGACGATATCAGGCTGCGCGGCATGAATCTCATTTTGATCGAGGACAACCACAATGCCGAATGGACGAAAAGCGTTGACGGTTCCGGCGTGGTCACGTGGAGCACCGATTATACTGAAGGGACGGATAATTACACTGGGAAAATCAAGGTGGACCATGGGACGGTGACGCTCACCGGAACGCGGCAAGGATTGCTGGACGATGAGCCTATTGTGGTGACCACCGGACCTTACACCATCGATCCTTTATACGATATCCCACCGAAAGCCACCTGGAGCGGTTTTGATTTTGATCGCGGGGCGGCAATCTGGTATAACAATAACCGTTATGTCGGGCAGTCTATTATACACAAGTACGAAGAGCATGGGACCGATAGCGGCGGCAATCCCACTTATCGGAGCGAAGAGTACCAGGTGCCGGAGCCGACGCACTGGCATGACATTTACGCGCATGGGCTGAACTTGCTGGATAACCCGCTTACCGGTATGCCGGACGCCGTCAATGCTTGGATTACCGAATTACAGAATGCGGCGCAAGCCAAAGACCCGCCGGAAGTGTTCGACATGTCCAGCATCATATACGATGTCTACGACAATGGAACGGCGCTTGTTGCCAACCCCGATACGGAAAGTCTTATTCCACAGGTCGTGAGGTGGTCCACTACGCGAATTATCCATATCACCGCGCCAAAAAGCTGGTTTTTTGTGGGTGACACATTGATCGAACCGACCACCACATTCAGCGACGTGGCCCTCGTTTATTCGCCGGGCGGCTATGTGGATCACGATGTTGTTGACTTGATTCCTGTCGGAAAATATTTGCCCGGGTGGACGGAGCCCATTGAAGCGGTGGAAACCGTTTCGCTCGGAAATCAATACGCCAAACTCAATGATAAATGCGTGGTATTGCCGGGCGTGGTTGCCTCCATGCTGAATGTGCCGCCGTGCGCTCATAATTTTATGCGGAACCTGAAAGCAGTGACAATATCGTATAAAATAACCCATACCGGATCAACTAATCGTAATACAAATACAAGTCAGGGCGAATCATATGGCGAATACGAAGGATCATTTAAATCGACATCACTTTACGTTGGAAACGAAGTGTCGAATAGTTTCTCCGGGACATGTACAGCGATCGGAATCATCGATTCGGCTAACCCTGATTACATTAAACTTATTTTTGCGGGAACTGCTGTCAGTATTACGGAAGAGTACTTGAGCAGAATATGGGGTGGTACAGTATCCAGGTCTTTATCGGACATGCTTGGCGAGCCGATGGACAGTAGTTCGGGCAATGTTTGTTATTATCCTGCGGCCGCGCCCAGCTCAATTTTTACTGACCCGTATGTGTTTGGGGAGATGGTCATAACAACAGCCCGCGATGGTCGTGACAACCGACCTACCGAAGTTATCTATTTCCCCAGTTTTTATGCGTCGGTACATGAGCAACGTGACTGGTATGCTGACGAGCACTGCGAATGTGTCTGGTATAACAGCGATGATTACAGCGATACATCGTGGACGCCTCAATCATGGGGCGGCACAAATGCACGAAGGAGCGCGTCCTATCAACGCTTGCAGGGAGAACGGTGGGTCGGCGAATTCACGAAAATGACGGCGGCGTCCGGCGGCATTGAAGTAAGATATACCGGAAGAGGCGTATATGATTACGAGTGGGATTCCGCTGGCGATCCCACAAATGGCTATCACTGGGCTATTTTTATGCGCCCCGCATTTAGTGAAATGCACGTCACCGGTGACTACGACGGCAATAAGGTAACCAATCTCAAATGGAGTAAGGAAGTTGGTTCAAGCGCTGTTTTAGGTTATGACTTATACGGCGATATAAAAAGCATTGTACAGCAAATGAAGGAAATAATTATATCGCAAGGGGCCACCGATAATTTTTTTATCTGGCACGATCTCGACGATTTGAGCGATACGACGGTTATCGACAATGCCACCGCCGGCGGAAAAATGTGGACAAAAGACCCTGAATATATGTTGAGTGACGATTTTATTGGAAATTTTGAGCCAGGAACGACAATTGAACATATCGATAGCAACATCCCGTACCTCAATATCGATCATACAGGGTATAAACTCATCAGTAAAAAAGTAGAGTGGCAATTATGGCGGGTAGTGATTGGCAATTTTACAACACTTGAACTTACGATCAGATGAAATAAACTTTGTTGACAGTCCATGCATGTTTGAATCAATCAACATATAATCCTGACGAGGAGACAACATGCAAGTCATCAAAGCAATGCTTAAAATATCCGGTGGGACCGCCTCATTTGTCGATGAACGAGACAACAAAAAAACAGCGCCATCGATAACAATTGGGGTTAAAACCAGGCTGGTGCTGGACTTGCGCCGGGACTGGGACGACAACGCGGCAATACTGCTTCCATATCCTTACGACGAACTGAACGAACTGTTGTCTTTTTATGTGGCAATCGATGCCGACTGGTTGCCGGAAACCGCCCCAAAACTATTTAAAACGAACGGAATTGCCGTCATACAGGAGGGGGAACTTACCCTGTTGTCTGTTGAATTGCCGGCGCTTGACACCGTGGCGGTGATGACCGGGGTGAACCAGCAGAATCTAAGTGTTATGCTAAAACAAATGCCGGCAAAAAATACTACGAAAAAAATTTAAAAGATAAATGAAATATTTAATTTACGCCAGAGTGTCGCCAAAAGGTTCCGATTTTGAACGAGAAACCACCATTGACATGCAGATCAAATTGTGCCGCGAACATATCGAATCTATTGGCGATGAAGTTGTTGAAATATTATCCGACGAATTTTACAGCGGGAAAGACACTGCTCGACCAGGCTTAAAACAATTACTGGCAGAACTTGAATCAGGAAAGGCAGACTGGGATTGTGTTTGTGTTTACAAACTTTCGCGACTTACCAGGTCATTAAAAGATGGGGCAGAAATATTCGATAGATTTTACCGGTGTGGAAAGGGGTTTTTGTCCATCACAGAAAAGAATCTTGACTTTTCCACTCCATCGGGAAGGGCCATGCTTGGCATCCTGCAGGTGTTTAACCAATTCGAGCGCGAACAAACCGCCGAAAATACGCGCAACAAGATGATATCGATTGCCGCCGCTGGCGGGTGTCCATACGGAACCCCTCCAGCAGGTTATAGACGCGGAGGGAAAGGAGACAATACACTTTATGTTGACGAACGGAAAGCAGAAAGTGTAAAGGACATATTCACTCTTTACGCAAGCAATACTCCGTTGTTTTCCATTGTCCGGAAGTATAATAAAACAGCCCAAACCTTAACACAAATTATGGTTCTTCTCCGGTTTGGACCATAAATAAACTCAAAACCAGCCTGTTTTTT